>CAZFDW010000001.1:0-64452 GCA_964517865.1 uncultured Chitinophaga sp.
TGTATTACTACGAAGAACTCACGATGAAGGATATCGGCAACACACTGGGATTGTCAGAATCCCGCGTCAGCCAGATGCACTCCAGCATCGTTGCTCGCCTGAAAGAACAACTCGAATGCCGTCGCCCGGAATTCGGCTGATTGTGAATTCAGGGCAGATCATGAAACACGCACACGCCCGGCACAGTCTTCTGTGCCGGGCGTTTTTTCGTTGATGCGGCGAGGTGTGCGGCGTCAGCGAAAACCCAACCCCGGAAAATGATCGGCAATCAAGCCCGAGAGACGTGTTATTGGCTGGGATCAGCTCACGGCAGGTTCTGGTTTTCAGAAAAACATGAAGATGCAGGATTAGGTCGCTGGTTAGGACAGGGGGTTTTGGGTAATTTGAGTCAGGCGAAGCTGTTCGCGAATTCCGCAGTTGTGGTGACTACTGCGAATCGGTCGGCGGTTTGTGCATCACACTGAAGCTCAGGATTACGACAGAATCGGGAGACTGATCACGATGCATGTGCTACGAGATTTGATTGCGAACGCACTTGGCCGTACTCTCATGGGCCGCAGCCGACGATGTCGTCCTGGCACTCATGTGGCTGCAATGGTTTCGCGTGCCGAGAGTCTTGAATCCAGAGCGATGTTGAGTGGTGTGTCAGCATCACTTGCGGGTTGGAGCCATTTGCTACATCATCAGCCTGCGGTGCACGGCGTGCTGACAGATGGTATCAGTGATTTGATCCGAAATTCTGTCCCGGCACGCTATCAGTCTCAATTAAACAGCCTTCTTTCGTCAGCAGAGCCAACTCAACCATTGCCAGCCTGGCATACTAAGTTGACCGAGCGCATTGACAATTTCATTGATGCTGCCGTTCCTTCGAATTATCGGTCAGCAGTTCACAACGCTGTTGATTCTGTCGTTGAAGAATTTCACGATGATTTCGTGGCGGCGATTCCTGCACCGGTCTTGACTCTACTGAACAGACTTTCCGGTTATAGTGCGGCTGCGCCTGTGACAGCGAGTGTCACGCCACAGGTGAACTCGCAGACTGAGACACTGACATCAGTTCCCGAATGGCACGAACCGCTGACCGAAGTGCTCGATGATGTCGTGAGTTCGATTTCCGATGCTGACGGATCCGATACACAGCAATTTGTTGATGATTTCGTCGAACAAAATCACGAGTGCCAGGTCGAATCACTTCCGCCGGGGATTGAGAGCATTCTGAGCGGGCCTGAAAGCGTCAATACTTCAATCGTTGATGACTCCGCCAGTCCGACAGCGGACGAGTCCGGTTCTTTGCCTGCATGGCATGATGCGATAACCGAAACGATCTCCGATGTGATTGATCGCCTGCCTTCCCAATATCGCGAGCAGGCGGTGGAGGTGGTTGATCATTTCGTGGCCAAGTATCATGATGAACTTGTCACCGCTGTCGATCGACTGCCTGCGGGATTGCTGGACGAAGTGTTTTCCTTCGTTGGCCGCCGTCGAGGCTGGCTGGGCTTGTTTGCCTGACAGCGGGATTTTGCATTCATCCCGTTGATGAATTCCACACGCCACGCCGGTGAACGTGCCGTACTGTTGACCGGACCCGGTTCTTATGAGAGCCAAAAGCTTGTCATCGCTACGGTGCAGGCCGCTGCCAGCCCCACCCGAAGGTTGTCAGTGAGTTTCACATCCAGCGATTCGGCAATCGCCCCGGCGATAGCGGCAGAGAAGCCACACGCAGCTGCGGTCATGATGGAGACTTGCGGCTTGGCTTCCAGCCAGAAGGCCAGAGATGCTACCGGTCCGGAAAAGACGATAAAGCCCAACGATCCGAGCCAGGTCTTCTGCCTGTTCCAGGGCAGCCGCGTTTTTCCGAACAAACGGCCACACAACCAGGCAAACCCATCCCCAAATGCCAGAATGGTGACTACCACACAGGCATACTCCAGGTTGGCAGGGAACAACACGATCGTCCCGACCACGGTTGCCGGATAGCTGAGCGCAGCGCTGAGCAGATTGCGTTCTCCCGGGCGGCGAACCAGGCGAAATACGGCCAGAAAAATGATGGTCAGCACGAGACTCACCACGGTGAGAAACACCAGTGCAGCCTTGTCTAAAGGATCAAGGTGGGGCATATCCTTCATCAGGAACGGGATAAGTCCGGGCGACATGTGCAGTGATTTTCGCAGTATTTCTCCTCGTGGCAATCGCGGTTGCGGTTCATCTGCGTAGTCGAGGGCCATACGGGGACTGCTTTCAGTTTTGTTCACCATTCCTGCATTGGAACTCATCAATGTGATTCGGGCAGTCAAGTTCCCGCCAGACCCTCCGAGGGCAGCGATTGCAATACTTTTGGGTCTGCTACACACGGCGCGACGGCCAATGTGGCAAATTGTTACGTCAATCTGACGCCACACACGAATCAATGCCTGAACGTTCAATGCTGCAAATCCTTCAGTGGAATGATCTTGCTCCGTTCTTTACAGCGTTCAAGATAGCCTGAGTGCCGATCTCGTTGCATGAATAAGATGTAAAACCGGGAATAATGAGATGTTTGAGATGGACTGATGGCGGGTTGGGAGGACAGAAATGTCCTCCCTATGGAAATATGCGATCATGCGGGATTGTACGGCACTCTGATGTCACAATGGGAGGCAGTGGTTAAAGGGGGTGAATTTTATTGATAGTCTGCGAATGCTACGCTAGCTTGCAGCCAGTGAACAAATTCAAATCTTGGCGATTGTTGATCGGTACGTGGAAAAATGCCGTCTTTTTGAATGAATTCAGTCCAAATGAATGCAGTCAATCTGTGTGATCATGGCGGAGTGAAAATCAGGTGCCACTCCTGGGAATCCTCGCGGGCAGATTATTGCTGGTAGCATTGGGATATTGATATGAGTTATCTGTTTCTCTCAGGTTCTACAGGGCTCCTTGGAGCTTACTTACTTCGCGATTTAATGCGATCCAGGGTCAATCTGGCCGTGTTGACGAGGTCAACACGCATGGAGTCCGCTCAACAGCGCATGGAGTCCCTGATCGGACGTTGGGAGAAGGAAGCTGGATATGCTTTACCCCGTCCGGTCATTCTTGAGGGTGATTTGAAACGTGCCGACCTTGGCCTGTCCGCCCGAGATACAGAATGGGTGCAGACACATTGTCATGCGTTTATGAACAACGCTGCGAGCCTGACTTTTTACGGCAACGGGCGGGACGAAGAGCCTTACCTTTCGAATCTGAATGGGACTCGAAACGTCCTGGAATTCTGCAGTAAGACTGATATACGTGAATTCCACCACGTTTCAACAGCCTATGTCTGCGGCACCCGTCGCGGTCGAATCCTCGAGTCAGAGCTCGACGTCGGGCAGGAGCACGGCAACGACTATGAAATCAGTAAATTTGAATCCGAGAAACTGGTTCGTGCGGCAGATTTCCTGACCGACCTGACGGTCTATCGTCCCGGCATTATTGTGGGCGATGCAAAGACTGGATTCACGACGACGTTTCATGGTTTCTACGTTCCTCTGAAGCTTGTCTCAACGCTGATGGCCAGGACCGGGGCGGTGGGAGTAAGCCGGGATGAACTGGAAATTGGCGTTCGGACGGCGGGTTCGCACCTGATGCGGCACGTACTCAACACAACCGGGCACGAAAAGAAGAATCTGGTGCCAGTGGACTGGGTCGCTGCGGTAATGAGTCACATCTACTGTCAGTCCAGGCATCACGGCCAGACATATCATCTGACACCGAAGCAGTCCGTGCCTGTCGCGGTGATGCAGCAAGCCATAGAAGATTCTTTCATCAAGTACACATCAATGACGAGCAAGGCTGCTCAGACATCAATCGATTTTGACAAATTCGGTGAGTACTTTTATGAGCAGATGCTGGTCTACCGTTCGTATTGGGGGGACGATCCGGAATTTGATTGTGCTAACACGCTGGCCGCCGCGCCACATTTACCGTGCCCGGAAGTTGATGCCGAGTTGCTTCAGCGGCAGTGCAAATTTGCGATTGAATCGAATTTCGGATGGCCGAAGCCTCGAGCCGCAAAGTTGAATACGGATGTGGATTCCTGTCTGTTGCCAATGTTGAATGCCGAGCGAAATTCAGATGAGTCAGGATCTCACACAGCAGTTGTCGGTCTGAGTGTCAGTGGAAATGGTGGCGGTCAATGGCAACTCGGGATTCAGAACGGTCGTGTCGTCAACGCTGAAGTGGGAATCAGTGACAGCTGCACCGCGATTATTTATCTGAATACATCATGTTTTGCCGAATTGCTGTCCGGATTGAAAACTGTGGAACAGGCGGTGCATCTTGGATCTGTTCACATCGAGGGAGCCGAGGCGCATATGTCTCAGATTCTGCACGGAATGCAGGACCTGATTTCCGGTAACAGACTCAGCCAGAGGGGTACGGCGGAGTCAGCTTGTTGCGGAGATCCTGTGAGTACGCAGGTTTGAACCGGGTGTCGGCGTTCCAGAGGAACCTCTCGGGCGGCGAAGAACTGTCGATAGAGGAAAACAAAAAAGCGGGGGAGGAGAATTGTGATCTCAGCATTTAAGAGTCAGAGCTCAGGTGCCGCTTTGTCGGGGGACAGCAGTGGTCAGCCTGAAATCGTCCATTTTGATGCAACGACGCGACGCAAAGAAAAGATGCGCCACCTGGCGGGCCAGGAACGGCCCGACAGCGTTGCAGTCGCTGCGAACGGTGGAAAGGAAGCGCTGCGTGCAGATTTGCGGACTGCCGTTCGGGCCACAGATCCAGAACTTAGTCGGCGGCAGGCCATGACCAGGGTCACTGATCCCGCTGCCAGGTCGGCTGCGTCATCAGCACCGGTGCAGCGACAACCAGCCCCAGGCAACAATGGGATCGCACGGGCGGTGAATTCAAAACCGCCTCAGACCATTGCGCCTGCGGCAGAAAAGCCTGAGGCAGAGACAATTTCTGCAGTGACTTCAGCATCGCCTGAAAAACTGAATATTGACATCTCTCAACTCGAAGCTGTTCTGGTCAACTTCGTCGTCGAGCAAACAGGTTATCCAGAGGAGATGGTTGAGCTGGACGCAGACCTTGAGGCTGATCTGGGTATCGACAGTATCAAAAAAGCACAGATGCTTGGCGAACTGGCCGAGCAGTTGAATGTGAAGATCAATATCAGCGAAGACATGTCGCTCGATGATTTTCCGACGCTGCGACACATCACAGAATTTCTCAGGAAAGCCGCGAACGAAACGGACGCTTCGGCCGCGATCGAGAATACCGAAGTGGCCTCCTCGCCAGCATCGACAATTGCACCGGAGACGCCGATTCGCACGACCACGACTACAACATCAAAACTTAACTCTCCCGATCTTCAGCATTTGCTGGTGAATTTTGTGGTAGAACAAACCGGCTATCCGCCCGAAATGGTGGAAATGGATGCCGACCTTGAGGCTGATCTTGGGATCGACAGTATTAAAAAGGCCCAGATGTTTGGTGAGCTGGCCGAACAACTGAATATTCAGATCAGAATCACGGAAGAGATGTCTCTGGATGACTTCCCGACTCTGCGTCACGTTCTCCAGGCCCTTGAATCCGCTGCGACTGACTCAGCGGCGGCAGAGCAGGTCGCGGTACCGCAAATTCCACTGTCGGCCAGGTCATTTTCGGCGGACTTAAAGCGTGAGGAACCACGACAAAACGTGCCTTCAGGTGCAACTCCTGTCGCGACCGTCACGGGCGCTGCCATGGCCGCACCGATTCGAGCTTCTGTTTCTGCTGCGACAGGACAGGATGTCAGTGATTCGACAAAGCCGTCGGCGTCCAGTCTGACGCGTGAAGAGCTGGAAGCATTCCTTGTAAACTTTGTCGTCGAACAAACCGGTTACCCGCAGGAAATGGTGGAACTGGATGCGGACCTTGAAGCTGATCTTGGAATCGACAGCATTAAGAAGGCTCAGCTGTTCGGCGAACTTGCTGAAAATCTGGACGTGCAGATTCAGATCACGGACGATATGTCACTCGACGACTATCGGACACTGCGGGATGTTCTGAACCTTCTCGCGCAGGAAAAGAATTAGGCTGGACATTCTCACCTGTGGAATGCTCAGCTCCCTGCGATTCCGAGACACGCTGCGCGCCGGTTCATCGAATGGATGATGGTGCGCGCGTCTCTGCTGAGACGCGGAGTCGGCGTTCCGATATTTTTACAGTAGAGGAAATCAGATGAGTCGTTTCTCCGAAAAGCCAGTTGCCATTATCGGAATGGGTTGTCGCCTTCCGGGTGCAGACAATGTGGATGAGTTCTGGCAACTGCTGATCGAAGGCCGAAGTGCGTTGGGAGAACTGCCGCCGGATCGCATGGATCGCGAACTGCAGTACGCGCCTCAAAAGGGAATTCGTACGCGATCATATTCCTGCCTGGGAGGTGTGGCTCAGGAGCAGCAGTTTTCGCAGATCGATTGTCCGGTTTCTCAATCGCTCATCGACCAGTCTCATTCAGCACACATTACGCTGTGCACCGTCGCGGCATCGGCCTGCCGGGATGCAGGACTCAATCCCTATGCCTTGCCAAATCGGAATGTGGGGGTTTACGTTGGGCACACGCCACCCAGCGCCCACATCGGGCAGGTTGTTTACGCCCGCATGATCGCGCAGACAGCGGAGTATCTCCGGGAGATTCGGGAGCTGGATCAGTTACCACCCGGTGAAAAGGATGCCATCATTCGGGAGATCGTGCACTCTGTGCGCAAGGACTACAAGGCTGGAGATCCGCTGACAAGGATGCGATCCTATGCGAATCATGGCCCGGGTTTGATTTCGCAGGCGTTTGGCCTGGATGGACCTTCAATCGCTTTCGACGCAGCATGTGCTTCCTCGTTTCGAGCGCTGGGGCACGGCATTCGCGCTTTGCAGCGAGGTGCCGTTGACATGGCACTCATTGGCGGTGCATCGTATGTTCACGGCGACACACTCGTGGTTTTTTCACAGGCTCAGACTCTGAGTGCGGTTGGCTCAATGCCCTTCGACGAGAAGGCCGCAGGGTTAGTCGCTGCAGGCGGATACGTCGTGCTGGCGTTAAAAACACTGGAGCGGGCGATGGCCGACGGCGACAGCATTCAGGCGGTCATCTGCGGTCTGGGAGTGTCGTCGGACGGCAAAGGAAAAAGTCTGTGGGCACCCCGACAGGAGGGGCAGATTGAAGCCATCTCGCGAGCCTATGGTCACGGAATCGAATTTCGTGATCTGCAGTATCTGGAGATGCATGCCACCTCAACGCAGGTCGGCGACGCGACCGAATTGGCAGCCATGGCAAAGTCCGCTCATGGACAGTTTCCACCGCATACGAAGATTCCGATTGGCAGTGTGAAGGCGAATATTGGTCATACTCTCGAGACAGCAGGGATTGCCAGTCTGCTGAAGACTGTGCTGGCGATGAAACACGGGAAAATCCCACCGCAGATCAATGTGCAGCAGCTCAACAGCACCGTGAATTGGGAGGAGCTCCCCTTCTTTGTTCCGACACAGGCGCTGGAATGGAAACGTCCTGCCCCGAACATTCCCCGCATGGCGGCCGTTAACGCATTCGGGATTGGCGGGTTGAACGTCCATATTGCCGTGCGTGAACATCTTCCCGTGGCAACTTCCACACATCCCGTCAGCTCGCCGCCAGTGAAGCAACTGATTGCCGCAACGGACGACAATCTGAGTGACGAAGGAGCACTGGCGATCGTTGGAATGGGAGCAATCTATCCAGGCGCACGAACGATAGATCATTTATGGGACGTGTTTCGTGAAGGACGCGACCAAAAATCTGAAGTTGCTCCGCAACGCTGGAAAAAAAATCTGGCGTACGATGCTGCGTCGCATGAACTTTGGAAAGTACCGACCGCAACAGGCGGTTTCATCAATGACTATGAATACGACTGGAAGCGTCACAAAGTTCCTCCAAAACAGATCGCCAGTGCCGACCCGTTGCAGTTCATGTTACTGGATGCTGCGGATCAGGCCCTGAAAGATTCCGGCTATGATGCTAAGCCATTCGATCGAAATCGGACCGGCGTCATTGTCGGGATTGTGTTCGGAGGCGAATTCGCCGATCAGCTGCAGGCCGGCCTGCGCTTAACGGATTTTCAGAAACGGTTGTCAGAGGCGCTGCAGAATCGCGGCGTGGCCACAGAAAAGATCAATCAGATCTGCGCAGAATATGAAAACATCCTGTTAGAGCACATGCCAGCGCTCATTGATGAAACCGGCAGCTTTACGGCCAGTACGCTGGCATCACGAATTACAAAGACGTTCAACCTGATGGGAGGAGCAGTCGCACTGGACGCTGGCGACTGCTCGTCCTTGTCCGCGATTGAGTGTTGTGCAGACGTCCTGCTGGCTGGCGACTGCGATATGATGATTTGTGCGTCCGGGCAGCGCGCGATGGGAATTCCCACATTCGAAGGCCTGAAGCAACACGAACTGCTGTCGGTCGGCGAACCGCACGCTCCATTTGATTCGCGCGCGACGGGATCTGTTCCTGGAGAAGGCGTCGGCGCGGTCATTCTGAAGCGTCTCGCTGATGCACAACGTGATGGAGACCGGATTCATGGCATCATTCGCGGACTTGGCGTCGCTCGTTCAGATTCACGACGTGAGGCGCTGCGTAATGCCTTGAGTCGCGGACTGCATTCTGCCGGACTGACCCCGCAGGATATTGCATTTATTGAAGCCGGTTCAAGCGGCGTACCCGATCGGGACAGAGATGAGATTCTGGCGATCGCTGACGTCTATGGAGCCGAATCCCGTCCGGAGCCGCTGCCCATCGGAAGCGTCGCCGGCCAGATGGGGAACATCGGCGGTGGCTCCGGGATGGCCTCACTCATCAAAGCCGTCTCGCAACTGAATCATGCCGAAATGTCCGCATCTGTGGGGCTTGAGTCACCGATTTCAGAACTGGGAGATAACGCAAAGATTGTGCGCCCGTGCAACGCACCCAGCCGAATTCCACCAGTGAATGTCAACGGAAGAATGTTTGCAGGCATCACTTCGTACGCAAATCATCATGTCGCATACCATTTGATTGTGGAAGGGGCGACACGTGTCCCGATGCCAGCTCCTTCGGTAAAGCGTCCGTCACTGATGGCCAGGCCCGCTGCTCAGCCGTGTGAACTTCGGTCGCCTGCGGTCTCGCCGGCCTCACCGCGTGTGTCGTCGGCATGGCAGCCTGAATCTTCGCGCTGGAGAATTGTCCGGTGGAGTGGGAATTCGCTTTCGGAGCTCCAGCAGCAAGCCACGGCTTCAGCAGTGAATCCGACATTTGCATTTGAGGCTGCCATCAACTCCTGTTACGACGTGAAACAGCGATATCGCCTTGCAATCGTGGCCGAGAATGCAGAAACGCTGAGCACAAAGCTTACGCTTGCCGCAAAGCAGCTGGCAAACTCAGGTGCTCAGGCCGTGCTGGCTGAGAAGGGGATTTTTGTCGGCGAAATCCCGGAAGTGAAGCCGCTGGTGGCTTTCCTGTTTCCGGGTCAGGGGTCTCAGTATGAAGGCATGCTGAAGTCACTGACGGATGAGTGTCCGGCAGCGGCAGCAACGTTGCGGGAAATCGACAGCATCCTGGCGCGACTTCAGTTGCCATCGTTCGCTGATTTGGCATGGAATGTGAGCAATGAACTGGGCGACGATGTCTGGAAAACACAGCTTTCGCTGCTGATCGCGGATACGATTGTCTATTCCGCTGTAATTTCTGCAGGAATACGCGCTGATCGTGTAGCAGGGCACAGCTTTGGCGAACTCGCCGCATTGGTTGCCGCTGGCAGCTGGACGTTTGAAGACGCACTTATTGCCACGAGTGGTCGCTGCGCTGCGATCAACGCCTGCAGAAATGCCAACGGTCTCCTCGTCTCGACTAACGCCGGAGCGTCAATCGCAGAGAACATCTGCAGCGAAAACTCGGGGCAGGTGTCAGTTTCTCACTTCAACGCGCCGGAGCAAACCGTCATCGGCGGTGAGGCGTCCGCGATTCAGCAGGTCGCGGAAGCACTGAAGGCACAGGGCTTCCTTGCGAAGATTCTCAACGTTCCGGCAGCATTCCACACGCCGTTGATGGAAGAAGTCAAAATCCCGTTTGGGCGATTTCTGCAGGACATTCCGCTGAGTCCGCCATCGATCCCGCTGTTGAGCAGCGTGACAAATCGCTACGTGGCAGATCCTGTGGACATTCGGGATAACCTTGTCCTGCAAATGACCAGACCGGTCAACTATGTGGACCTCGCGACAAGATTGGCAGATGAAGGAATTGCCGCAATGGTCGAAGTCGGCCCGCGTCAGGTGCTGACCGGGCTGCATCGCCAGATTCTGAATGGCCGCACAATTGCGATTGTCGGCTGCGATCATCCCAAACGAAATGGAATGGAGCAACTGCTCTACGTCAGAGTCTGTCTGGAAGTTATTGGAGCCACTGATGTGTGGCCTGAAAAAACTCTTCCACAAATATTCGCCAACGCCGCACCTGCGATTGAGCTGCCTTTGAATGATCAGGCGGCAATGGGACAGACAGAGCCAGTCTCGGTGAACATTGATCGAAGCAATCCGGAGACAAGCCCTGCTGCGAGCGACAGGCAGATCGTTGATCACTTTGCACCGTCAGCAATGACGATGACCGGAACTTCTTTTGAGATGGGCCAACAACACGGTGTAGCCTATGCAAAATCGATTCGAACGGTGCTGCGTCGCTGTGCGGATCTTGCCGGATCGGCGTGGGATGAACTCGCCAGGATTGACGACGCTGTCGCTCAGGCGGAACAGTACTTTGGCGCATCAGGACTGGAGGAAATTCGCGGAATTGCTGACGGTGCGGGCGTTGCCGTTGGCGGCCTCATTGCACTCAACCTGAGGTTGTATCTCAACGCTTGTGCCGGAGGACTGCATTTCGCTGTGTCCACTCAGGCGAATCCCGCTGGTGAAATGCTGCATGCGATGAATGAAGATCTGGCACGTGGCCTGAAGTTGAAAGATTGTCTTGTACGCAGCATTCAACTCCGGCGTCCTGTTACCGGAATTGCTCACATGACATTCGGTATCGCAGGACAAGTTGGAACTCTCAGCGGCATCAATGCGCATGGACTTGCTGTCAGCACGGCATCATTGGTGGATGTCGCACCGGAAAATATTCAGACGTCCGGACTACTCATTACCGTCGTCATCAGAAACATCCTTGAGCAGACAGCCGATCTGGATTCTGCTGTGGCCCTGCTGCGATCATCACGGCTCACCGGCGCCTGGACGTTGTGTCTCAGCCATCTGGCAACAGATCGAGTGTGTTTTGTCGAGTATGATGGCCAGGGAATGCGTGTTCAGCCACAATTGCAGCGGGCCATGGCTGCAAACCATCAGCAGTTAATGAACCACACCCGTCAATCATTTACGGAAAATGCACCTGCTCATTCAAGCAATCGATTGAATCGACTCCGGGAATTGCTGGACGCCACCACAGCGGTCGGAATGACTGTGGATAAAGCAAAGACAGTCCTGCGAGATCGCTTTGATCAGTCAGCGCCAAGAGAGGCCGAGTTACCAGGCCTGCATACCATTCAGCGGATCGATACGCAGATCAGCCTCGTGATGCAGCCTGCCAAGGCAGCTGTGTGGGTGACTGGTGGGCCGACTTCCAACGGCTTCCAGAATCAATTCACAAGGATCAGTCTGCAGAATCTGCTGCTTCAGTCTCCTGCTGAACCATTTGTTGTGCATGCACCATCAACACCCTCAGGAAAGAATCGTGCAGGTGTGAACAGTGAAATCCAACAAAAACAATTGTCGGAGGACTTTGCAAATGCAGCGGATCCTGTCCTGCCAGACGGAACAGTCGGTGTCTGCAGCCGATTTGTGATGCGAATGGTTCGGCAACCACTGGCGGCGGGCGAAAATAAGTCATTGGGGCCAGTCGGCAATGTCATCATTCTTGGACACAACAGGGCTGGTCAGGCATTGCATGCCAAACTCACTTCGCAGGGAGTCACAGCGTGTCTGCTGCCAGTGACTGAAGATCCGAGTGTCACAATCGCAGCCCTCGAAAATCTCTGGAAATCCGCCCCTGCTCCACATTTGTTCCTGATGACCGCCATGGATGAACAGGCACAGACAGCGCTTGAGTCCGAAGTTTGGCGATCCCGTACGTCTCAGGGCGTAATGCTGCCGTATCTGGTTTGCCAGAGATGGTTTCAACTGATGTCAGGAGCACGCCTTCTGAGTCAGGGATCATTGATTGCAGCCACATCATTGGGGGGTGACTTTGGATTCTCGGGCAACATTCGCGGGGTCGAAGGTGGTGCATTGACAGGGTTGGTCAAGGGCGTGCATCTGGAACTGGAGATGGGCCACCACGAAACACAATTTCATGCCAGAATTGTGGACAGTGCGAACTCCACATCGCCGGAGGAACTCGCCCGATACCTTTGTCGGGAACTTGCCGTGCGTGATGACGAAATCGAAGTCGGCTACATGAATGGAATGCGGTATGTGGTGCGGCCGGTGGTTGAAACTGTCGGAAAATTAACGTCGAGGAAAATCTCTCCAGGTGCAAACGTCCTCATTACCGGCGGGGCTCGAGGAATCACGGCCGTTGTGGCGCGGGAACTTGGATTGCAGTTTGGCGCAAGACTGCAGTTGATCGGGTCATCACCGATTCCCGAAATTCCGGATGCGTTCCGTAACTCCTCCGAAGAACTGCGGCGCGAACTGAAAGCGATTGTCATGAAGGAGGCGCTGGCAGACCGCAGGAAGCCAATCGAGGCATGGGAACACTACGAGAAGGCGCTGGAACTTGACCGAACTCTCCGCGATTTCTCCGATGCCGGTATTCACGCCACATATCACGCCTGTGATATCAGCGATCGAGCCGCACTGTCGTGTCTGCTGGAGACCATCCGATCCACTGACGGTCCGATCCAGGGCGTCATTCACGGCGCCGGTTTTGAACGGGCTACTCGATTCGACAAAAAGAAACCTGAACTTGTGGCGCGCACCGTAGCGGTTAAAGTTGATGGTGCCGCCAATCTGATGGCACTGACTCTCAATGATCCGGTGGAATTCTTTGCGGCATTCGGGTCTGTGAGTGGACGATTTGGCGGAGTCGGACAGACAGACTATTGTGTCGCCAATGATATGCTGGCCAAGTTAGTTGACTGGTATCGTCAGACACGTCCGGGAACAGTTGCCTCCACATTTCATTGGCATGCGTGGGACGATGTGGGTATGGCTATGCGGCCTGAATCGAAGCATATCCGCAAAATGCATGACATTCGGTTCATGCCATCGCGTGAAGGAACAATGCATCTGGTCGGAGAACTGCGAGCCGGCTTGCCGGAAGGTGAGATTCTGGTTACAGAACTGAAAACTTGTCGGGATCGATATACCCGCATCGCGCCAGCAACCGAAGGAGCGACATCAACGACGCCGGCAAAACTTCCGTTGATTGATGCGGTCATCTCCGAAATCCCTGGGAAAGAATTACTTGCGGAGTTGATACTCGATCCGTGCCAGGATGTATTCCTGAAACAGCACTTGTTCAAAGGCAAGCCATTGCTGCCTGTTGTGGTCGCAATCGAAGCACTTGTCGAAGCCGCAATTGAGCTCACTGGAAAATATGGCAAAGTTGCAGCTCTGCACAACATTGAGATTGTCAACGGTCTGCGATTCACCACAGACGAACCACAAACTGCACACGTGCGGGCAGTTGCTGATGGCGATCAGGTTCGCTGCGAATTGATGTGTGACTTCCGCAATCGTCGTGGCATTGTCCTTCAGCCCAACCGCCCCTATCTGCGAGCTGATGTTGTCTTTATGGAGACGCCCCCCAAACTGGCTTCCTGTACGACTCCATCGGTCTCAGAATGGCATGATGTCTGGTATCCGGAAGAAGACGTCGTCATTTACCATGGACCGGTGTTCCGGAATCTGCGTCAGATCACCGTGGATGAACGCAGTGATGGCTGGGCGCGGCTGGTGGCTCCCTCACCGGACAACGTTGCCGGGGTTCGAGGCGGGGCGGGCTGGTGCGTGCCGTCAGCACTTCTGGATGGCTGCTTTTTCGCGTGTGGTGCTTTCCTTTGGTTTCTGCTCGAAGGTGTGGTTGCGATCCCGGCCGGGATCGGTGAAATCCGATTCGGTCGCCAGGCACGGGTTGGGGAGCAATGTCTGGCCCATATCCGATTTCGCGATCGCAAAGATGACCAGGGGATATTTGACGTTGATTTGTATGGCGAAGACGGAGAGGCCATCCTGCAGGTAGAAGGATATCGAAACATGATTGTGGCGCAGGCGATTTCAAATGTCCGTTGAGCAAACTGCCGTTCGATACGCATCATTCGAAGCGTTAAGGGCAACAGGTATCGACAATGCGTTGCCATGGCTGCGCGGTACAAATGAGCGTGCGGAACTGGAACGTCTGACTGCGGAATCACGCCAGCAGAACTGGAAGTGGGGCCGCATTCTCAGCAGGCAGCTTTTGCGGGATCACGGCGTGGTTCGCGAGTCTTCGAGCGAGCAGTTGGAAATCCTGTCCATCAACGCATTCGGGCAGAATGATCGCCCTGCTGTCTACATTGATGGAGTGCTGCAGGCCGTGTCGCTCTCAATTTCTCATTCTGACCGTGGCCTTCTGGTCGCGCTTAGCGCTGCGACGAGAGTTGGTGTTGATCTGGTAGACCTTGAACAGGAGCCGTTTGGTTCACTTTGGGTCTGGATGACGAATGCAGAGCGAGCCTGGATGAACCGAAACGATTTGCGGCAACAGGCCACGGTCTGGGCCGTGAAGGAGGCTGTGTATAAGGCACTGAACGAGGGTGAGTCATTCTCGCCGCTCAGTGTTGCGGTGGTGCGGGAAGTACACGGTCGATACTCGTGCTTTTACAAAGACAGGGATATGAGGTCGATTTGTCAAATACACATCCGTGAATTGGACAGCCACCTTGCCGCCGTCGTTGAATACGGAATTCCATTAGACAACGCAGATCGAGAGATGCGTCAGAAACTCGATGTCGATACTGCTGAGTGAACGGCGAATTGATGTGGACGCCGTTGTTTCCTGTCCTCAAACAAAGATTTGATAAAAACGCCGATGAGTTTGCTGGAAGTCAATCGATTAAAGAAGTCCTTTGGCACGCATCTGGCGGTCGATGAAGTCAGCTTCACTGTCGGAAATGGCGAAATTCTCGGACTGCTGGGGCCGAACGGTGCCGGAAAGTCCACGACGATCATGATGCTGGCCGGACTCATTGAACCCGATTCAGGCAACATTGTGCTGGACGGTCACACACTGAGTCATTCGGATCGGAAGTCGCGTCAGCAAATGGGAATTGTTCCTCAGGATCTGGCCATCTACCCCAATCTGACGGCCCGTGAAAACCTTCGTTTTTTTGGCGGACTCTATGGACTCACCGGCTCTGACCTGCGAAGCCGCATTACCGAAGTGTTGTCACAAACAGGCCTGGCAGATCGGCAGAACGACCTGACGTGTGAATATTCCGGCGGCATGAAACGCAGGTTGAATTTCGGCGTCGCATTGTTACACCGTCCCCGACTGTTGATTCTGGATGAGCCAACGGTCGGTGTCGATCCGCAATCACGGGCGCATCTGCTGGATTGTGTGAGGCAACTTGCCAGCGGGGGAATGTCCGTCATCTACTGCAGCCACTACATGGAAGAAGTTCAGGAATTATGTGATCGCGTTGCCATTGTGGATCGTGGTCAGTTGCTGGCATGTGATCGCATTGATCGACTGCTTGGGGAACTGGGCTCGACGCTGCGGCTACATCTGGTTGATGCCTCCGGAGAACTGCGTGCCAGCCTGACAGGCATTCCGGGAGTCACTTTTCAGCAGTGCAAGGATCGCATAATTGCATCAATTGCGAGACGCAATCCGGATGAGAATCAAACTCTGCTTAACACGCTGACAGCTGCATTGCAGGCTGTTAGGGACGCTGGCGGGCAACTGACGACTGTTGAGTCGGACGAACCAGACCTTGAACGACTCTTCCTGCAAATGACCGGCACACGGCTGCGAGAATAACGATGCGATTCTGGAACATTGTACAAAAGGATGTCATCCTGCTGGTTCGTGACAGCCGCGCGCTGTTCGTCCTGGTCATATTTCCGCTCGTGTTCATCACGATCATCGGCTTGACGACCGGTAAGCTGCTGGGGTGGAAGAATGAGAATCAAATTTTGAAAATCGGTGTCATCGACAGGACGAATTACGCCGCATTGGAGGACGAAACCGATCGTCACCGGGCGCGCAACATGGCCATGAAGATGGTAAACGGAGTCCGCCGTGGAAAAAACCAGCGCGGCGAAATGCTCGATTCCAACTGTAAATTTCAGGAGTCACTGGAGAACGGCAGTCTGGATGCAGTGCTGGAGATCGGACCGGAGTTCTACGGTATTTATCAGACGCTGGAACCTGAAGATGCATCTTCCAGTGGTTCCGGAGTTCTGACGAAGGGACTTTTCGGCCTGGGAATGACATTACATTCAAATCTGCCAGAGACTTCCGGCACACGTTCGATCATTGAACAGTTATTATTTGATCAGGCAATCAAAACCGTGTTGCCTTATGTGTTGTGTGACAAGTTTCACACGTCGAACGTGATGGTGAATGTCCAGATTCAGCGAAAACTGAATTGCCAGCAGTTGCGAACGGAAGTCGTAGAACTCCTTCCTCCCTCGGAAGAAACTGCTGATTCCTCCGGTGGCGACGACATGCTGTACACCGTTCTGATTCCTTCCTACACCGTGATGTTTGTGTTTTTCCTGATCAACATCATGGCACGTTCGTTCTTACAGGAGCGCGACCTCGGCACACTGCGCAGACTGCGATTTGCACCGATTTCCGATCCCGGACTTGTCGCCGGAAAAACTCTCCCCTTCCTGTTTATTTCCCTTGTCCAGACTGGACTGTTGTTTGTGAGCGGGAAGTTGCTTTTTGGAATGATCTGGGGGCCTGCGCCCTGGATGCTGATTCCTGTTATCTGTGCCACATCGCTGTCTGCAACTTCTCTGGGACTGCTTGTCGCTACGATAGTTCGCAGTGACTCGCAGGTCTCGGCCTACGCGAACATCATTGTTATTTCGATGGCAGGGTTTAGTGGTTGCTTCATGCCGCGTGTCTGGTTACCCGGGCCCATGCAGACCGGAAGTTTGATTTTTCCGCATGCGTGGGCGCTGATGGCGTATGAACAGTTGCTGGTCAAAAGAGTTCCTGATCTTGGTCTTGTATGGCAGTACTGCGGCGTACTTTTGCTCTTCTCTGCTGTCTGCTTTGTGGCCGGGTGCTGGCGGTTTCGGCATAATGACTAACCTCGACTCTGAATGCTCCCCGGACAGCCAGCAGCAGTGTGATGCCGCCTGACGATAAGCCGTTAAAACTACTGGCGAGGCGGGTTCAAGGTGGTAGCATGGAATCCCTGTGTCCAAAGAATGGCGGTCCCATCTTCTGCCAGAAGCCAGATATCCCAGGTGAGTCGGCGACCATTGCGGCCGCGAAAAATGACTCTGGCCAGACATTTCTCACCGGCGGCCGGCAATCGACCAAAGTCAATCTGGTCGATCACATGTGGCAACTGTCGCGTTCCCAGGTTGTGCGTGGCGAACAGGTCGCACAAAAACAGACAGCCATCCAGCAACGCAGCCGGGGTGTGCCAGCGTGATCCGGGCCGTGAACCTCCCAATTCAGAAACTGGCGGGGCGATCATCCGCCCCCAGGAACCGTGCGCGTCGTGGTGGACAGATTTCAGAGTTCTCAGTTGTGGACCGTAAAACACAGTGCCACTTTCCGCAGCTCCCATGTCATGCCAGTCATTCGGATACGGTACCGCTGTCCAGGCATTCGACTCTGGCGGAGTACCGATATCCGGGGGCAAAATCTGCTGTGGATCATCCGCCATATTCAGTATGCAGGTTTGATACAAACGGAATGGATCGATCAGCAGACCCTGCTTCTCAAAGAAGTCTCCCGTCAGCTGACACGTCAATTCCTGTTGAGTGCCGGTAAGTAGTATCCGCGCATGATGAAGGCGAGGGCTGGCCATGCGAAATCCGTTCTGGATTTGCAGATTGCGGAGCCGGCTGACGAACCGGCCGCCGCTCCAGATGAACGCAGCCTGCACACAGGTTTCAATGCCAACGACGGCTGGCAACAGCGGAACTCCGTCGTTCAGATGTCCATTGAGAAACGGATCGGTATCCGGGGAAAATCGAATTTCAGCAATGCCCTGCTGTCCGATTCCCGAAAAAATATGATCGATTAATGGGGATTCGGAGATCAGATCCGTCAACTTCTCTCGCTGATGACATTCGATTTCGGAGGGCATCAGCCTGTTCAGAGCATCGCTGGAACTGATGTCCGGCCAGATCAGAATCTCCGTGTCGGCGGAGTCGGTGCTCAATTCTGCAATGACATGTGCAGTCGCTTCGTCCATCGCTGTCAAATGTTCACGCGCGCCAGCATCGGTATCCTGATTCACTTCACTGGTGATGACATCATTTTCAGCCCATGCCGGGCACAGGATTGTGACGGCACGGAATCCGTCCCGTCGTTCTGCCGCCACGCGCTGCAAAATCAGAGTCAGCATTTCGTCGCCGAGCGCGAGTGCAGTCTGCAGTGCCGAACCAAACCTTCCCGCCGCCGAGGAAGTACAGATCAAATGGGAAAGTGGATCGCTGGCGGTCAGTTTCAGGAGGGCATCGGTGCATTCAACCCTGAGTCGCAACTGGTCTGCGACGTTCAGGGGATCAGTCTTCAAAAACTGTCCCGCCAGTGTCAGTTCCGCCCCGTGAAGAATGCCCTCAATTTTAACGTCCTGCCGACGTATCGCTGTCAGTACTTTTTCCAGTTGAGTCCTGTCACAGAGATCACACTGGTGGCAGGTATACTGAATCCCGGCGTTGGTCAGAGCGACGAGTGTCCTGTCCAGAGGCAGATCTGCATCAATCAAGTGCAGTCGTAACCCATGCTGTCGCCCCAACTGCAGAGCCAGAGATGCGATATGACTACGACACACGCCCGTGACAATCCATGTTGTGCCACGACGAATGTTCCGCTGCGGAAGCTCTGAGACCGGCTGGAAAGTCGGTCTGGTCGTATATCTTTTCCCACGAACCGATGCCGTCTCGATGATGGTGGTATCGGTTGCCAGTTCGCGGCAAACGGCGGCAGCGATCATTTTCGGCGGTTCATTTTCTGGTGCATCGATCACTCGGATTCGCAGCACACCTTCGGTTTCGCGGCTAAGTGACTTCAACAACCCCGCCATTCCACCACGATACGGTGACGCAAACAGACCACGGCATCCCCCGTCTCCCCCGAATAAACTGACTGCTGCAAGAGACGCCCGGTGGATGAGTTTTGCGTCACAAACATGCTGATACCATCGCTGGCAGATGCAAAATCCTGTGACGGCTGCATCAGAGGGTCTGCTCCCCGGTGAACTCAGGTCACTGTTCTCGCTGTTGCCTTCATCGCAGCCGGTCATCAGGAACAAATGTGGCGTTGGAGCATGTGCCCAGATGTCGTCTAACTCCTGCAGTAAACTATCGGTGCTGGCGAAGTCTGTCAGCTGATGGACGGAAATCTGCAGGCTCTCCAATTTTTCTTTCAGCGCTGCAGCTGCCGCGTTATGGCCAAGGATCAGTGCCGCACCGGAAAACACACTGACCGGTGAAACAGACGTCGGTGATGTTGCTTCCACGGTGCGAAAGACGTACCTCCGCATCGTCCGCGATTGTGAAGAATTCGTCGATGCATCGTGCGGTTTAACAGCCGAGTGTGGCCCAACGGCATCTGCAGATTCAGCTGCAGGCTGCAGCATGGATGCTGATGGAGTCCGCATCGTCCATTCAATCAACTGTTCCAGGCACGCGAAGTCTGTTGGAGCATTTTCCTTTCGTGTGGGCAGATCGGGGAATTCCCGGAACATTAAGTCCAAAAGGTATTGCCGGGCAGCTTTATTGAGGCCGAGATCACCTCTGAGGTCTGAGTTCAGCAGGATCAGGTCTGATGGATAGCCGGTCAGATCGATCACCGCCTGGACCAACCGCTGGACCAGCCGACGCCGATCCGGAGACTTCAACGTCGGCCCAACGCTGCTGGCTGCGTTTTCTGCTGGAGCCGCCAGATCCATGGTCATGGCGGGTGCTGCCACAGGAACGATGCTCTGGTCAGAGTCGCTCCGTGGTGGTGTGCCTGGCGATGTGTGAGTCTGTGACTTTAATGGTATCGACAATTCCCAGGCAATGTCAGCTGGCAATACAGTTCTGATTGTATCGCCTGCACTCTGAGCGTCACTCAATCGCTTCAGGATGATGGCGGCCGCGCCTGTCCCGAGAGCGCATCCTGCCGGGCCTTTTCCGGCCGCCAGCATCTGCTGGAAGGACACATCTGTCATGCGTTGTCCCACCGCACAGAGGACCATGTCGCAGGTTCCGCTGTGCAGGAGGTCAACGGCGGTGAGCAATGCTGCCTGTGCGGAGTATGCACCGCCCTCCACTGTCAGTGCACCACCCATCAGATCCAGATGCTTTGCGATCATCGATGACAGAGTACTGCTGGAAAGACTCCCTGTGACATCCAGACTGGCTGGTTTCCGGGTCAGCAATGTGTTCCTGAAGGAATCTATGACTTCGGCAATTTCAACGTCAGCCACGTTTTCGCGTTGCAGCACACTGGCAATCGCTTCGCGGATCTCGGGCATTCGAACACCGACAAGGGCGTCGCACGAAAAATCACTCGTGAAGTACGTGCCCACAACCGTGCCGACACGCGAACGATCAAAATCCCGTGTGGAATAGTTGCCGTCTGCAAGTGCATCAACAGCAGCATCCAGCAGCATATATTGTAATGGATTGGCATTGGCAATCTGGCGAGGAGGAATGCGGTGTTTCCTCCAGTCGAAGACATAATCGTCCGCAGTGACACTGGATGCTGTCGGCTGGCGACGTGCATTTGATACAGCAACACCGGCGAGCTGAAGAAACTCCCGCACCAGGCTGGAGTTGGTGAGCGGCTGTCCAATTCCAATGACAGCAATCTGGTCATGAGCGAGCCTGTTTTCGGGCAGCGGAAGTGAAATCACACTGGAGTCTGAAAAACTATTCGTAATCGGCGGAGATTCCTGATCGACGACCATATGAACATTGAGGCCGCCGATTCCAAAGGCGTCAATACCGGCTCTGCGTGGATGCCCGTCCCCGGGGGCAGGCCAGGGCAATGGTTCCGTGGTGACTCGAAATGGGATCTGATCCCAGTGAATTTGCTGATTGAGCGGCCTGCCATGCATCGCCGGAGGAATCGTTTCAAATTGCATGGCCAGCAATGTCTTGATCAGACCCACCATTCCGGCGGCTTCCAGAGTGTGTCCCACATTGGCCTTTGCGCTGCCGATGGGAATCCCTGGTGAAACGATTTCCGCTAGTGTTTCGGTCAGTGATGCGATTTCAGTGGCGTCGCCAAGCTGAGTGGAAGTTGCATGGGCTTCGATGTACTGCAGACGGGTGGGATCAATTCCGGATGAATAAGCTCTTCGAATCGCTGCCACCTGTCCTTCCTGCCGTGGCGCCCAGAAGGTTTTACCGCGTCCGTCCGATGAGACTCCCATAGATCTTATGATGCCCAGGATCTGGTCTCCGTCCAGCCGAGCGCGGTGAAGTGTCTTGATCATCACCGCTGCATATCCATCCGAGGGTACCATCCCGTCGGCGTCGGATGAAAACGGCGAAGAATGAGTAGCGCTCATCGTTTGTGTGGGTGAGAGCAACACCATCTCCCACCAGTTACGATACGAAAAGGCGCCGACAACAGCGGCATCAGTTCTTCCCCGGTGGAGTGACATTGCGGCCAGATGAATTGCGACAAACGAAGATGCACACGCTGCGTCCAACGCGATCGCGGGGCCGGAAAGATTCAGTGCGTGCTGGATGAGTTTCGCGGCGGCGGCCGGTGTGACCACATTCACCCCAGACTCTTTCCACGACGTTGTCGTCGTCCGAATCTGCTGAATCAATCCGGCGGCGGCCTTTTCCATAACCCGAGGATCAATCGGCTTTTGTGAACCTGCTTCCCGAAGCAGTTGTGACAGTTCTTCGGCATGACTGTGGTAAACAAATTCCGCTTCCAGGTTACTGCCGGTGCAGTTGCCTACAAACACTGCGGTGTCGGGTAAAGACCTGAGTCCCGGCCCGTAACCGGCATGCTGCACTGCAGCGCATGCCACTTCACACATTGTCAGATGTGTGGGATCGGCACGGAGCGCGTCATCCGGCGAAACCGGGCAGGCTTTGTGATCCCGAGTGCTTGCGCGTACGGTTCCGGCGATTCGAGAATAAGATTTTTCTGCGGTTTCCCGGTCTTCGCTGTAATACAGCCGCTGGTTCAGGCGATCCGGTGGCAGAATTGAGATTCCATGCCGTCCTTCGACCAGCAACTTCCAGAAATCATCCAGGTTATCTGCACCGGCCAAGCGGCAGGCCATACCGACAACAGCAAGGGGAGTTGTCCGAAAGTCATCAGCAGACATGTTATCGACGCCTCCCGGCGGACGCTCACACAGGATCGTTACACATGGATTGCGGATCCGCCATCCACGGTCAGCGTTTCTCCCTGCACAAGATCACTCAAACGGCTGGCCAGAAACAGCACAACATCGGCAACGTCGTCCGGCATCAGTTCTCGTTCTCCGACCATGCTCTTGTTCTTTCGTTCGGCGAACATGACGCCGGAATACGGGATTCGACGAGTGGAGTCTGTTTCAACAAGTCCGGCTTTAACAACGTTGACGTTAATTCCCTTGTCTCCAACTTCCAGAGTCAGATGTCGCGCGATACTCTCGAGCGCTGCTTTGGATCCGCCAATCAGACCGTACATCGGCAACGCCATATGAGATCCATGGCTGGAAATTGCAATCACCTTGGCGCGCCCGACACTTCGCTCAAGCAGTGGCAATGCTTCTCGCACCAAAAACACGAGTGACAATACATTGATGTTCATTGTGGCATGGAAATGCTTCGTGTTTGACGCCAGCAGTGGACGAAAGCCACCCGTGGCAGCGTTGCTGACGATAATTTCCAGCTGTCCGATTTCCTCCTTAATGAAATCGATAAGCGAAATGACGTCTACCTCTTCCCCGACATCAGCCTTAACCACATAGGCTCTCCGGCCCATGGCTGTAATCTGATCAGCCACTTCCATGGCTGCGGCACGCGACGTGACATAATTAATGATCACATCAGCGCCTGCCTCTGCCAGTCGCAATGCACATGCTTTTCCAATCCCGCGGGAGCTTCCCGTAACCAGTGCGACTTTTCCAGCCAAGTTGATCATTCTACAACCTTTGAATTACGACCAGCCGATCAGTCGGTAATACCGTGCATCCATCGCAGTACCGCCCCAAAGTCCAGTCAGCCGATCGCGTGTTTCTGGAATCGTCTTTGCGGCCACGTCGCTGCATCAGAAAGCATACTTCGTGGTGTTCCTCCTGACCCTCATCTGTTTCCGAATCTCACCATAGATTTGTGGCTGTGCCAAGCGGAAACTTGATGAAATCGTCAAAGGCAGCACGTTCGTAAGAACAGGCGTCATAAACTGAATGACCGGAACCAGATTCAGCAGTCGAGAGGCATGGTACGCAGAGTTCAGGCGTTTCATGCATCGACTTCGCCTGAGACATGGAAGTCTGTTTTCAGGAATTCGCTGCTCGGGCACCTACGCCAGAGTTTACAAATGTGCCAGCCACGAACACCCTGTGCGATTCCGCACAAGTTCGATGCCCAGCACAACTTTGACGCGAATTATCCGCAGATTTCCAGCCAGGCAGTGTTCAGCGTCGTTGGTGATTTACAGTCGGCCGATCTGAACAACACACTCAGTTGATTGAACTCTGCAATTCGGTCCGTGACTTCGAATGCAAATTCCGCATCCTGACCGGCCGGACATTCCGCAATGTCCACCCCGTTCATCCGTAAGACATCGGGGCATTTGCTTGCCTGCAACACAATCCGGAGCGTGGTGGTGTCGTCGATGCCTGTCGGGCAATGAAAACCACGATTCAGCATGACACCAGATTCCGGTTGTGATTCTGGCAGCGTAAACGGCAACTGACAGCGGATCAGCTCTCCGACAGGCTGTCCGTCGTCGCCAATGAATTGCGATTCCCATGGCCCAGCCAGGCGAATTCTGTGATTCTTCATAACGCGGTATCTGTCATGTCCAGTTCGGTTAACTGCCGGAAATCAACTGAGTCAGGAACAACTCGGGATTATCGACGGGTTTTGGTTTGTCGCCATTCCATTCGACAAGCCCTGTTTGCTCGATCACAAACATTGCTGGCCGAATGACTGCGACAGCACCCTTTGAAGGAAGTATCGCCGTGCCCCACCTGACCGAACTGGAATCCGGGTATCCGGAACGGGTGTCGTGCAACACAGGGAACGGGAAATTCTCAGTCTGCAATTTGAATTCAGGAGTCAGCGGCGTCGAAATCGCGATGAGTTTGATACCCGTTCGTTTGATCGCCTCAGCAAACTCCCGAATTTGCCGCATCAGGGGATCACCGTCGAGTCCTTGACGGGCGTCGAAGAAAACCAGCACAATTCGATGCCGATGCAGATAGCTCTGCAAGTTCGCCTGTCGGCCATTTTGATCGAGCAATTGAAATGTTGGTGCGGGCCGTTCATCGACAAATGTCGCCGTGACCTTCACCGCATCACGAGGTGTCAGGATTCTCCAGCACGTCGCTGTGGCGACTAACAGAAGAACGCTGCCGAAAATTTTTTCACGAAGTTTCATGATGCTGATCTCGCGTCAGTTTCTGCCGAAGACGCTGAAAGCCGCGAATCCAGCGATCGTAGTTGTCAGTTTTCATCGCGAAGAATTCGGCCACCTGAGCCTGAGGCAGAATCAGGAATTCTTCCCTTCGAATTCCGTCCAGAACACTTCTCGCCGCATCGTCGGCGGTGATCGAATGCAGGTGCAGATAGCGATGGATCGGATCGGATTCGTCGAGCATATCGGTTTCGACGCCCAATGGGCAGACGACCGAGACTCGGATACCACTGCGTCCGTAACAGACTGACAGCCATTCCGCCATCGCGACGTCGGCATGCTTTGTCACAGAATAGGATGCGGAACCAATCTCCATCAGGAGCCCGGCTGCCGATGCCGTATGAATCAGATAGCCCTCACTCCGTTCCTGCATGTGCGGCACAACGGCTCGCGCGGCAAACAGACGCGACATCACATTGACGTCCCACATTCGCTGCCAGTCCGAGTTGGTCGATTCCAGGCCGCCCTTTACTGTGATTCCCGCATTCGAACAGAAGATATCCACACGGCCAAACTGTGCCATCGTGTTCGCGACGAGCTGCTGCACATCCGCTTCGATCGCCACATTGCAGCGATTGGCGACGGCCTGCGGACCAATTTCCCGCGCAACGGTGGCGGCCGCAGACTCATCGCGATCAGAAACCACAACGGCTTTACAGCCGGCCTCCGCAAAGGCTCGACACATCGCCGCTCCGATTCCGCGACCAGCGCCGGTGACGATGATCACACGATCTTTGACTTCCATGATGTATTCATTCTTCGGAGTTCATAAAGCTTCCGGCGTCTTGTAGGCCGGACCAAGCGCAGCGCAGTTCCGGCAGGTGTCTGGCCATTGCCGGAACTTCGCTGCGCTTGGTCCGGCCTACTCTAAAATTCAAACATCGACGTCGCGCCATTGTCATTCTCTGCAGTCGGCCACTTCTGCTGTCAGATGAATCCTTTGCCACCGCCCCGACAGATATCGAAACAGCATACAGATCCCGCTCAGCGAAATATGCGCCGTGCAGGTCAGCCACAGTGCCAGCACCGATGCATGTCTGGACTGAATAATGATCAATGCCGGTACGACCATAATCAGCCAGCTCGAAAGCAGTGTAATCACCATTGGAAATATGGTATCCCCCGCCCCGCGGAGGGCGGACGAAAAGACAACCGCCAACGAATCGAACACCGAATACGCAGCGACGAAATTGAGCAGATACGCGGCCGTTTTGGTGAGCGTTGCGATATCCGCACCGCCAATAGACTCAGGATTGGCCAGCAGAAAGAACGGGCGCAACAGCCATTCGGGGAACAACACCAGGATGGCTCCCGTCGTTCCGGTCCACAGAACGCCCATGATTGCCGCGTTTCTTGTCGTTACCCGTGCCGCATCAATGCGACCCGCACCGATGTGGTGGCCGACTACCGTCTGAATGGCTGTCCCGAATCCCAGGAGTGGAACGAAAATCAAACCGTTAATACTGAAGGCGATATTTGTCGCAGCCAGAGCCTGGTTATTCAGGTTTCCGACAATCAGCAGAAACATCGTGAAACCGGAAATATCGACAAAATAATGCAGTCCGCTCGGGACTCCATATCGCAGGAACTGCTTCAGCAATCCAAGATCGACCGCACACATCGACCACAACGGCAGATCGTCGCGTCGCGCTTCGCGCAGAATACAGACGATATAGACGGCCAATTCAACGCACCGTGCGACCACGGTCCCGATCGCCGCACCGCGAATGCCCATTGCAGGAATCGGGCCGGCTCCGTAGGTGAGTATGTACGCGACGACACCGTTCACGATAACGGCTGTCATGCTGTTGAGCATCACAACCGTTGTCCGGCGGCGACCGCTGAAGAAACAACTCAATGCCGTCCCCAGCATATGAATGGGAGCCCCAGCGCAGAGAATATTGAAATACTGAGCTTCCAGCTCGACGACATTCGGCGAATGCCCCGAAAGCGGCAGGAGTATACGACTGAGCGGTAAAAACATCAAAAGCAGGAACCCGCTGACGATCGCCAGCCAGACGGCCTGCCAGAATGAACTCACCATCCGATCCTTTTGCCCCGCACCGTCGAACTGCGAGATAAACGTGTTCGCGTAGAGCACCGTGCCCATCGGCACACAGACAATCGTCCAGTGCAGCATCGAAGCCGGAGTCACGGCCGCCAATGCGTCCTCCGAACAGCCCGCGAGAATGATGCGATCGGCAGCATTCATCAACGATTGCGTCCCCGCACTCAGCATCAGCGGCAACGCAACTCGTGTCAGCTCCCTGAGGTTACTGAAACTATCGGTTGGAGTCTCCCGCATCACAGGATCGCCAGCGGATTGCGTCGGGATTCCAGCGTACCGCGCGTGACACCGACACGGTTCATTGCGTTCAGAGTTCTCCAGACATGTTCGCCGGAGACATCTCCCGTCAGCAACTGAGCGTACAGTGAATACAGTTTCCGGATCTGATCTGCATCATCGCGCAGCAGCTCAATCCGAAATCGACGCACACCAGACATCAGCAGGTCAGCGACGACCTCGGCTGAACTCTGCGCTACCGCATTGAATAACGTATTTCGGCAGCCAACGTCCGCCACCAGTGGATGATCAACACCCGTCCGATCCCGCAGTTCGACCTGATGAAAATCGCACGGTCGTCCGCAATTCGTCTTGTTCGTGCCCGGCGACAGCATCGCGCAGAACACGCAATGCTCCATGTGAAACATCGGCATGTGCTGATGCACGACAACTTCCAGCCACTGCGGCGGGACCGACTGCACAAGTTCCATCAACTGATCACGATTCAAATCGTATGACGGCGTCAGCCATTGCAGCTTCTGCTCCATCAGGAACGCAGCTGTCAGTTCGTTGGTAACATTCAGAGAGTAATCGCCAACGAGCGGAACGCCGTGATCGTGAAAGAACGCCAGCCCGCTGAGATTTCGCACCAGGACTCCGTCTGGCTGATGTTTCAACATGGCTCGAAACAGTCCCATTTCATCGGGCTTCTGAATGCGCGGTGTTGCCAGCAGCATCGTCTGATCAGATCCGCGTGCAATCTCAACCGCGTCCCGGTATTCGCGAATGTCCTGAAAGTCGGCGATCAGGCGATCGACTTTCAACTCGACACAGGCACGCACCTGATCCAGTGTTCGGCACAGCACAGTCAGCAGCGGCGCAGTCGTCGGAGTTTCACGAATTGGCAGCTGATGCCGAAGCCGAACCAGCGCGTTATCGCGGCAGAGCACAACTTCCGGCATCGGCAGCGAACGATCAAGCTGCTCAACCATCTGTTTCCGCATCTTCCCGAGCACACTCAGCGGCACCATCGGCGTACCGACAATTGTCGCCGTCAGATCGAAAAGTTCGAAGACTGTGCCGCCAAGTCGCGACAGCTGCTCACGCAAGACTTCAGCCGTAATCGCGTGCTTTTGAGCGACCTCAAGCGATTGTTCCGATTCAACCCGACACTCACAGCCGTTCTTCGCAACGCCCTCAACAAGCAAAGGGCGACCCGGCTCCGCATGAACCGTCAGTATCAACGGCACGCGGCGTTGGGGATCTGCAGTTTCATATGTTCGCCGCAGTTGCTGTGTCAGTCGCGGATCGTCGGTCTTCCATACCCTTTGTCCGGCGTACAATCGGCTGAGATTGATATTGCTGCGATCAAATGTGAGGTCAACCATGCCGGAATCGACGGATTCACTGATGGGCGTACGTCCCTGAAACACCTGAAATACGCGACCGCCCTGTTCATCAGCGTTGGCTCGATCGCCGTCAAACACGACGCCGTCGCCCGCCTGAACTGCATACTCCAGTTGCACAGTCACGCGATCAAAACGCACGGTTTCAATGCGTCCCAGCAATACGCCGCGTTTCGCGGAACTTGTTGCCGGAACGAGCATCTTATGATCGCACCCCTGAAGCCAGCCCGGTGAGAAGCCGCGTGAAAACGACTGTTCCATCTGCTGAATCTGCCGGCGGGTAAACTGCACCGGATGTCCAGCCACAGCGCTGTCGATCGCTTCGCGATAGTGCCGCGTGATGTTCGCCACGTACTCAGGCGTTTTCAGCCGCCCCTCGATTTTGAAGCATCGCACGCCAGCCTCAATCAATTGTGGCGTCAGTGCGAATGCAGCCAGATCCTGTGGACTGAGCAGATACTTCTGATCGCCGAAGTCACGCAATTCGCCGTCGCATAACAGTTCATAGGGCAATCGACACGCCTGAGCACACTGACCACGATTCGCGCTGCGACCACCGAGAGATTCGCTGGTCAGACACTGACCGGAATATGCCACGCACAGTGCTCCATGCACAAACGCTTCCAGTTCAATTTTCGTCGCAGCGTGAATCTGCCGAATCTCATCGATCGAAAGCTCACGCGGGAGCACGACACGCTGAATGCCAAGCTGCTCCGCGACGGCAATACATTCGGCACTTGTCAGCGTCATCTGTGTCGATGCATGAATTGCGAGGTCGTGCGTGATCTCACGAATCATTCTGGCCACGCCCAGATCCTGAACGAGTACGGCATCGACCGGTGCCAGTGCGAGGCGTCGAATAATGGTCTGCAACTGAGGCAGCTCGTCCGAAAACGCAAGTGTGTTCAGCGTGACATAGCCTTTGACACCGCGTCGATGCAGAAACTGCATGATGTCAGCGATGTTGTTCAGATCAAAATTTGTGGCTCGGGCGCGAGCGTTGAATCCATCTTCCAGGCCAAAGTAGACCGCATCCGCACCATTTTCCACCGCCGCACGAATGCAGTCCCAATCTCCAGCCGGAGCGAGCAATTCAGGTGCGGGATTTCTCGTATTCATGAAGTTTTCAAGTCGATTGGAAGGGCGATGCAGCTCAAGAGCAATATGGCAGAATCATACCATTCTGTCGTCACAATGGCACGGCACCGGGATTTCGCCTCATTGCCAGGCGTTGTTTCGATATTTCAAAGAAGGGCACCCTTGTCAGAGTGCGAGCCCATTTTTATACACGGACCGGTGGTGGCGCTTTGCTTACCACCGGCTAATTTCTTAAACCCCTTCGCGGTGAAACATAAGAAGCAATACGAAAACCAACAAATGACAAAATCTGATTCCGAATGAACTCTCGCACACGATTCGTCGGTAAACCCTGTAACGATGGCAACAGTTTTTGGAAGGTGTTCGCGGAGGTGTCCATTTACAATCAAGTCGCATGGTCTGCCGAAAATGTTTCTACCACGTGATATGCTCTTCAATCAGCCCACGCCTCCTGTGTGCCTTTTTGAAATACCTCGTCGATACCAAAGTTAAATTTGTCAGAACCTTTCTTCGCCCACACCTGCAAAGCCAGATCTTCACGTCCTTTTATCAACTCCGTTTTTTTCAGAATGTTTGTAGTAACCTGAACGGCCTGATCGTAGGTCAGATAAATGTTGAGGCTCGTCTCACCTACATAAATCGCATTGGTGTGAATCGGAAGTTGACCCTGTTTTTTGTGGTCCTTCAACGATGGTACTGGTTTGCGTTTAGCCATTAAAATGGTCCTTGAATGTCAGTCCTTCCCCCATCAACTTCTCCGCTGCGATGTCGCTGAAGGTCAATTCTTACATTGCGGAGGGACTTGATCTGCACTGCGAGAACGCCGACCTGTTTCAAGAACCGTTGGAGGAGCATTGGGCACTGCTGAAAGGTGTAGCCCAAGGCAAATGTCAACGCATTTTCATCAGTGCCGAGCAGCCCGAATGGCGTCGTCACTGAACGCTTGTTGATATGAAGAGAAAGCGAACTGTTCATCTTCTTAATTTCCAATGTTTGATTCCAGCCCGACCCGGCTGCGTCTTCCGCCGCGAAGGTTCGACACCTCGGTGCGAGTGAGATGCTGTAAGCTGACATGTTGCAAAAGTGCTAACGCACGCAGGTTGCGAGACTAGATCTTCGAGGAATTCCGAGACAGCCGTGTGTCATTCCATTACCAAAGTCGAGTGATCGGGTAGGCTCTGAATTCCTTGTCGGAACTAACGACAGTCATCTGCTCGACGATTGCCTGAGCAATGATCAGTCGATCAAATGGGTCCCGGTGATAATGTGGCAGAGAGCAAACCTCAGCGACATGTTTCGGCTCAATCGCCAGAATCTGGAATTGATTTCCGTCAATAGCGTTTCTGATGAACGTTTCGAACGGAACCGAGAGTGGATATTTCCCGATGCTGACTTTGATCGCCAGTTCCCAATAGCTGGCTGGACTGACAAAAACTTCGTTCTGCGAGTCGGCGATCACGCTGTCGGCGGTGCGGCTCAGCTGAGCGTCGTTCGTGGCGAACCACAGCAGAGCGTGTGTGTCGAGGAGCAGTTTCAAGGCATGTACTCCTCGAAGTCCTTCAGATGTTCATCATCTTCGACAAGTATCGTGATCATGCCTTTGCAGTTGCCCGCTTTGCGGGTTGTGCGAACGGGTGATGCTGCCACCAACTTTGCCACGGGTTTGTGGTCCTTCACAATCACGACCTCGTCATCCGGCTGAAGTCCAGCGACCAGATCATTCAACGTAGTCTTGTCGATATCAATGTCGATGACCTTATTCATGCCAATGGGTCTCCTGCAACTTGTGGGATTTCAATTTGCCTCACGGCATGTACTCCTCAAAGTCCTTCAGATGATCATCATCCTCGGCAAGCACGGTCAGCTTTCCCTTCATCAACCCCGGTATGCGAGGCGGACGGAGTTTATCCGGCGAAACGATGCGAGCTGTTGCCTTCTGGTTCTGCACAATTAGTACCTCATCGTCCGGCTTCAATCCGGCGATCAGTTCGCCGAGAGTGGCTTGTGCCTCGTCCAGTTTCACAGTTTTCGTGATCATAGCCACTCCCTGGATCGTCCTTTGACTCGATTGTACTCAAACTGTTACAACTATTCTTCCGCACCCAATTCCAATTTGATTCGCACGAGTATGACACCTATGCATCAAGCCCAGCACCTGACGGAAACAGAAATTATGGCTGGTTTGGAGGAGGTAAGAAAGTCTCCGCAGGACAATGGCTCACTCAACGCCATCGTTATCCGACCGGCATCCGAAGAAAGGCTCAGTTTACAGCAATGTCGTCTCAGTACCGAAGGAGGAACGGAAGGCGATGCGTGGGCACGTAGTTGTTGGTTGAAGCTCCCGGATGGCGGTCCTCATCCTGATGTTCAAATCTGCATCATGAATTCCCGGATGATCGATCTCGTGGCCGGGGAGAAAAATCGGTGGGAATTGGCTGGAGATAACCTGTTTGTTGATCTGGATCTCAGTCGAAACAACCTTCGAGCGGGCCAATTGTTGTCTATCGGCGAATGCGTCATTGAGATCACAGAGCAATCCCACAACGGTTGTGCCAAATTCAGCCATCGCTTTGGGGCTTCCGCTCTCAAAGTCGTAAATTCTCCGATCGGAAAGGAACTGCGACTCCGTGGAATCTACGCCAAAGTCATCAAGGCTGGCGATGTTCGAGTCGGGGATCAGATCACGAAGTTATGACCGCTAAAATCAGTTGACCTCGGTTTCGCGCTGACCATGTGTTGTTCATTTGCCGCGTAACCGAGCGGCGGCCATAACTTCTGCATGTGTCCCTCCGACGACGATGCCTGAAGTCAGTTCCGCGTCCCGTCGAACTGCGTCACGAATTGCTTCTTCCGGGGCAATCTCCGGCAATCCACAGTCGATGCTCTGCCACAATGTCTGGGCCAGTTCAATTCGCTGGGCCAAGGGGAGTGCCAGTGCTTCGGTGGTGAGTTGTTGAGTGGTCATCGTATGGATCCGGAACGCCGTGATCGTCATCGACTTGCGCACACGTTTACATCTTCACTTTCACACAATAAAGCTCGCCGCCCGCTGTGATATACAGTGTTTCCGCATCATGCCCGGCCCCGAGGCAACAATTTGACGGCAGGGTGGGTGTCTTGAGAAAGGCCAACTCACTGCCGGTCGGACTGTAGACCCCGATACCGAATCGCTTTTCCGATCGCACGGCCGCGAAAATGCGTCCACTGGCATCGACCGTCATTCCGTCAATCCCATCTTCTTCTCCAAAATCCACGAGTGTCATTCGATGCGTCAACGTCCCGTCATGGGCGATGTTGAACGCTTCGAGTGTCATTCGCTTTTTTGACCCGCTTGGTGTATCCGGCAATCCGACGGAGCCATTGTCTGTGTTGGCGACGTAGATCGTCTTGCCATCCGGCGAAATACCAATCCCGTTCGGTTTCGATGTGAACTTTGTGGCGACGGTTGTAGCACCCGTCTTCGGATCGAAGCGGAACACCCACATTCCCGGCAGTGCCAATGGTTCAAAGCCAACGTAGCGCGGATCGCTGAAGTAGACACTGCCGTTCGGATGAATTGCCAGATCGTTCGGTGAGTTGAACGGCTTCTTTTCAAACAACTCGGAGACACCACGTACCAGTCCGTCTTCCGTCACTTCGCACAACGCTCGAAGGCCACCGTTGGCTCCGCAACATGCGAGCATCCTGTCTCCGGAATCGAATTCCAGGCCATTACTCTTGCTGCTGTTTGCGCAGAGAACCTCTGTTCTTCGGGTCGCTGGATTGAAAACCAGGATCCGACCGGGCGTCACTGGATCGCTGGGAATATCGCTGAAGAAAACCATACCGTCCGACCTCGCCGCAACTCCTTCCGTAAATTCACCGCCGTTCCAGAGCAGTTCCGGTTCTGCATCGATGGCAAAAACGCCGTCGTCGGCGTGCATTGAAGAACTCGTAGCCGAGATCAACGCGATGCTGATAATGCTGATACAAAATGACTGGACGCAGAATGGTCGCAACATCAAAAATCTCCGTGAGCGGATTGATGCGGGTACGAAGTCGGTGCGGATAGTGTAAACTCTGTGCAGGATTTTTTCTCTGGTCGGCTTGTTCCTGAACATCACTCTTTCATTTCGGTGGTGGGCCGGCGCTCGCAAAGCTCGCTGGTCCCACCCTACGACATCGTATCGTTCGCCCCACAGAATGACAGGTCTTTCATGAATCCTCAACTGTTGTCGCTTGTTGCTTTGCTTCTGGTGTCCGCTCAATCCCTCGCTGCGGATCGACCGAATATTCTCTGGATCAGCTGCGAAGACATCAGTCCGCGACTCGGGTGTTACGGCGATACCACAGCCACCACTCCGAATCTGGATCACCTGGCCACTGAAGGCATTCGCTTCACTCACGCATTTTCCTGCCACGGCGTATGTGCTCCAAGCCGCACGGGGATCATCACGGCCAGCTACCCGATCTCAATCGGGGCCAATCACATGCGGTCAAAGGCGATACTGCCGCCGCATATCCATCCGTTTCCGCAATACCTCCGAGAGGCCGGTTACTATTGCACCAACAACAGCAAGACAGACTACAACCTGCACTGGGATGAGACAGCAACGTGGGACGAGACATCCGGGAAAGCCCATTGGAGGAATCGGAAGGGCAACGACCAGCCGTTCTTCGCCGTCTTCAATCTGACGATGACACATGAAAGCAAAGTGTGGCAGAAAGGCTGGAAAGACGTCGCTTCAGTCCTGAGAGAATCAGAACGCCATCGTCCCGAAGCCATGATCGTGCCGCCTTTGTATCCGGATACGCTGGCAGTCCGTGAAGACATCGCTCGGCTGACCGATATCGTCATGGTGATGGATCGCCAGGTCGGGAAGATCCTTTCGGAACTTGACGAGGCCGGCCTGACGGATGATACGATCGTCTTCTTCTGGTCGGATCATGGCAACGGTCTGCCCCGAGCAAAGCGCTGGACGTACGATTCCGGGTCGCGCGTACCGATGATCGTGCGTGTTCCTGAGAAATACAGAAGCATCGCCACTGCCGCCGCAGCCGGATCGACCGATCATCGGATGATCAACCTGATCGATCTTGGCCCTACTGTGCTGGCGCTGACGGGTGTCGCCATTCCCGATGGAGTTGATGGTCAGCCTTTTATTGGCAAGTCGCAGGGCCGCGATCGCGAATTCATCTACGGGGCCCGTGACCGCATTGATGAACGCTTCGACATGGTCCGTACGGTGCGATCGAGAGACTTCCGCTATGTCCGCAATCTCATGCCCTGGCGGCCGGCCCTGCAGCATGTCTCGTACGGCGAACAGAACGCCATCATGCAGGAGTTGCGAAAGCTGCTGGCTGCGGGAAAACTGCCTCCACAGTCCGCTCAATGGTTCGCAAGTCCCCGTGCTGCAGAGGAATTGTACGACCTGAATGCAGATTCCTGGGAGCTAGTGAATCTCGCCAAAGATCCAGCACATGCAGCGACGTTGAAAGCACTCTCCGCAGAATGTGATCGCTGGCAGATTGAGACGCGCGACGCGCACTTGCTTCCGGAAATCATGCTGGATGCCGGAGAAACCGCAGCCGGTAGTCGCTGGCAGATTCTGCAGGGTCCTGACGGTTTGCAGCGCACTGAGAAACTGCTCGCAGCAGCGAAATCAACGGCACAAAGTATCGCCGCGCAATCAGACGTCTCCATGCCACAACTCGACGCCGATCCAGCCGTCCGCTGGTGGCAGGTGATGGCGTGCAGCAAAGCGTCCAATGTGGCAGACTTCCGAGAGTTACTAAAGAAGGAATCAACTTCCGAAGAACCTGCGATTCGCATCGCAGCTGCGGGCGGATCGGCACGCGCGGGCGACCTCAAAACAGCCGCCGCAACACTTGGCGTACTACTCGGCCATGAAAACCACTTTGTGCAGCACGCGGCGGTCCTGGAAATTGATGAAGCCGGACCGGACCTGATTGAACTTACAAAGGTGCAGATTGAGGCAATAGGTGAGGACGAATACTGTCAGCGCCTGGCCGCTCATGCTCTGAATCGCTGAATCGCATCGGCAAACCGTGCGGCAGAATCGTCATCGTAGGACAGATACAGTGACGGTTCAATGAGCTCCAGTTCCATCACGGCAGGCTGTCCGTTCGGCAATTCCACAAGGTCCACACGTCCGTACAGAATTCGCTGCGGTATCGGCACAAGGGCCAGCTTTGCAAATGCGATCAGGGCCGGATCTGGTGGAATAGAGCAAATGCGACTGCCATGTTCTTCCTGAACTCGAAAGTCGCCTGCCTTTGGTGTCTTTAACACGCTGTGGCTGTACTCTCCATCAAAGAACACCAGCGACGTTTCTCCGTATTCAATGACGCTGGGAATGAACGGTTGAAGCAGGGCCAGACGCCCGGAGTAAAGTAACTCGATCTGCTGCAGTTCCGAAGGTGACGATTCCGGTCGCAGCCAGTATGTGTCATCCGCATTTGCACCGACAGCGGGTTTGATGACGATCTGGTCCGAATCGAAAGCTTCAAACATACCGCGAATCTGCGACTCGGTCGGGCTTTGCAAAAACTGAGTCGGCACGATCGTAATTCCGCGATCGTGCAGTTCCTGAAGATACGTCTTGCGGACGTTCCAGCGCACCACATCGACAGGATTCAGGAGCACCGCTGTCGATGCGTCGATTGCCCCGAGGACGGTCATGAACTCGTCCGCCGCCTGCTGATAATCCCAAGGCGAACGAATGATGACCATTTCATAGTCATCCCATTTCACCGTCCGACTTCGCCACGACACATTGTCCACTTTGACGCCGCGCGCCTCCAGGCAGTCCGCGACCAGCGCATCGTAAGACACGAAATCGTCGAGACTGTCCATGGTGAGAAATGCAAGGGGTTTCATAGTACGGCAGTCATTGCGCATCTTCCTGTGACCCGGTCTGCCGATAATCCTGCATGCCTTCTTCTGCTAGCTCGCGATCTTCCTTCTCAAACTCGTGATAAAGTGAGGCCAAACGTGCGTCACTCATAGTTGTGCGAGAACGGAACTTGAGAAATGACACGTATTCCGCAACATCCTGCAGATCACTCTCTTGAAGTGTTTCAACTTCGTGAGTGACAAATTCTTTCAGAGACACCGTCTACCTCCACATTTACGTTTGCCACATCTTCTGGCTGATCGGACGGCAGTTTATCGGGTGCTGCCAGCTTTGTCACCACGACCTGGTGCGTTGCGCGAACTCCGATTGCCGCCGTGGTTCGTCCCGCCGTATCGAATGACAGAGCGCGGTCTACAGAATCTCGCGGATTCCCTCAGCCTTATCCACGAGTACGACCGGGCGTCCGGAAAAGTCCAGGAAGTGAGTCGTGGGATCAATTTCAAGGGCTCGATAGACGGTCGCCAAAAGATCATGCGGAGCAACCTCGCGTTCGACGGGATATTCGGCCTTTGAACTGGTAGCCCCGACCACGACACCTTGCTGCAAGCCGCCGCCAGCAAGCATTACGGAGAACGCATCGCCCCAGTGATCGCGACCGGGAATTGGAATACCGGCCTGCCCTTCGTTGATGCGCGGCGTGCGTCCGAATTCACCCATCACGATCACCATGACCTGATCGAGAAGTCCTCGATCAACGAGGTCCGTCATCAGCGCCCCAACGCACTGGTCCATCGCGCGCATGTTCGGAGCATGGCCTTCGACAAGTTGAGAATGATGATCCCAATGTGGCATATCCACGGTTACAAATGTGACTCCGGCTTCGACCAGACGTCTGGCCATCAACGTGTACTGGCCCCACGGATTTTTGCCGTATCGTTCCGCGACTTCCGGCGCTTCCTTTGAAATATCAAACGCGTCGATTGCCGCACCGCCAAACACGAGTGACATTGCGGACTGATGATGAGCATCCATCACATCCATCACGCCTGTGTTGTCAACGTCTCGCCGCAATCGATCCAGTGAAGCCAGCAGGCTGCTGCGATCCTGTGCCCGCGACTGATCAAGACCAGCGGGAGCGTTAAAACATGTCGGTGCTTCGACCTTGATGTTGTAGCTGTGGTGCAGATAGCGAGACTCGTTGTTCACGGCGAACGGATCATGCTCGCCGCCGAGGTACGAAGCCCCCATGTAGCCGGGGTACACGTAAACGCTTTCTGCCGAAGGCAGGCCGACATAAGCCGGCAGTCCTGGCTGATTGGCACCTTTCAGCTTTGAGACGCACGATCCAAGTGATGGATAGCGTATACCTTTGGATGCCGTGGTCGCTCCGAACCGGCCGGTCAGCATCCAGTGCGCACCGGCGAAATGGTCGCCCGTCCCGTGGCGCATGGATCGAATGACGCACATCTTATCCGCAAATTTTGCCTGCTGCTGCATCAGTTCAGAAAACTGAATGCCAGGCACATTGGTACTGATGGTTCCAAACGGGCCGCGAAATTCTGACGGAGCCTCCGGCTTCGGATCGTAGGATTCTAACTGACTGGGCCCGCCGTCGAGCCAGATCAGGATGACACTCTTGTTGTTCTTCTTCGCAGAGCCATCCGCGATCAGTCGCTGCTGAGTTGCCAGATTCAGCCCGGCAATACTCAACACGCCCGCCTTCAGGACAGCTCGTCGGCCCCGATGTTTCGGACTTTGAATTTCCAGCATGACGGTGTCCAGTACGGCGGCCAAAGGATTGATCACATCACACATCATCTTAATATCAATTGTGATGATTTCACAGATTACGTGTCGTGTTATGGCTTCGCGGGGTTGCCCTTTTGACCTCCAATTCGCACGTGTTTCTTAAGCTCTTCGAGCGTCTTTGGACCGATGCCTTTGACGTTGCCGAGCTGCTGAATGTTTGCGTAGGGACGGTCCGCAATGATTAGGTTGGCCGTTTTTTCCCCAACTCGAGGAATCATCATAAGTTCATCTCGAGCGGCAGTATTCAAATCAAAAATTGTGCCCGGCGGGATCTTCTTTGGTCCTTGTCCGATGCCGAGCTCGTCATCTTCCTTACGTTCGAGTTCGCGTTCCTTCGGAAGCTTTTCGCAGTCCGTTTCCACCCAAATGCCGCTCTCCATCCGGCATGCGATCAGCTCCAGGTCTCGAAGTTTTTCCTCATAGACGTCCCTGTGTTGTCCATCGGGTGTTTCCCGGTAGAGGCCATGGGCGCGTGCAAGACCCTTACGCACCAGGAGTTCCCCGAGATCTTCACCGTCGGCGGTCTTGACAAACGCATAGATCCGTGGGAACCGTGGGTCACCGCGGCCGTCGGCAAACGTGGTATGGATCGTAAAGGGTTCAGCCAACGCTTTGGCCGTTTCCGCAGCGGCGCGCTTGCCGTATTCCAGGGCAAGTTCAATCGATTTTTCTGAAGAACCGCCCGCTTCTGAGATCCCGAAGTAACGGCGTTGCTCACGCAATCGGCGTGCATCATTGTCATCAGTGAGTGTTGTTTCGAGACAATCGACCCAGTACAAGCGAATCCTGTGTTCAACGCCGTGACTGGTTCTGATGAAAAAGCTGTCACCGTCCGCCCAAGCGGCCTGAATCATCGTGCAGTCCGGGATTTTTTCCAGTGCCTTTCCTCGAACCTGAGCATTGAGGATCGTCGGCGTTGCGGCAAGTAGTACCGTTATGGTGAATAGAAGAGTTTTCATACGCCATCCATCATTGCCAGGTAAGAACAAGGTCAAGATTCATCATCAGAGAATGTCCGCAGAGTAGTACCTTGTCAAGACAACGAATTGGGGTTGAATCAGTAGGCCGGACCAAGCGAAGCGCCGTTCCGGCAAGTGGGTGAAGTGCCGGAACGGCGCTTCGCTTGGTCCGGCCTACTCCGAAATCAAGTCTTTACAAGGCAGCCGTTGGAAAATGAATGAGGGAACGCATACACACCTCAATCACCAGCCCCGTTATTTCCTTAGTTCGTACTCTTTGATTTTGCGATAGAGCGTGCGTTCGCCGATTTCGAGCATTCTCGAAGCTTCTTCGCGGTTGCCGTCGGTCAGATCGAGTGCCCGCTGGATGTAATATTTTTCGACTTCTGTCATGGGCCTGCCGATCAGACCATCGACACCCGATGGCATTTCCTCGTCGGCGTCAGGCAATTGATCTTTGACCAGCACTGCGATTTCCGGCGGCAGGCCGTCGATATCAAGTACACCGTCGTTGTCCAGCACCAGCATACGTTCGATCGTGTTTCGCAGCTGACGAATGTTGCCCGGCCAGTGATATGCAAATAAAGCCTTGCGTGCCGCACGGGAAAACCCTTGCGCGTCTCGCCCCGTGCGTTTCGTCAGATCGCGGAGGAAGTGTTCCATCAGCAGCGGAATATCTCCGGAACGCTCGCGCAGTGGAGGCAGGTTGATCGAGACGACGTTGATTCGATAATACAGGTCCTCCCGAAATTTTCCGTCCTGCACAAACTTCTGCAGATCCGCATTGGTCGCTGCAACCAGTCGCACGTTGATCGGTAGTTCGTCGTTTGCCCCCAGACGTGTGATCTTGCGTTCTTCCAGCACACGCAGCAGTTTGACCTGCGTGTCCATGGGCATTTCGCCGACTTCGTCAAGGAACAGTGTGCCTCCGTTGGCGTGTTCAAACTTTCCGATGCGTCGCCCCATAGCCCCCGTAAACGCGCCGGCTTCGTGGCCGAACAGTTCACTTTCCAGAATACTGTCCGGCAATGCGGAAATGTTGAGCGGTACGAACGGCTTATTCTTGCGTGGACTGTTTTGATGCAGCGCGCGAGCCACCAGCTCTTTCCCGGTCCCGTTTTCGCCATGAATCAATACGGTGCTGTCGGTGGGTGCCACGCTCTTCAGGATATCGATAATGCTGTGCATCTGAGGACTGTTGCCGATTACGCCCTCAAAGCCAAAACGTTCGTCCAGCGATTGCCGGAGTTCGGCGTTGCGGCGAATCAGCCTCAGACGCGCCGATGCTTTTTCTACGGCGGAACGCAATTCGCCGATGTCGAGCGGCTTGGTGAGATACGTGTAGGCACCGTGCTGCATCGCCGTCACTGCAGACGCGATTGAACCGTGGCCCGTGAGCACAATCACTTCAGCATCGGGAAGCTCTTCCTTTGTGAGCCTCAGAATTTCAAGACCGTCCACTTCACCCATTCGCAGATCGGTGACGACGACGTCCCAGGATTCTGAATGAATCAACTGAGCCCCGCGTTCGCCCGATCCCGCAACCTTGCAGTCGCAGTTGATCCGCGCAAGCGAATCGGCGACCGCCTGAGCGTGTCCTTCGTCATCATCGACGATCAGAACTCGCACAGAAATGGTCGAAAGATCAGCGGAATCGTTTTTAGGGTCGGACATGTATTGAGGAAGAAAACTCGGACGGGATCAGCCAAGGTGGCCGGATTTCTGTAGAATTGACTCGTGAGGGTAATCAAGAAGCCGTTCGATTCAAAATGTGATGGCCGTTTATTGCTCAATCTGGGACGCAACGTGTTGTCTTTATGCTCTGGACATGATCTTGAGGGACAGGAACGGGCCGTAATTCAGCAATTTATGACGAAATGTCGTTTGACCAGAGATCCGATCGAAAGTTCGGACCGCAAATGCAATAATACAGAATAGTCGAGCCCTCCGGGCCTGAAACTGTATTAAGGAATGAAAGTCATGTCATTGCCGGTCCTCGCCGCACCAGTCGTCGTCGAAGAAGATCCACTCGATCTGATGGACGAAATCGATGCGCTCAAGAAGGAAAAGGATGCCACCATCCTGGCGCATTTTTATGTCGATGGGGATATCCAGGACATCGCGGACTTCACAGGAGACAGTTTGAAACTGGCACGCGATGCCACTCGTGTCACGACGTCCACGATTGTATTTGCCGGCGTCCACTTTATGGGCGAATCGGCAAAGATCATGAATCCAGAGAAACGAGTGCTCATTCCCGACATGCTTGCAGGCTGTTCGCTCGCGGATAGCTGTCCTCCTGAACAACTTGCCGCATTTCAGGAACAACTGCGTTCACAGGGCCGTGACTTTCAGACGGTCGCCTACATCAATACTTCCGCCGCTGTCAAGAGCCTGTGCGACTGGATCGTAACCAGCGGAAACGCGCGGGAGATCATCGACCGAGTTCCAAAGGAAAAAGAAATCCTGTTCGTGCCCGATCAGCATTTGGGCCGTTATCTCGTCGAAATCACCGGCCGCAAGATGATCCTGTGGCCGGGTTCGTGCATGGTGCATGAGATTTTCAGTATTCAGGACCTGATCCGGGCCAGAAAGAATAACCCCGGATCGATTGTGATTGCGCATCCGGAGTGTCCGCAGAATATTCTGGAAATCAGCGACGTTATTGGCGGCACGGAAAAAATGAGGCAATATGTGATGTCCCTGAAGGAGCCGACCACGTTTCTGGTCGCCACAGAAGCCGCCATGATTCATCCGCTGACGAAAGCGGCACCACAGCACACGTACATTCCGGTTCCTGGCATTATGGCCTCGTCCGGTGAAACGTGCGCCTGCAATCGCTGCCCACACATGGCACGCAACACCCTGCAGAAAGTCCGCGACTGTCTGCGGGACGGCCGACCGGAGATCGAATGGAAAGACTATTTCCAGCAGGCGAGAGCTGTGCTGGACAAGAGCCTGTTGTAGTAGACTCTTCGCGGCCAGGAGAGGATAGTTTAACCGCGTGCCCATCGGGCCGCGATTGTCCGTCGCCGGCCCAGGAACGCGGCCCGTTGGGCACGCGGTTAAACGAGTGAAAGCTCAATCAGACTGGAAAACTTTAACCCTAAACTACGCACGGAGAGCGATTCGTTCCATGAAAACGGAGACACAAGATCATCCCTACGGCAAGGCTGTTGCCAAGCTGATTGAAGAATTTGGCAACCTGCCGGGCATCGGACGGAAGTCAGCGGAACGCCTCGCGAACCACATATTGTCCAGTTCCAGTGACGAAGCCAACGCCCTTGCCGATGCAATTCGCCAGGTAAAGGTCAGCGTCAGACGCTGTTCGATGTGTTTCAATCTCACCGAGGACACGCTTTGCCGAATCTGCCGCGACCCTCGACGTGATCAGCATGTCGTCTGCGTCGTTGAACAGCCCAAAGACGTCGTCGCGCTGGAATCATCCGGTGCGTATTCAGGGCTGTATCATGTCCTTGGAGGCCGCATCGCACCGCTCGACGGAGTCGGTCCGGAGGATCTCACGATTCAACAACTGGTGCATCGCGTTCGCAAGCAGGGAATCACGGAACTGGTCATGGCAACCAACCCGACTCTGGAAGGCGACGGTACAGCGCTGTTCATTACCAATCTGCTGCAGAACGACAACGTCCGCATCACGCGACTTGCCCGCGGCATCGCATCCGGCAGCGTCCTGGAATTCGCCAACCGCGAAATGCTGGCCGACGCATTGAAGGGGCGGCAGCAATTTTGAACCCTTGCTGCTGAATCATGGCGATCGTCCCTGCCTTCGATCCGCATCGCGTGTGCTGTTGACAGGCGGATCCTGGCGGATGCCTTTTTCGAGAAGCGGCAGCTGCACCTGGCAAATTGAAGGAAGTCGTTTCAGGTTTCCGTTTCCGTTTCGTGTGACATCCACCATTCAGCGGACATACATTCTTCGGCCAATTTCTGGATCAAGCCTTCGGTTTCCGGCGTCATTGCGGGATTGACAGTTGGCGTGGAAAGCATTGCAATGGACTCGGAAGGAACACGGTCACTGTCGGCTGAAAAATCGGGAGTACCCGGGTCTGTGGACTTCCTCGCTGCAGCTTCAGCATCCGAATCGACTTGAATCTCGCCGGTTGTTGCCAGCAGTGCGGCCAGCAACTCAGGGACTGCCTCTGCGGACTGTTCCACGTCACTCGATGCGACGGTGAATGTCACAGGAGTGCTCCACGGAAGTTCCGTGCCGTCAGCTTTGACCGCTCGAACCCACACGCGGTATGTCCCTGTCGGAAGTGGATCCGTCGGAGCAAACGTTGTCAGCGCGATGCCGCTGGCGCGAATGTAGTCGAAATCTTCCCCAACCCACGCGATCCAGACATCGTACGATTTTGCATCAGATACCGGTGTCCAGGTAATATCCGGAATCGGAAGCACGTTGGAGTCAGCGGCCGGCGATGTGATGATCGGAACGCCCCCGGTCGCTTCAAACGAGTAAGGCGTGCTCCAACCGGTCAGTTGACCGGTAGTGCTCACAGCCCGGATCCAGACCGAATACTTTCCGGGCTGGATGTCCTCTTCAAACTGATAAAAGTTTGTTGATGACGTTGTTCGCAGGTAGGGAGATTTTCCATCCGAACGTTCGACCCATACATCGTAGCGCGCCGCTTTGTCGATTGGCGTCCATTCGACAATCGGACGAACCGCGGTCACAATCCGTTTGGTTGGATCACTCGTTTCAATTCCGGCCGGGCCCGTCACGACCGGAATACGGATTGTTGAAAAATTGCCCGGCAAGCTCCAGATGCCGACAGTCTCCGGACGCCCTGCTGTCCGCCGATGTGCACGAACCCAGAACACATAATCGCCATTCGCCAGTTTCCTCGGAATCTGGTACGAAGTGCCGGTACGGAACTTGAGATTGTAAAGCGGCACGTCGGGAGTCGCGGCATTGGCCAAAACGACATCATAATCGGTGGCGCCCGGCGTCGCCTGCCATTCCAGCAGAGGTGGATTCTGAAAAGTTGTACCCACCGGACGCGTGATCGTCACCGGTGGCGCGACTTCGAAATTGAACGCCGTACTCCAGGCAGATGTTCGGCCACCGTCGTCCAATGATCGTACAAAAACGCGATAGTTTCCCATCAGCAGGTCGTTCGTCAGAGTGTAAGAACGCACTTCCTGACGCAGCACATCGCCGTTGCCATCTGGCTGTGTATTGCCATCGGCATCCAGGATCGGGGTATGGTTTGCGACAGGGATTTTCCTGGATGTCAGGTTTGTCTGATCGCTGAAAAAGATCTCGAACCGGAAGGCACCCGGTGGACTTGTCCACGTGATTGTGGGTTTTGTCTCGACCAGCTTCTGCGGCGAATTGCTCAGCAGTGGGTTGACTGGCCCCGTCACCGTGGGTACGACCTGCACCACAAATTCCGTCGGTGCCGACCATGGCGATGACGGCCCGCTGACAAAGTTGGCGCGCACCCAAGCGCGAGTTCGACCAAGATTCAGCTCGGTTGCCGGAGTAAAGTTGGTAGCCAAAATGTTGCTTTGCACGAACTGCACAGTTCGCTGTTCGGCGTCGGTCACCCACAGGTCATAGCTGGTCGCACTGTCAACTGCGTCCCATGTCATTGTGGGAGTCGCATCGTTGATCACCGGCGGTGGACCTTCGACGGGCCCCGTCAGAGCGATGACCGTCATGAGTGATCGAACTTCGAGTGATTCAACAACCGCCGGAGCCTGCAAGCTGGTCCTGCTGCGACGGGATCGTTGTTTGCCTGAGATGGATTCAAACTTCATGGTCTGCTCTGCCAATGTGCTCGACGGACGGGTGAAGAATGCGGCAGACAAGCCAGGTGTCGCAGCAGCAACCACACGCCGAACGATTGTGGAAGTTGCAGCGGCCCGAAGGAACGCTCGTCTCGTCAAGTTATCGCCCGTACGGAAAACGTGTTTTGACGGAAGACTCATTACGACCGGAAGAACACGAAAAACACAGTCCTCACGCACGGTGCGAATTCACTAACCCAAAGACCCGCCGCAGCTTCCCTCCTTTGACTGTGGTCTTTCCACCAGCAAATTCTGCCGGATCCCCTTTAAGACGGTCGGTTCGGTCTGTCCTAACAAGCGTCACAGGCTGATTCCGGCCGGACAACTGGAACAACCGTTCGAGGCGGCCTGGTCCTTACTCTGCACCCACAGTTTTCGTATCAGGTAAAAGATCCTGAAAAGCGAGTTCAGGAGGGCTACGTAAAATCGATAACCGGATCGAATTCAGTCCATTAGACTTCAGTCCCCTGTCCGGATCTTCCGTAGGGTGGCTGCCTGAGGCCGCAATGTTACGATCCGCTGCGATCAGTCACTCCACCACGTCCGCACGGGGCGTAGGCCGCCTGCCGCATACTGAGATTTCCGTCTCCGTCTGTCTGGACTGCGGTACTCCCATCCCTGCTCGACTGGTCGAACTGGCTCACCTTGACGTCATGATTGTCACTGACCGACCGATGCGTTACGGGACGGTCGTCCAGCTGGCGTTGTTCGGTGATCTGGTTGCGACAGTCACCCAGAATCGAGGCATTGTGCATTGGTGCCGACCGCATCAACACGGCTGGCATGTCGGGGTCTTCCTGACGATGCCGCTCCCTGATCGATTGACCGAGCGGGAATGGAGCGATCTTCGCCACACGCTCCGTTACGAATGCAACTGGAAAGCCTGGGTTTTATGGGACGGCGACGGACAGCTCGAACCGGTCTGGATCTCAGATTACTCCATCAAGGGCGTTTGTCTGACTTCACAGCGTAATGTGAAACAAGGCCGCAAGTTTACAATGTTCGGTTCCACCGGTACCAGAGACCGCGCGGTCCTGAATGGTGATGTCCAGTGGACTCGTCAGAATCCGGACGGCGTGCTGATTGGTTGCCATATTCAAGGACAACGCGGCCGCGACCTGCCAAAGATGTTCGGAAATCTGGACGCAGTGCATGTCGCGTCTGAAGAAAGTCCAGGTCCCGTCCTGCCCTCAGACTCAATCGAAACTCAAAACTACGAACTCGCCGCCCACGAACGGTTTTTGCCCGCCGATACTGCCTATGCGAGAATTCCTTCCACCAGGTTTCCATGCACGTCGGTCAATCGATAACGTCGCCCCTGAAACTTGTAGGTGAGTCGTTCGTGGTCGATACCCAGCAGGTGCATCACAGTCGCGTGCAGGTCGTGAATGTGGAGTCCATCCGTGGCAATGTTGTAACCGAATTCATCCGTGCTGCCGTAAACTGATCCGGACTTAATACCACCACCAGCCATCCAGATGCTGAAACAGCGAGGATGGTGATCGCGTCCGAAGTTGGGAGAAATTTTCCCCTGGCAGTAATTCGTGCGTCCGAACTCGCCGCCCCAGACCACCAGCGTGTCCTCCAGCAATCCGCAGCGTTTCAAATCTTTCACCAGCGCCGCCGCAGGTTGATCCGTTTCTTTGCAAATTGCCGGCAACGCACCGGGAAGTCCACCGTGATGATCCCAGTCCTGATGATACACCTGGATAAATCGCACGCCGCGCTCAGCCAGTCGGCGCGCCTGCAAACAGTTTGCTGCGAACGTGCCGGGCGTTGACACATCCGGCCCGTAATCATCCAGTACAGACTTTGGTTCGCCGGAGATATCCGTCGCTTCCGGCACACTTGTCTGCATCGAATATGCCATTTCGTAATGATCGATGCGGCTTTGAATTTCACTGTCAGCAGTTCCCTCCAACTGATGCTGATGCAGTTCCTTCAGTCGATCCAGCAACATCCGACGGCTCTCACTGCTGACACCATTCGGATTCCCCAGATACAGCACCGGATCTTTGGCAGCTCGAAACAATACTCCCTGATGTCGTGTCGGCAGGAACCCACTGCCCCACAAATGAGCTCCCAACGGCTGGCCACCCTTGTCCTTCGTGATCAGCACGACAAACGAAGGCAGATTGGCGTTGTCCTGCCCAAGCCCGTAGCTCAGCCAGGCCCCCATGCTCGGACGCCCGGCGATCTGAGTCCCCGTCTGGAGAAACGTCACGCCCGGCCCGTGATTGATCGCTTCCGTGTACATCGAATTTACGACGCACAAATCATCGGCGATACTGGCCGTGTGCGGCAGCAATTCGCTGAACCAGGCACCGCCCTGACCATGTTGAGTGAACTTAAACGGTGAGCCAACCAGAGGAATCGACGACTGATTGCCGGACATTCCCGTCAGTCGCTGAGTCCCCCGGACCGAATCCGGCAATTGCTCACCATTCATCCTGTGCAACAGTGGCTTGTAATCCAGCAGGTCCAACTGCGACGGCGCGCCGGACATGAAAAGATAAATGATGCGTTTGGCCTTCGGCGCGAAATGCGGCTCGCCCAGCACACCATGATCCTGCGAGTCAGCTGCACCGGAAGTCTGTGCCAGCATGTCCGCCAGCGCGATGCTGCCCAGCCCGATGCCCGACCCACTGAGGAAATTTCGTCGCGTTTTTGTCGTGGGGAAGAAGTTCATCGGAATGCAATCCGCTATCGCTGGTCTTACGAATCAAGGGTTTCCCATCGCCGCCTGGCTCGCAGTCATTTCAAGATCTGTCCAGCGCGGCGATCTGCTAACAGCGAATGTACACGAACAGCCATCCACGCGGAATACGATCGTGTCGTGAATCGGTGTCAGGAAGCCTACGATCCCGCCGCAACGCCTGAGGAATCAAAGCGCGAGTATAGCGAGCTGTTCCCAAACACAAAGTATTTCACAAAAAAGTATTTTCAGCTGGCTGTGGACGATCCTGACAGTCTGTCTGCGTTGCAGAATCGTCGAGGACGCCACATCGTCACCACTCAGGATGCAGACGCTTGCAGTCGATCGCCAGGTTGGGCACGTACATCGGGGACGAACCGCAGAGCACTGCAGCCGCACCTGCTTCAAAGAAATCTCCAACGTCTCCTGTTGTGGAGGCGCCACCGACTGCGGCCACTTCAACGAATTCGTCCGGAAATGTGGGTCCTCGCTCGCAGTTTGCTTCCCAGGTTCGCTGCAGGTCATCGGTTAAGTGCATTTTTCCCCTCGGAGCACGGTATCGGCGAAGTCACTTATTGTCAGTGGCTGGCAACTCCGGCTGCGCAGGCATTTCGACCGCGTCACCGTGGAGGCGGAATTTGGCATAGTCGAGCCAGTCTTCGAGTTCTTTTTCGCCATAACAGACTTCACGGAACAGATGAAAGATCTGTTGCGCCTCGTCTGTCTTTCCGTCCTTCAGCAATTCATTGGCAGCTGTCATGCGTTCGCTGATGATCTTGATGCGATCGGGATCGGACAGCAGGATCTGCTTGCCGGCATCACGTTTTTTTTCCGCGATGATCTTCCAGAATCGCGGCACAGAGATCATGTCATCCGACGCATCCGCTTCAGGATCCGTTTTGCTGTCAGCTGGTTTGACGGCAATGGCTTCCGCGACGTCGTCCTGTGGCAATGATTCAATCAGCGCCTGGAACATTTCCAGTGATTCCAGCGAATTGCGGTCTGAATCGGCCGCTGTCCGCATCGCTTTCAGGCAGGCCGTTTCGAAGCGATTTCGACCATCGTCCGGTCGCCGCACGCGTCGATCCAGTTGAGCTTCGATCAACGACACTTCGACATCATCCAGCCATCGCCGCATTTCTTCGGCATACTTGCCATCAGGGAATCGTTCTACATATGGACGCAGGTAACGACTGCGAGCGTTCTCGTGAGCGACCGGATCAGCCGTCGACATCGCTTCTTTGGCTTTAATGTACAAGGTGTCCTCGCCCGCCGGCAGCGACAGCCACACACCTGCCCCAATCAATAGTCCCAGAACGGCCAGCAGAAACCACGTCTTTTCATAAAACTGCGACTGGTCCTTTTTCTTCTTCTTTTTCTTCTTCACTGTCACATCGCCGGTGGCCGGGTCAACTGATACAGACACGGAAGCCGATGCTCCGGCAGACAGCAGCGCTTCCGGTGAAACATCCGCAACGGACTCGGCACCTGATTTCAGAATGTGTTCCAGTTCCGTGTTCACAGCCAGCGCGTCGAAGGGACGTTCATCCTGCTCCTTCTGCAGGAGACGTTCGACGAGCTGATCGAGTGCGAGAGGACATTCGACATCTTTTTCATGGAGGTTGTACGGATAGTCGTTCAGATGCATCATCAGCATCTCAGCCGGGTTGGCGGTCACAAACGGCGTTTCTCCGACCAGAAGTTCGTAGAGCAGACAGCCGGTGGCGTACAGATCCGTCTTGCGTGAAATCGGGGCGTTCCCGTGAATCTGCTCGGGAGCCATATAAGCGTACGTACCAACAGTCTTGCCTGCCGCAGTGAGTGCCGTCGCTTCCGTGTCTCGCGCGATCCCAAAGTCGCCCAGCTTGATACGTCCATTCTTTGTGATGAACAGATTGCCCGGCTTGAGGTCGCGATGAATGATGCCCGCATTGTGAGCATGTTCCAGGGCCGCTGTCAGTTGCCGACCGACTTGAATTGCCTGATCCCAGGTGAGTCGTTTACGCTTTTTCAGAATGTCCTGCAGGGAGCCGCCATCGATGTACTCCATCGCGTACCAGCGTTCTCCGTGATGAGTGCCGCCGCCGTAGTATTTGACGATATTCGGATGTTTCATTCGTTTGAGGATGCCGATTTCACGTTCAAATCGTTGCAGCAGTTTTTCGTCGTCTGACAACGCCGGTGGCAAAACTTTGAGCGCAACCTGTTTTCCGGATTCGATGTGCGTCGCCAGATAAACAATACCCATCCCGCCTGCCCCGATCTGGCGTCCGAGGATAAATGGTCCGATCCTGCGTTCTGTCATGACTTCAACTCGGTACTTTTGCTGAACATCCGCACGGGTGAGCGCCCCACCCCGATTTCCGGGAACATTAACGTGGAATCCACAGTGTAGCAGCGCGACGGACGACTGAGTCAAAGCAGACTGCTAAAATCGCCGACAAGTTCGACCGTAAGCCGCCGAATTTTCGGTTTGCGGTTTTAGAGTGCTGCGTTAAAGCGGCGACGTGCCGGCTTGAGCTTAGACTCCGGCAAACAGCTGCCATTGAATTTCAGCGGAATTGGAATCTTCACAATGAACGGACGAACGTGTTTGTGCCTGGCAGGTTGCCTCGGATTCCTCGCCGTGCTGCTGGGGGCTTTCGGAGCACATGGTCTGAAGGACACGAGATTTCTGAAGGACAAATACGCAGATCTGCCGCCGAAAATTGTCGCTGGTCATTCCATTCCGGCAAGCTACAAGTACGTTCAGGATTTCGAAACGGGCGTCGAGTATCACATGGTGCATGCGCTGGCGATGCTGGCAACGGGGCTGATGATACTGCGCCAGCCGTCCCGTTGCCTGAGTGTCGCCGCATGGTGTTTTCTCGGCGGCATCGTCCTGTTTTCCGGCGCATTGTACGTGCTCGTGATCGGCGGTCCTCGCTGGCTGGGCGTTCCATGGGGCATGGTGACTCCTGTCGGTGGAACTCTACAACTGATCGGCTGGCTGGCACTGACGTCCGGTGCTTTTCGAATGAAAGGTGACGCGTGACGATTTCTGCAGCACCATTCTGTTCCGCAGTGGTGTCGTGCGTCATGATCCTGATCGGAAATGAGGCAGTCGCTTTTCAAAGTCAGGCAACCACAGACGTGATCTCCAATCGCTATCAACGACCGCCCAGGGAAATTACCGACATCCTGGATGTGGGCCCCACGCCCGGAATATCATTGAGTCCAACGCGCGAATTTCTTCTGTTGATCGAACGTGCGAATTATCCGCCCATCGAAGATCTGGCAGTGCCGATGCTGAAACTGGCGGGCTTGCGAATCAATCCGCAGACAAACGGACCGCACCTCGCGCCACGCAGTACGGGTTTGATTCTGCAAACCATCGCGCGCGGTGAGCAGCGACGAATTGTTATTCCGGAAGGCGCTAATATTGGATTTCAGGGATGGTCGCCGGACGGACAGTCACTGGCATTCACCATTACGACAGACAACGCAATTCAGTTATGGCTCGCGTCTGTCAAAGATGTCATCGCGCACCAGATCGTGGGACTGACAATCAACGGATCTTATGGCGTCCCCGTGCAATGGCTGCCTGACAGTACTGGACTCCTGGTGCAGGCGATTGTCAATGATCGCGGCACGCCACCGGTACAGCCAAAGGCTCCACTCGGGCCCGCGATTGAAGAAAGTTCCGGACGTTCCGGGCCGGTGCGGACGTATCAGGATCTGCTGCAAAATCTGCATGATGAAGATTTGTTTGATTATTACGGTCGTTCTCAACTGGCAATTGTCGATCTGGCCGCGAAATCCGCCAAGCCGATTGGATCTGCAGCGTTGTTTGCGTCGGTTGAAATATCGCCGGATGGTGACCAGATTCTGGTAGTTCGGATCGAACGCCCGTTTTCGTATCTGTTTCCCGCCAGCCGCTTCCCACAGACGACCGAAGTCTGGAATCGTCGCGGCGAAACGACGTACGTCGTGGCAGCCCTTCCACTGCAGGACGACATCCCGATCGAAGGCGTTCCGACCGGTCCGCGTTCAGTCACATGGCAACCTAATCAGCCAGCGACACTGTCGTGGATGGAAGCTCTGGATGCAGGCGATCCGCGGAATATTGTGCCGCATCGGGATCGCGTGTTGAGCCTTGCAGCACCATTTGATTCTGCTCCGACGGAACTCGTCCGCACCGCACAACGCTGCACGGGAATCCTGTGGGGCGAAAAAGATGGCCTGGCGTTTGTCCGTGACTATGATCGCGACCGCCGCTGGACTCGCACCCTGCAGTTCAATACCGAACACCCCGATGAGACGCCGAAATTGATCTGGGAGCGGTCAGTCAACGATCGCTACGGAGATCCCGGAACTCCGGTCTCCCGACTTCTGCCGAACGGTCAGAGTGTGATGTGGCAGCATGGCAATTCCCTGTTTCTGCGCAGCGCCGGCGCGACACCGGAAGGCGATCGACCGTTTCTGGATCGATTCGATCTGACAACTCGCGAGACAACTCGTCTGTTCGCCTGTGCAGCTGACAGTTACGAGTCTGTCGTGGCATTAATAGCTGATGACGGCTCGCAGTTTATCACACAGCATGAATCTCCGCTCAATCCTCCCAACGTGTTTCTGTACACCCACGGGCAGGCGCGGAAAGCATTGACAAACTTCCCGGACCCGATGCCGCAACTGAGGAGCATTCACAAAGAGTTGGTCACTTACGAACGCAGTGACGGCGTGCCGCTTTCGTTCACATTGTATCTGCCGCCCGGACATGAAAAAGGTAAGCCACTGCCGACGATCGTGTGGGCGTATCCACGTGAATTCAACGACCCATCGACGGCGGGTCAGGTGTCCGGTTCCACGAATCGTTTCACGTCGATCAGTGGCATTTCGCACCTGTTTCTGCTGACGCAGGGCTATGCCATTCTGGACGAAGCCACGATGCCGGTCGTAGGCAGTCCCGAACTTGCGAACGACACGTTTATCGAGCAGGTCGTCGCGAGTGCCCAGGCGGCGATCGATAAAGCTGTGGAAATGGGAGTGACCGATCGAAATCGCGTCGGAGTGGGAGGGCACAGTTACGGAGCGTTTATGACGGCAAATCTGCTGGCTCATTCAGAAATGTTCAGGACCGGAGTCGCGCGCAGCGGGGCCTACAACCGCACACTCACACCGTTCGGTTTTCAAAATGAACGCCGCACGTTCTGGGAAGCTCCGGAAATCTATATGACCATGTCACCCTTCGCGGCGGCTGACAAAATCAAGGCCCCGATATTGCTCATCCATGGCGACGCTGACAACAATCCCGGCACATTTCCCATACAAAGTGAACGCCTTTACCACGCCATTCGCGGCAACGGTGGCACTGTTCGCTATGTCACATTGCCTCATGAATCCCACGGCTACGTCGCACGCGAATCTGTGGAACACACTTTGTGGGAGATGGTGACGTGGTTTGACCGGTACGTGAAGGCTGCGAAAGAATAGTGGTTGTTATGGAAAACCTGGACATCAGGACCGCCGAACTGCTCCGACTGGAACAGGAAGAAGCCCGCGCAGAAGGTGCAAACTGGAAACACTGGGGGCCGTATCTTTCCGAACGCCAGTGGGGCACAGTGCGTGAAGACTACTCGCACGACGGCACGCCGTGGTCGTCCTTTCCGCACGATCATGCTCGCGGCCGCGCCTACCGATGGGGGGAAGACGGTCTGCTGGGGATCAGCGACCGTCAGTGCCGCCTGTGTTTCGCGCTGGCGCTTTGGAACGGACGCGATCCGATTCTGAAGGAGCGATTGTTCGGGGTCAACGGGCACGAAGGCAATCATGGCGAAGACGTGAAGGAAGAATACTTTTATCTGGATTCTACCCCGACTCATTCGTACATGAAGGCTTTGTACAAGTATCCGCAGGCCGAGTATCCTTATGCAAAGCTGGTCGCCGACAATCAGTATCGCAGTCGTCATCTGCCGGAACTGGAACTGGTTGATACGGGAGTTTTTGACCGCAGCCGATATTTCGACGTGTTTGCAGAATACGCAAAAGCGGCTCCGGACGACATCCTGATCCGCATCACGATCGCCAATCGTGGCCCGGCTCTGGCAACGATCCATGTGCTGCCGACGCTGTGGTTTCGGAATACCTGGACGTGGGGTTCAGAGTACGAAGGCGGCTGGCCCAGGCCTCAAATGTCTCTCGATGAACACAATCAGGTTGTCGCCGAACACCTGACTCTGGGACGGTATCATTTGGCTGCCGAGTCGAATTCGGCGGGCAAGGCCGTGCGTTGGTTGTTCACGGAAAACGAATCCAATCCCAGGTATCTGCATGATCCCGAGCTGGGCGGAAAGTACTCCAAGGATGCGTTTCATAGTTACGTGGTCAACCGCAGAATCAATGCCGTCAATCCCGACGATGAAGGCACGAAAGCCGCTGCGATGTACCGCCTCATGCTGCGCGCCGGTGAAGAAGTGACGCTGCAACTGCGACTGTGGAAGGCCGGTTCCGAGCCAGCCGAAGTTTTTGGATCGACATTTTCCGAGATCTTTGACCTTCGAAGAGCAGAAGCAGACGGCTTTTACGCACACAAAATTCCCGCAAATCTGCCGGAAGAGTCGCGTCGCATTCTGCGGCAGGCGTATGCCGGTCTGATGTGGACGAAGCAATTCTATTACTACGTCGTCAATGAATGGCTCAACGGCGACGCAAACATGCCTGCCGTTGCCGGTTCGCGACGCCCGATCCGCAACAGCGACTGGCAGCACCTGTTCAATCGCGACATCATTTCCGTCCCGGACAAATGGGAATACCCGTGGTACGCTGCATGGGATCTGGCATTCCACATGGTTCCAATGGCGGACATCGACAATCGTTTTGCGCGTGATCAGCTCATCCTGTTTCTGCGTGAATGGTACATGCACGCGAACGGCCAGATTCCGGCCTACGAATGGAATTTCAGCGACGTGAATCCTCCGGTTCATGCCTGGGCCTGCTGGCGAGTTTACAAACAAACAGGGCTTCCAGGACACCGCGACCGACTCTTTCTGGCCAGAACATTTCAGAAGCTGACCGTAAATTTCACATGGTGGGTCAATCGCAAGGATGTCCTTGGAAAGCATGTCTTCACCGGCGGATTCCTCGGGCTGGATAACATCGGCGTCTTTGACCGATCCAGGCCATTGCCGACAGGCGGGCATCTGCATCAGGCTGACGGCACGGCATGGATGGGGTTCTTCTGCGCGCGAATGCTGACGATGGCACTCGAACTGGCAAGTCAGAATCCCGCGTACGCCGACATGGCATCGAAATTCTTTGAACACTACATCGAAATCGCCGACGCGATGAATGCCCACTCGGATGTCGGCCTGTGGGACGAACAGGATGGGTTTTACTACGACCATCTCTACAACAACGGCGAACACATCCCCCTCCGCGTACGTTCCATGGTGGGAGTCATCCCTCTGTTTACGTCGATTATTCTGAGCGACCATGTGCTCGACAATCTGCCGGGATTCCGTCGGCGGATGGAATGGTTTTTGCAACACCGCAGCGAACGTCTGAAGAACATCACCTTTATGCAGCGCTCAGCGGCGGCTGATGAAACTCGCCCGGCTCGGGGATTAAGATTGCTGGCAATTCCGACCCGCGAACGCATGGAACGAATGTTGAAATATCTGCTGGACGAAAAAGAGTTCCTGTCGCCGTACGGAATCAGGTCTATGTCGCAGATTCATGAATCGCAGCCGTTCATATTCTATGTGGACGGACACGAGCATCGAGTCAACTATGTCCCAGGCGACTCCGACTCATCCATGTTCGGTGGCAACAGCAACTGGCGCGGACCAGTCTGGTTTCCGCTCAACTATCTGCTCATTGAATCGCTCGAACGCTATGACGAATTCTACGGCGAGGACTTCAAGGTCGAATGCCCGACCGGTTCGGGCGTGATGATGACTCTCGGGCAGGTGGCTGAAGAGCTGATGCGGCGTCAGATCAATCTGTTTCTGCCCGATGAAGCTGGCAATCGCCCGTGCCACGGAGACGACTCTCGATTCCAGCGCGACGCACACTGGAAAGATCTGTTGCTGTTTCACGAGTACTTCCACGGCGAAACAGGTCAGGGCCTCGGAGCGACTCATCAGACCGGCTGGACCGCGCTGGTCGCGAAACTGATCGGTAAACTGCATCGCCGCAATGCGGAAACCGCCGGAAGAGCAGCGGCTGCCGCATCAGCGGAATTGTGAGTCTGCGCAATCAGAGGCGAGCGGCAGGGCGTCAGCCCTCCGTGTCCGTCTCAGCGTCTCAGCAAATCATCCCACCCCTCGCCAAATGCGAGACGACGGCTTCGCCACCAACCGAAAAGTCGTAGACAGATTTCGCTGAAATCTGTTGCGCCGACTTCGGCGAAGTCGGCCTACACCGATTGCAGCACGGAGGGCTGACGCCCAGCCGCTCGCCAAACGTCCCCAACTACCCGCATTCCAGAATCCACACCGACAGGTGGCAGGAATCTTTGAGTTGATCGGCGACCGACTGTGCATCAAGGCGGCTCGTGGCGACAACGTACACCGTTGATCCGCTACCGGACATGAACGCGGGACGGTGGACGGACTGGGGAATGCGCTTGAGCAACGCGGCCATGGCCGGATTGAGGTCCGACGCGGCGTCCGTCAGCCGATTGAAGATCCGTGATGGCAGATTCCCGGTACCGTTCGCGACAGAGTCGACCAGTGCCGTCGACGAACGGGAGGTCGTTGGAATTACCGTCTGTCGAAAGACGGCCGCGGTGGAATTTCCGGCACGTGGCCGGAGTGCGACGAAATACAGCTTCCGGGCGACCCGGATCGGCTCAATGATTTCACCTCGACCGCGACACACGGCAGCTGGCGCACCGCTGAGCAGAAAATTGATGTCGCTGCCCAGGGTGGCGGCGATCGCATGCAATTGGTCGTCGGAAATGTCCGCGTTCCAGAGTTGACGGCATCCAAGCAACGTGGTCGCAGCGTTGCTCGAGCCGCCTCCGAGTCCCGATTCGGGCGGGATGCGTTTGTGCAGAATGATGTGGGCACCGAACAATGTGCCGGTAGATTTCTGGAGGGCTCGGGCAGCTTTCAGAACGAGATTTGTGTCATCGAGCGGAATACCGGAACGCATGTCGGCCGGAGTCGCATCGCTCAGGCTGAGCGTCAATTCGGACGACGACGCTGGCTGAAACGTCAACTGGTCGCTGAATTGTGTGCGCAGCATGACGGTTTCCAGCTCGTGAAAACCATCGTGGCGTTTCCCCAGTACCTCAAGAAAGATGTTGAGCTTTGCAGGACTACTGAGCGTGAAATGCGGCGTAATTCGTGCCGGAGAGCCGTCGCAACCTGCGATGTGACCATCTCGGCACGATCCCTGTAGATTTGGCTTCACTGCAATTCCTGCGCAAGCGATTTATTTATTGGACTGGAAGACAAGGTTGACCACAGAGTAGTACATCCGTGGTTAAAACTTCTTTCCCGCCCCTTCTTGGGTTGCGGGCGAAGCCCGCGCTGGGTCCTCTGTGACTTTTCGTGGCCAGCAAAACCGCGATTGCGCGTGCCTTTGCTTCTAGCCACAAAGAGACACAAGATACACAAAAAAGAACAGTGACAGAGACTACGTCGTTTTTCGGATCAGGATGCAACCTCGTCTCAACGTCTTCCCGGCACGGAGTGACGGGCAACTATGGGTTGCGGGCAGAGCCCGCGTTAAGAATTTTCCAGGTCTGACTCGCTCTCTCAGAGCGGCTTGAGCAATGGACCGTTCGGCCAGATGTGTTGTGTGTGGTGCGGGCGTTGACAGGAATGCGAGACGGCGGAGCAACGTCGCCTACGTTAACAGACCGGTGTCGGGTGAAGATGATCGGGCATAGTCCTGCATCTCCTGCAACGCTTCGTGGACGGTGCGGACTTCGATGTCATCAAAAGTGGCTCGCACTGGCAGCGTCGTCAGTTGATGGGTTCGCGTCTCTCGAAAACGGCTGTCGGCAATCTGAAACTGCCATACCAGGAGCATGACGCCGCAACAGACCCCAATCCCGATCCATGTCATCCACGGATTCATCTCCGACGCTCGGGATACAAATTTCTGAGGTGGCAGATAATGAATGCGACCGGCAAGAAACAACGCCGTGAGTCCAAGTTCGCCTTCACCAGATTTTCCATTCGCGGCGTATCCCTCACGCTTGAAAAAATATCCTGTCATTTCGACATCCGGCGCTTCGACACCGCCTGATTCCGGATTCGGAAGACCAGCATCGGCTGAAACTGCGACGACATGCACTACCTGGTTGCCTGAATCGCGTGTTGAAATCCATGCATCGTAAGCCGACTTAAGCCCGAACGACTCAGACGACTGATCAATCGCAAACGGCGTCAGACGACGCAACCGACCTCGCAATGTGAAAGCACGGCCACGACAGGACTGCGGCGAATCCATAAACAACGTAAACTGAGCGTTGGGCAACGTCTGCAAATCACTCGTCTTCAGCTTCTGTGACATCCGCAGAGTGCCGTACCACGCCGGCATCTCTGATGACAACACGCCGAGCACATCGTCGCGAATCGTGCGAGTTAACACCTGAGGAATCATGGCAACTCCAGTGACATCCGTCTGCACTCCGGATTCCATTTCTGCGACGCCTGCCTTATCCAGCAGCGACGAATACTTGCTGGCAATTTCGTTCGCTTCGGTCGGCACGACTCGGAATTCATCGGAACGCAGCGTGTTCGCTGCCAGCAGACTTTCACTGATCGCTGGTGGCTGCGGGACGGTAGCGGCAGTGTTCGAAAACAAGTCGAACAGGAATCCGGATTTGCCAGTGACCGACAGCAACAACACGACCAGTCCGATGCCAACGACAATAAAGGTCATGCGACGTTGACTGCGTGCGAGCGACTCTCCACCGGTTTTCCCTCGTGATCGAAATCTCACGGCATGACTCCTGTTGATGCATGGCAGACATGCTGCGGCAAATTCTGACCCGCAGCAACCAAGACCATCCTGGCGTTGCTTTCGGCCTGCCGCTAACAATACAGCACAAGCGGATTGTATGCTGGTTTCGGTGGTAGACTCAAGCCAATCCCCCCATTGTACTGCCAATGCCCTGAGAACGTCTGACGAAGCCAGCGCCTTCCGCTACCTTCTGTTCAGAACACTTCATTTGTCGATGGACCGGAATCAATGTTGGTGTGACGTTGGCAACAAAGCTACAATTCCTCTCGTACGGCGCAGATTCTGAACCTTATTAGTGGTACGGAATCCCAAGTGAACTCAGACTGGATACGGAAACCAACATGGCCATGAAACATGGGGTGCGGTTCGAACGGATTGTGGATGCCGTTCGGCCGCAGATTACGGAATGTACGATTGCGGACGTTGTCGTTCGGCAAAAGCGCGGGGATCAATTTGTCCTGGTCGATGTGCGCGAGGAAAGCGAATTTAACGCCGCGAGGATTCCTGGGGCCGTTCATATCGGTAAGGGAGTGATTGAACGCGACATTGAAGCAAAGATCCCCGACACGGCAGCGCCAATTGTGCTGTACTGCGGCGGCGGATATCGGTCGGCCCTGGCGGCATTGAATCTGCAGCAGATGGGCTATACCAATGTGATCTCAATGGACGGTGGATTTCGTAGCTGGAAGGAAGCGGGTCTTGCAGTGGATGCAACTTCCGGTGTCTGATTCGATCTGGAGCAAATTGATGTACAACAAGAGCATGGAACCATCAGAACAGGGAAGATCCGGCATCCGATACTCGGTCGCACTGGGGCTGATGCTGGCGGCTGCTGGCTGCGGTGGTGATACACCTTCCGCCACACCCCGGACGGATTCCGCCACGCCGTCGATATCCGCCGCTGCCGAACCTGTCGCTGCGAAACCGGTAACAACTTCGCCGCAAAATGAGAAAGCTGCTGCGAACCCGGAAAAAACATTCGACTTCAAGCCCCTCGCGCTGAGTGCCATCGGGGGAGCAACTGCCGATGCAACAACCGCCGGGTCGAAACCGGACCCGGAGCAGCAGATTCGGACCGTCATTACCAGACTGCAGCCGTTGCAGATTTTGCTCGGGCAATGGCGCGGCACCACGCGGCGGGAATACGAAAACTTTAAGGCAGTGGACATTCACGAATGGGTGTGGGATCTTCGTACTAATCCTGCACAACCGGCGTTGACGATTCAGTCTGACAAGAGTCCCTACGTAAAAACTGGCCGTCTGACATGGGATTCGGAGCAGAACAGGTTTGCCATGACAGTCTCAGATCCTGGCGGTACGGCACGACAGTTCACGGGTGACTTCACCGAACCTGTCCACGAAATTGTCGGCAGCGACGACAAACTGCACAGAGTCTTTCGCCTCGAATTCAATCAGATCGAAAACGGCGAAAGCGGTGAACTCTGGCAGCTTGCGTTCGCACAGCAGGAAAACAATCGGTATCTACTGGAAGTCGGCAAACGGCGAGGTAAAGCCGATTTCACGCGTTTTGATACCGTTTCCACACAACGCGAAGGGACTTCGTTTGCGGTCAGTGATACCGGGTACGCGGAAAAAACCTGCATCATTTCCGAAGGACTCGGCACCACGGAAGTCACATACAAGGGCCGATCGTACTGGGTGTGCTGCACCGGCTGCAAAGCGGCGTTCGAAGAAGATCCTGACACCTGGATCGCTCGTGCGGCGAAAAAGAATGTGCCAAAGTAGAGTGGAACCAGCGTATTGCGGGCCAGCGCATCGGCCCTCGATTTGATCGCAACTTGTATCAGCCGCAGTGCGCTAGCGGGGTGTTGATTTTATACCAACCCGAAGCGCCAGCGAGGCGGAAAAGGCCGAAATCCTCGCTGGCGCTTCGGGTTAGTATGAGTTTCGGTTCGAAAACAAGACTAAATCAACAGACGGCTGATCGAAGAAATCGAGTGCCATTATACCTCACCCGGCCATGAGTGACACGTTTTTGAAAACCTGAAAAGCGACATGTTCGAGGAGCGTTCTCATTTGCTTTCCGTTGCGTTGTTTTTCGTGTGTTTCATTCGGTTGTCCCCATTCGGTTGTCTCCCGGCGTCGCGTGAAATGGACAACCGAATAGGGACAACCGAATGCACAGAATTGCCGGGAACACCGGGGCGGAACACTCGCCATCGGCGTGAACGGCGCGTGTCGATTCTTGAAGACGTTGACGCAGATAGTGTCCAATTGTGTCATTCCAGCCCGCGCGCGGTATGTACTACACGCGGTCGAAAGTGACATGAACCCGAAGCGTCACAATCCAGTACTCGCAAAAGTGTCATTTTGGACCGCGCGGAGTGTAATTCCATGAATCACCCTTTCAACGTCCTCGCGATCGACATCGGCAACACTCGCGCGAAGTTTGGTATTTTTCACGTCAATCACGAGAACTCCGTTAAGCCCGGCAGTATCGTGGCGTGTGTGCCGTGTCAGACAACGAGCCTTGCGGACGAACTGCTGGCGTGGTGGCGGACGCAGCAGTTGCCCGCTCCGATTCAGGCAGTGATTGCCGGTAGTGACCCTGAAACCCGGGATCAGTTGATTCGTGCGTGGCCGTTGGCGGAATGCCGACCTGCTGCTGTTGTCAGCTTTCAACAGATTCCGATCACGGTCGATGTTGACGTTCCCGCCCGAGTCGGCATTGATCGTTTGTTGAATGTATTCGCTGCCGGTCGGCTGCTGGCAAAGGATCGCTCAGTCATTGTTGTCGATTCCGGCACCGCGACAACCGTTGATCTGATGACAGCAGACCAGACCTTTCGCGGCGGCAGTATACTTCCGGGACTGCGACTTTCGGCGTACGCGATGCACGACTACACCGCCAGACTGCCGTTGATTAACGTCGATGATGAACCTGCCCAACTTCCCGACGTCCCTGGGCGCAACACGGAAGACGCGATGCGGGCAGGACTGTTCATCGGGCAGTTGGGAGCCGTGCGAGAACTTGTCAATCGGTTGACTGTTGCCGCCATTGATCAATTCGGGGAACCAGATCCTCCAACGATTGTCGTCACCGGAGGCGGCGGTCGCCAACTGGTGCATCACCTTGCCGGAGCCACATTTATTGACAGCCTCGCCCTGCATGGGCTGGCCTCGCTCGCCCACCTGCCGACGTAGCTCAGTCGCTCCGACAGCGTTGCATGGCGATACGACGGACAAGAATGTCCATCCTGTGGAACTGCAGGTTCACCCCATGCTCATCGTCACGGTCTTCAGTTCGGTATAATTTGCCAGCCCTGCTGCACCCAATTCCCGTCCGATACCGCTCATTTTAAAACCACCAAACGGTGCGGCGGCATCAAAGACGTCGTAGCAGTTCACCCAGACAGTTCCGGCCCGAACACTTGCGGCGACCTGATGGGCTTTCTTCACGTCGCGCGTCCAGACGGCGGCGGCAAGTCCGTAGCAGGTATCATTGGCACGCTTGATCACTTCGGCAGCACTCCTGAACTTCAGGACGCTCAGCACCGGGCCAAAGATTTCTTCGCGCGCAATATCCATCGTGTCGGAAACGTCAGTAAACACGGTGGGTTCGACGAAGAATCCGCGTCGGCCGTATCGTCTGCCTCCGGTGACGCAGTTTGCACCCTGTGCCTGACCGCGATCGATGTAGCTCATAATTTTGTCGAGTTGAGCCTGATCAATTTGAGGGCCCTGATTCGTTTCCACATCGAACGGATTTCCCAGCACGCGTTGTTGAGCGCGCTGCACGATGCGTTCGACAAATTCGTCGTGGATAGATTCTTCAACGAACAATCGACTGCCGGCACAGCAGCATTGGCCCTGATTGAAGAACAGGCCAAACTCTGCTCCGGCAGCTGCAGCGTCCAGATCGGCATCAGCGAATACGATGTTCGGGCTCTTGCCACCGAGTTCAAACGTGAGCCGCTTCAACGTGTCGGCCGCTTCGCGCATAATGATTTTTGCCGTCAATCCTTCGCCCGTGAACGCAATCTTATCGACTTGCAGATGCTTCACCAGTGCGGCACCGGCAGTTGGGCCGTAACCTGGGACAACATTGATCACGCCGGGAGGAAAGCCGGCTTCCAGCGCCAGCTCGGCCAGACGCAGACAACTCAGCGGCGTTTGTTCAGCAGGTTTCATGACGATCGTATTGCCGGTCGCCAATGCGGGGCCCCACTTCCACGCGACCATCAGCAGTGGAAAATTCCATGGGATAATCTGGCCGCAGACGCCGATCGGTTCTCGTCGTGTATAACAGAAATAATCACCACGAATCGGAATCGTGTCGCCGTGAATCTTGTCCGCCCAACCCGCGTAGTAGCGCAGACAATCGATGGCCAGCGGCAAATCTGCAGCGCGAGAATCGTTGATGGGCTTGCCGTTGTCCAGAGTTTCCAGTGCGGCAAGTTCGTCCAGATGCTGCTCTGCCAGATCGGCCAGTTTGTGCAGTAAGCGACCACGATCACGAGCATCCATGCGTGACCACGGCCCGGTTTCAAATGCTGCCCGTGCCGCATGAACGGCAAGATCCACGTCGGCGGCATCACCCTCGGCCACTTCGCAGATAACTTCTTCCGTGGCGGGATTGATCGTCTTGAAAGTCTTTCCGCTGACTGACGACCGAAACTCGTCACCGATCAGAATGCCCGTCTGACGAATTTTCGGGGCGGCGACGTGGGTAGCTTCGACAATTGTGGACATGCTCGTGCTCCTGAAATGTGACCGGAATTCGAGAGCGTGCCCGATTCGCATTCTTCCGTCGGGCACGCGACTGCAGTGTTCGTAGTATGCCCTCGGCAAATCAAAATTGCTATGCAACAGCGAAGGAGACGCGGAACACATTTCCATCCCGTGGCCGCATGCGACACAGGCACGGCGCGAGGATCTGCAGCAGGAACTGCCGGAGATGATCGTCGCGTAATCTGCACACTCGAGACCACGGGCGTCGGATCTGCAACTCTGGCGTTTAACCCTGAGCCGCAGGCGACGGCTTCCGACCACTCCGTCGCCTGCGGCTCAGGGTTAAACGATTAAGCCATCAGTTCACTGATTCCATACCCCGGATGTACGCAGTCCAGCTATCCTGCAACGTGCTGATTTTAACGATTCTGCCGAAAGTCCTGATCCTAAGGGGGTCTGCGAGCCGATTTAAAAACCTGTCAATGGAATATCTGAAGTCATCTGACGAGTCTCGGCATTGCGGACATGAGTCTGTTTCCGGGGGCGATTTGAGACAGTTTCGACTGTCGAACTGATCGGTCCGTTTTGCCGAGACTTCGTCCAGATTCAAGTGCCGGTGTCAACCACGACACCGGCATGGAGCCATCGATCGTCGGGACCAGCAAGCCCGGCGATCGAATTTACCCGTTGGGTTGCAGGAGGAGCACGGAATGCTGAAGCGAATCGTCATGTTTGCAATCATTGCAGTCGCCGCGGCGACAGGCGTCCGTTGTGTCGAAGCTGCCCCACCGGGACAGCCATCCGACTGGCAGCGGTTTTACCACTACCCGTACGTTTACTATCCACATTCGTTCCAGAAGCCGCAGCAGTACAACAACATGTACCACCGCTACGATCCTTCGATGCAAATCCCTGTCTACAACAAAAGCTGGTACAACTTCTACCCGACTGAAAAGCCGTACCACAGCGGTTCGCACTACATCCTGGATGTCTTCTGACAGACATCCATAGGCAGACAGTTCTTCCGCACTCGGATCACTGCTCCGGAGCGGA
>CAZFDW010000002.1:0-3352 GCA_964517865.1 uncultured Chitinophaga sp.
CCGGCAAATCCCTGATGCCGGATGGCGTTGAAAAAGACCTGACGCATCAGGACCTTGCGGACGTGATTCAATATGTACGAACACTGAAGAAATGATCATCGACGCCCGGGAAGACCTCCGCGGCTCACGCCGTGTTTTGGGCGTTCCGGGATAATGAGTATTTGCCTTCTGTGTCAAGTCAGCAACGGAGTCGTGAAGAAACCGCAAGTACAAGTCTTTTGACCAAAGAATTGCGTACAATCGCGACGAGCAACAGCTCAGATGACTTTGCAATCCTGCTTAGTTTGAAACTCTCAGAATTGTTACCATCATGTTTTCGAACTTACGCACCGGACAGGCCGCGACGAAACAATCGTCCGCAGTCGTATCAACAGAATGGACTCCACACGAATTGCTTTTCGCCGCAGCAAGATTGCAATTGCAGGTGACACTGTATGTTCTTGTGGTTGTCACCTTATTCGGCTGTAGCAGAATGCCGAACATTCCTTCAGCCCCGTCAAATACAGATGTTGTTCCGACGACCGAATCATTGTTCCAGGAATGGCCGGAGTTCTCCAAAATCGCGCGACCGCACGTATCGAGCGACGACAGTTTTGAGATGCCGGGTATCATGGGAAGCGGATGTTCCATGATCGATCTGACTGGCGATGACCGTCTGGACCTGATTGTCGTTGCCGGCGCCTCTGAAGAATCCGCCACGAATTCATCCGGCAATCTCTGCCAGGTTTTTCTTCAGACGCCGCAAGGAAAGTTTACCGACGTTAGTACGCTGGCAGGCATCTCGGTGCGAGGCTTTGGCATGGGGGCGTTTGGCGGAGACATCGACAACGACGGTGATATTGATATTCTGACGACATCAGCAGCGGGAACAGCGCTCTTTCGAAATGACGGAGACCTGGAATTTACGGACATCACAGGAGACGCCGGAGTTGAATCGTCCCGCTGGTCCACTGCAGCTGTTTTTTTTGATTTCGATCGTGACGGATGGCTGGATCTTCTGGTCGTCAACTATGTCGATTATTTCCCCGGCAGCATCTGTACGGATGGCTCCGGGCGGCGTGACTATTGTGGGCCGCAATCGTTCACTGGAACCTCAGATCATCTGTTCAGAAATCGTGGTTCCCAGGGAGCACCTGGTAGGTTTGAAGATGTGACTTTGAGTGCAGGAATCGCCGGTCGCGTCGGCAAGGGGTTGGGAGCCGTCTGCTCGGACTTCAACGGTGATCGTCGCCCCGATATTTTCGTAGCGAACGATATGGAGCCGAATTTCCTGTGGATCCAGCAGGAAAATGGCAGCTTCAAAGAGGAGGCTTCTCTGCGAGGTTGTGCCGTCGATCTACAGGGGCGCCCTCAGGCCAACATGGGCACTGCATGGGCAGATCTTGATGGAGACGGACTGCAGGATCTCTTCGTGACACATCTGCGTGGCGAAACGAATACGTTTTTTCGGCAGCTTCCTGGCGGTGTCTATGTGGATCAGACTTCACTGACAGAACTCGGGGAAGCGTCTTTGAATTTTACCGGTTTCGGTGTGGTGGCAGGGGATCTGAATCTGGACGGACGGGTTGATTTGGCCGTCGCAAATGGACGCGTCATGCGAGCTCCGCTGCTGCAACCAGAAGCGACGGTTTCACACTGGCAGGACTACGCCGAACACAATCAGCTGTTTCTTGCGACGGACGGTGGTCTGTTTCGCTGCTTGCCAGCGGCGTCAGATGCTTTTCTGACTCCGGAAGAAGTCTCACGGGGTCTGGCAACGGGAGACGTCGATAATGATGGTGATCTTGACCTTCTGGTCTCCAGTGTCGCGGTTGCACCCCGGCTGTACCAGAATATCGCTGCACGCAACGGTCACTGGCTGACGTTGAAACTCCGGAACCCTGCCTGGAATCGCGATGCTGTCGGAGCGCGTGTCAAGCTGTCGTCCGGAGGAAAGTGCTGGATTGGAGAAGTATCGCCAAATGTTGGTTATTTGTCCTGCCAGGACGCACGAGTTCATTTTGGACTGGGCCAGGTAAACTCATGGGATTCCATTATTGTACATTGGCCAGATGACGTATCTGGTGCTGAGGAGTTCGGACCTGGCTCCGTCGATCAGTTTCTGGTACTGGAAAAGGGGAGTGGCAGACCCGTCAACCAGGAATTCGCGGCCGGAGAATCTCCATGAAAGAAACGTCTTTTGATGCCATAGAGGAATCAACGCGCGATCGTCAGTTACCGACATCAGGTCGTCCCTGGCGAAAGAAACACATCGGCGTCGCGGTTTGCATTTCTCTGATCTTCGCCATCGCGTACGCAATTCGAGGAGATGTGGGATACGGCCCTGTGACTGCAACTCCGGTTGTGGATGTCCCTGGCGTCCATGCCGATTTTCTGGATGCGATCACCCGTGCCAGAAGAAAACTGGATCGGATGCCTCGATCCGCAGAGGCATGGGGAAACTATGGCATGTTGCTGATGCAGAATGAACGACCGAAGGAAGCACTGACCTGTTTTGACGAAGCCATTCGTTACAACGATACAGATCCAAAATGGTACTATTTTGCGGGCATCATCCTTGAACAAACTGACCTGACCAGAGCTTTGAGTTACCTTGAGTCCTGCCACGAGCGAAAGCCGGACTACGTGCCTTTGATGCTCAGAATGAGTATGATCCGTATCACGTTGGGGCAGTTTGATCAGGCCCAAAAAATGCTGGAGCACATTCGTGTGACTTCGTCTGAAACAACTGAAACCTGGGTACAGCTCATCCGGCTTGAACGACTGCAAGGGCGTCCTTGCGATGCCGCTCGTATGCTGACTGAGGCTCGCGGGCTGAATGCAATCTCTGCGGTTCTGCTTCGGGAGTGCGCCGTTGCCGAGTTGCAGTGCGGGCATGCGGACGCGGCTCGCTTGTTGTCGGCTGAAGCAGAAACTGTCGTCAGCAGCAGTGCGTTACACGATACCTGGTTGGAAATGTTACGATCATTCGACTTCAGCGGAAGCGTCGCGTCATCCAATGCCGACGTGCTTCGTCAACACGGTCAGGTTGGTGAGGCCGCCAGCACTCTGGCATCGCTGGCGCGGCGTTTTCCGGAAAGATCCCGTCCGGCACTGAATTTGGCTCTGCTGCTTCGGGATCAGGGACGATTGGAAGAAGCAGTCCGGTCACTCAGTTCGTTAGTCGCGCAGTTTCCCGATGATCCACTGCTGCGATTCCATCTGGCGGTGCTGCTGGCGCAATCCGGCTCACGGCCTGACGACGTGATTGCAGCGCTGCATGACGCGCTTCGACTGAAGCCGGATTATGGGACAGCTCGCGCCGCGCTGGCTGATGTGCTGGGGAGTCAGGGCAAACATGATGAGGCGTTAG
>CAZFDW010000002.1:3452-20701 GCA_964517865.1 uncultured Chitinophaga sp.
TGCTCTGGCTGCTGTATTCCGAAATCCGACGCATGCAGATACGGGGGGGCCGCGAAATTGCAGAAGCTCCCGACAAAAATATTCCGGAGTACGATTGCCTTAAAGAAAATGAGACTCGACTGGTTCGTGGTGATACCGGGGCGTTGCGCGATGTGACCGACGAATGGAAAGTAAACTTTCAGCACGAAGTCGGACCGCTGGGGACTTGGTTCATGCCGGAATCTATTGGGGCAGGAGCCGCCGTTCTGGATTACAACCAAGACGGACTGATGGATCTGTATTTCGTCAACTGCGGGCGGTCCCCAAAAGCTCCAACAGATTTCCCGCATAGCACACGGACTGAGAATCGGTTGTTTCGACAGACCGAACCGGGAGTTTTTGAAGACGCCACTGCCGAATCAGGCTTGGGCGACCGCGGCTATGGGGCAGGAGTCGCAGTCGGCGATCTGGATAATGACGGTTTTCCGGACGTATTTATTGCGAATTACGGTCAGGATTCGCTCTATAGAAACACGGGGAAAGGCACCTTTGAAAATATCACGGAGAGCCTTGGCCGTACTGAATCGGATTGGGGAGTGGCCGGCGCGTTCTTTGATTATGACCGTGACGGCTGGCTGGACATGCTCGTGGTGAATTACACGGAGGATCCCCTCTACGAGCATTCGGTCGCGTGTGGATTCCAGCACGGATTAGTAAGCTATTGCGGTCCTCATAAGTTTCAGCCAACCTTCGATCGTCTGTATCACAACGAAACAGGACTCACAGATCCATCAGCACGCGTCATCAGATTTCGAGATGTTACGGAAGAGAGCGGACTGACATCGGCGAAGACTTTCGGTTTCAGTGCCGTTTGTACGGACCTGACAGGCGACGGCTGGCCAGATGCTTTCGTGGCAAACGATGGCGCGGCAAATCGCCTCTGGGTCAACCGCCAGGACGGAACATTTGCGGAAGAAGCCCAACAGCGAGGAATTGCGGTCAATTCGGTCGGTGCCATGGAGGCTGGAATGGGAGTTGCGTTGGGAGACGTAAACTTCGACCTCCTTCCCGACATCGTAGTCACTCATCTTTCCGGCGAAACCACAACGTTGTACCTCGCAGATGGTGCCGGCGGATTCGTCGATCAGACCACTGGCTCAGGATTGGATATCTCATCGCGAAACCACACTGGTTGGGGAGCAGCGCTTGTCGATCTTGATCATGACGGATTTCTGGATTTGCCACTGGTCAATGGACTTGTCGTTCCCTGCCACTCCGGCTTTCCCTTCCATGGAGAAGACGAGTTTCAGGAACGGCGCGAGCCGATCAGGGATTCGGCCAAATACTGGAAGGCGTATGTCGATGAAAACAAGCTGTTGATGGGACGATCTGGCATTCGGTTTCGCGAAGAGCAGCCTTTGGGAGGCGAGTTTGCCACGGCATTGAGTTCGGGCAGAGGTCTGACCGTTGGGGATATCGATAACGACGGCGATTTCGATCTGGTTGTGACAAATTGCGGCGGTACCGCCCGATGTTATCGCAACGACTTTCAGAAATCCGGCCATTGGCTGATGGTCCGGGTGGCAACCGGAGAGCTCGGTCGCGATGCTTTGGGTGCCAACGTCGTTGTAGGCCTTCCCGAAGGACGTAAGCTCCGCGGATACTGCGTGCCTCAGACCAGCTACCTCGCGAGCAATGATCCTCGAATACACTTCGGTCTTGGAAACGTCACTCAGATTGAAAACATTATTGTGGAGTGGCCCGATGGTCCTGTTGAATCGGCAACCGAACAGTTCCCTGGCGGCGATGTTGATCAAATCAGAATTCTGAAACGTGGTAGTGGACAGTCGATCGGGAGACAAACTGGTGATCGTGCAATGGATCGGTGAATTTGACAGCGCGCAGATGCTTTGGCTTTTGCTGTGCAGTTTGTTGCTCCTGGTGAGTTTACTGCCAGGGTGTTTGGGATTACTCACGCGCGGCGTAAGGCTTCATGAGACACTGTTGGACCCGGCACATTGGTTCAGCTTTGCCATTGTGCATGTCATGGCGTGGGTGCTGATCCTGTTCAGCCTGGCATTTGGTCCGTCAGCGGGAACAATCCCGGAAAGCGGTGCCTCTGCGGCTCCTGGCAAAATGGAGGATATGATCCGTGAGGCAGGTCAGACTGTGGATCAGCGGCACCTTTTCGGTCGTGGCGGATTTTTGGGCGACCTGCATTTCGCCGGATTCAGAAATCTGGAAGTTCAGGGAAATCCAGATGAGCCCTACTTTGCATCCCGGCGGCCACATCATTCTCTCGCGCTCTCGGCCTTTCTCTGTCTGCAACTCAGCATCTACCTGTGTGCGGTGCTGACGGTGTTTGCAGTCGCATCCACCAGTCGAGCCACACCTGCAAGAATACTGCTTTTCAGCCTTCTTTGGGGGAGCCTGGTCTATGCTCCGGCAGCGCATTGGGTCTGGGGTGAAGGTTGGTTAGGGATTCGCGGAGCGATTGATATCGGCGGCAGCTTGTTCATGCTGATCGTAAGTGGTTCGGTACTTGGAATCGTCCGATACTGCCGGGACGAAACTACAGACCCGGATCACATTTCCCCCTGGGTCCGTTGGGACGGCATTATTCAGCATTCCTCGGCAGCAGCCTTCCTTATTGGATATCTCGTGTTGATGTGTTCGCTGGGTGTACCGGTTTCTCAGTTGCGCGCCGTGGCATTCCTGAACGGAATCATTGCGGCCTGCGGTGGCTATCTCGTTTACGCTTTGCTGCAGATGCTCATTCCGGGCCGCACCCGTCAGCAGACTTCGGTGACGGGTTTCCTGTGCGGTACGATTTCAGTGGCTGCAGGGTGCACAATGTTTGATCCACAGACGGCATTTACGTGTGGAGTTCTCGGTGGTGCCGCTGGCTTTATGGCATGTGCGGTCGCCTTTCGGTTTCGCCTGCCAATGGCGTATGAGACCCCACTATCCGCTTCCGTTGCGGCTGTGCTGGGAATGTTGATCGTGGGCATCTGCGGAAGTTCAGCAAATGGAGTGCTGAACTGGAATCGGGAATCGATCAACAGCGTCATGCACGGCGAAACAGCGCTGCTGGGGCTGCAGGCTTTGGCGGTGGCCTGTATTCTAGTCTACGCTTTCATTGTCAGCCGTCTGCTTGGCAGAGCGTTTCTGCTCAGCAATCGTTGAAAGAATTGTTTTTCTGATAAGATTTATCACCATCAGCCGCATGCCACCGCGAGCGCCGGATTCGCTCGGTCCGTCCTGCCGTGCGCAATCCAGGCTGAAACAAGTACGACCCGCCGTATACTCCGCGCGGTTGAGTAGACACTTCCAATGTCGTCTTTCTCTCCGCGAAAGAACGCTGCTTTCGCGGAACGAAAGACAGCCGTGGCAACGGCGAGCGATATAAACACCGCTGGCAGCGGTATCGAATCCCAGGACTGACGTTCCCCGTCAAGCAAAAAAATGCTCCGCCCGAATAGCCGAGGCGGAGCATCAATGAATCATTTCACCGTAGATGAAATCCAAAGTGACGTGCTGATCACGGACACATGGGAGATTTTCAATTCCCCAGGCCGATACCTGTTGCACCAGTTCCTTCGGCCGGTGGAGCAGAACTTGTCAGTTTGAGTTCAACATCTGTCAGCCCCTCCGCCGGGATATCTACTTCCAATTTATCGATTGAGGCCCCGGACACTGCGGCCATCATCAAGGCTGGATCAGTAGAAGCACTATCTCCTTCCGAGCCGACGCGGACGTCATATTTGCCGGGAACTATTCCATCGCCCGTCACGTACGTTGTAGCCGAGAACGAACCATCTTCCTTCACCTGAGCATAGGCCGTTCGTACACCTTCATCTGATCCTTGAGGAATGAACTGCACTTTGACATTCCCATGCGGACTCCCATCTAACAGGATCTTTCCAGTGAATGGAACTGTTTTTACTTTCGCGCCACCGGCCCCTTCTCCCGAGCAGCCGGACGCAACGAACAACATTGCAGAACATAACAACAACACGGAAACTCGAAACACAATATTACTCCTGCTGAATATCGAAATGGTCAAAATCAGGATCTGCCATCCACAAAAGAAAACTCCCGATTCCAGAAGCGATTTTTCCGCTGGAATCGGGAGACGAGTCTCTTCATTTTTGTCTACAGACCATCAAAATTCACCGACAATCGGTTGCCCAGCGCCGGTTCCGCCGATGTAGGTGTGCAGCGCAAACCACACTGATGCCTGCTGAGCACCTTGAATGTTTTCACTGATAAAGCGAACTGCTCCGTCACACATCAGGAACTGGCCCCCGCCGGTGTGGACACTGCTGGCACCTGGCCAATTGTTGTTCATGCCGAAACAGGCCAGATACGTTGGTGGATGAGCATACGGAGCTGCTTTCCACCAATAGCCACTGGCAGCTCCGTCGGGACGTAGCCACGTGCGAGTTCCCACAAGACCGATACCTCGCAGCGCGGCTGAGTCCATGACGTCACCGTTGCTGCCGGGGTCAATAAACGGCGTTCTAAAGACGCTGTTATTGATTCCGCCCCCACGAGGAATTCCACCCATTGCCTGATGACCTGGAGCACCCGGACGTGGTTGGAACGCACTTGTGGAAACCTCACCAAGTGCGATTGAGTTCGACGTACCGTCTTTGATGTCCGTAATTCGAGTGCCTTCAGAACCATTCTGGAATGGCCCTGAATAAATACCAGGACCACGATAATGCCAGTCCCATCCCATGTTTCCAGCGTAGTTCATATGCGAAAGACCATGTGAGGAAATACCACCGCCAAAACCCGGGTCTGATGGACACTGCAGCATCGGCAGGTTGCGGGATACGATTGTTTCACCGGTAGTAAGCGTCTGAAATGTACTTGTCCCCGGATCAAACATCGGAGCCGAAAAGTTGATCGAATTGTACAGAGCCGACTGTTCCAAGTAAGGAAGAACCAGCGAAACCCAAGTGTGATTGCGAGGCACTGGATTCGTGTTATTCGGGCCCGAGTAATGAACCATGATCTGCGTCGGCGGAAACCGATTATGCGTATCGTGGTAGTTGTGCAGAGCCAACCCCAGTTGCTTCATATTATTTTTACACTGCGTACGACGGGCCGCCTCACGCGCCTGCTGAACTGCAGGAAGCAGCAGTGCAATCAGAATTGCAATGATGGCAATCACCACCAGCAATTCAATCAGGGTAAACCCCGATCTTTTTCTGAATCTGTCAAGTAAACTCATGGTTTTAAAGCTCCTGAAAAGAGAAAAAAACTTGACTCCCAGATTGGAAATTTACAATTTGGGAAGTATCCGATGCAAGGTGATCGATTTTGAGACAATCAACTACCGATTACTCTACATGTATACACTATGACGCTCCTCCAAAGATTTTGCAAACGCGAAAGTAGATTTTAAACTCCGATTTTTCCCGAAGCACACAACTCCGAGTGGAGATTCTCCCAAAACACCAAGGCGAACAGAATTCCACAAAGTGTCGTGGCGTTAACCGCAATCAGCAAAAGCCTATGGCAACGGGCACGCGGTTCGATTCAGCTACAGTGACTACTTTGACTGTCGCATTTTGTTCGTAGCCGGGCGTTTATGCGGAAATTCAGCCTGCCAGGCCATGAACATTCAGCCCATTTCCGGCTGAAGCCGGGACTACAAGCGAATCTCGGACAGTCGAACTACGACGACGAAAATTTCACCACCGTTCCAGATCATCTGAACAAAGAAAGCGGCGACAAGTCGCCGCACTCCAAACCTCGCTGGTTGACGGATTAACCCGGATTAATGCGGTATTTCCCACGCACTGACAGATCCGTCTTCCTGGACCATCAGGACGATTGTGTCTGCGTTGAACTTTTCTGCATCGCAGCCCATTGGATCTCCCAGATTCCCCACGCTTACATCAAGTCGATATTTTGACTGCATCGGAACAGCAAAACTCATCAGCCGCTCATTGGAGGCTGAAAAACCGTCGCCAGAAGTCACAACGTGAACCTGCTGATGTTGACCGCAGGTCATGCGGACCTGGAGACCTATCGGATCCCGGCAGTTGCGGCGGGACACCAATCGCACACTGACGCGAGGGTTTACCGGAGGCGTTTCGTTTTTGAGCAGCCGTACGGAACCGTCATGCCGCACTGCGACCAGATCGCAGACTTGATCGCCATCGAAATCAACACGAGTGAGCCCACGCCCCAATTGCGGCAGCAGCATTTCGGAGCCACTGAGTCTGGACAAGTCGATAAACCGACCGTCGCCGTCATTTCGAAATACCGAGATCGGCATTTTCCATGGACGCCCTGTGGCTGAGTAATCGTCAATATCACCGTTCAGCACAACCAGGTCATCGTGCCCATCGGAGTCAATGTCGATTGCCTGCGTCCCAAAACCCAGCAATTCGAAGCTGGGCAGACCGAGACCGGACTCGTGAGATTTATCGATGAACAAACCTGGACCGATACCGGAATACAGGGTGTTTTGTTCTCGGTAAAAGTTTGTCACAAACAGATCCTGGAATCCATTCTGGTCAAAATCGGACAGTGTTACTCCCATGCCGGCATGTGATCTGCCGTCGGTCGGCACAGCCACACCGCATTGGGGAGCGATATCGGAAATTCGAATCGCCTCGGATCGACCTGTTAAATCGGGGCTGACCCGAATTGTGCCCCGAATTTCTGATTCCTGCGATTGTGATATCGTCATCGGTGAACGCTCACGTACAAACAGCATGTTTGGCGTTCCGTCATTCGCAACAAAGATATCTGTCTGGCCGTCATAATTCAGATCGGCTGTCACAACACCCAACGCCCTCCCCGTGACTCCCAGAAGTCCCGAAGATTCCGTGACATCGCGGAACTCGCCATTGCCAAGGTTCTGATAAAGACGATTCTGTGCCGGTTGCAGCTCATGCGGATGACAAGTTGCAAATTCACCGGCACTGTTGACGCATCGTCGCTCCCAGTCGGCGACGTAGTTCGCCACAAACAGATCGAGAAGACTGTCCTGATTCAGATCTGCGAAACAGGCACAGCTGCTGCAGTCGAGATTTCTGCTCACTGTCGAAGGAGTTTTGTCCAGAAATGTGCCATCGCCGTTGTTATGGAATAACCGACAGGTTCCGGCATTCGTCACAAACACATCGGCGAAGCCGTCATTATCGAAGTCCGCGACTGTCGCCGCAAGGCTGTGCTCGTACTCACGAATTCCTGCCGTCTCAGTGCATTCGGAGTATCTCAGCCCACGCTGATTGCGGAAAAGTCCATCGTTCAGGGAAGGGGATGATTTGAGACTGGTCTTGCCCTGCGGAAAATAAAGATCAGGCCAAAGGTCACCATCGATGTCCAGTACTGCAGCGCCGCCACCGATGGTTTCCACAATTCGCTTATACTCACTTTGGCCATTGCAGTATGTGAACTGAATCCCCATTTCGGAGGCCACGTCACGAAATTGCCAGTCCACAACAGTCGGATTGCCTCTGGAAGATACGGGATGGTCCTGCGTCCGAATTGCGATGCTGGGTACGTCCGGAGCCACCATCGGCGGCGTTCTCGCCATGTTGCCTCGAGAATCATTCAGAATCTGCAGCCTCGAGCGCACTTCAAACCTGCCAGGAGACAGCGATTCGGCCGTCATCAGCCACTGCGTCGCATCATTCAAATAACCGGCATTCGTCAGCAAATCTGCGATTTCGCAAATGACGGGAATCCCCACGTCAGGAACCTGGGCTCGTGGACTCACAATCCGATAAGCCAGCAGCTCAAGTTGATCCAGGCGATCGGTCTGCTGATGCTGAGCCCTCGCCAGCTCTGGTTTTTCGAGGCGATCGAAAGCCGTCGCCAGCGAATGACTGACCGCCGGTGAAAACGGATTCCTGCTGAGCCGGTATTCGTCAATCTTCGCGACCGCCTGCCAGTCGCCGATGGAAGCGGCACGGCGCGACGCAAGTTCCCATGCTTCCGGTGTTACATTGCCGTTCAGTTCCAGCTCTGATTTGTCCGCTGATGGACGGGTTCCGTTCAGATCCCAAAACAGAGCCAGGACCGACTGCAAAGACAACTCGCCCCTCAATGGCGGCGCAACCGATTCCAGCAGGAGTTCGGCTGAGGAGGAATCACCTTCCTCCCGTAGGTATCGAGCTTGTGCGAGCAGACTGTGAATGTCTTCAGGATCGTGTGCAACCATCTCTTTCAGTAGTGGCAACGCCTGAGTCCGTTCGACGAACGGACGCCCGGCCAGCAATCGCATTGCCAATTCTTCGATATTCAGCCTGCGCAGCGCTGCCAATTGATCGAGAACTTCCGTCAATTCTTCGCCTCGCAGCTGCAGTGAATAGTGCCGTGCGAGGACCCGAAGCGGCGGCTGATAAAGAGGATTCAGCCGTCGCGCCTTGAGAAGTAATGATTCGGCGAGACGAGATTCCTGTTCGGCCAGGGCAATCGTGCCTTCCAGATAACGAGCAGTGGCACCAAAGTTTGCCGGCGCATCGCCAACCTTTGACAGGATTTGTTTCGCCCCGGCCAGGTCACCCGACTGTTGTCGTATACCCGCACTGTAAAGCAACGCCTTGTGATTGCCGGGGTCCAGTTGCAGAACTTCGTCGAAGAGTCGCTCAGCAGTTTTTATGTCACCGGCCTCGGAAGCATATTCTGCCTGGCTCAGAAGAACGGCCGTTTCCCGTTCAACATTCGCCTGCGACTCAGTCTTGCGTGCGTTTGGATGAAACCATGTCCACCGGATCAGCACAGTTCCGGTTAAACCCAGAAATACTGCGATCAGAACAATCTTGAGAACCTTAGTCGATCTGCTGGCAGACACAGCACTTCCCTTCATCGACGACATAGTTCACGAGTGTATTGTCAGGCCAACGAATTGGGGTTGAATCTGTATGCCGGACAATGCACGAGTGCCTTGTCCGACTCTAAAAACGGAGTCAATCGACACCAAGTGTACACAGCATGCGCCAGCATGCACAGATGCCGATGAACGAAAATTGCGCCACTTTGACTTGTGCTGTGACGAATGATGGATGCGAAAACCTGCCGATACGCACTTTCATTCCGACGTGCTTTCGCGAATGCTGAAGCGTTCCATCTTGAACTGCTGCAGGAGTGAAATCAGATGTGAGACGCGTTCGTCAGTTGACGTACCCGAACGAATGCTGACGACGATCGCCCCGGCAATGAGTGCGGCGACGCGCGCGACGCTGATCGGCAGCCCGAAGGGCTTCAGGTCGGCGTAGAGTTCTTCGTCGCTGCATACTTCGCCGAATTTTTGTCCTTGGTACATAAATTCGATGCCATACAGATCCCCGCTCCACTGGTAGACGAACGGGCCGAACAGCTCCTGGCGACTGACAATCCAGAATTTGTCGTCGTTCAGAATGATCTCATTTGCGACCGAATGTGACACCTGGAACCTGCTTCCTGCCCTGAATCTGACGTCCGAGAACCGGACCAGGAGCCTGTCTGAATACCGCTGTTTTTGTGAGCGGCGAGGCGCTAGCCGCCGTTTTTTCAGGTATTTCTGTAATGAACACCGGCGGCTAGCGCCTTGCCGCTCACGATCCTGGGGTATCGGGAAAGACTCCGAGCTCCGGAAACTTGGCAGCATTCCAGCCTGCATTGCGCACTGTATCTCAAATTGAAGTTCGGTCATGAGTAAACACGTTCACCGATCACTACTGCCGCTGGCTGCGTTGTCGGATGACAGATCAGACCCCGCAGGTCGCCCGCATCGTTTTCAGCATGGAGCATCACGCATTTCAGTTCTGCACCAGCGCTGATCTGATGGCATTCGAGCGGTAGCCCCAGCGAGTCGGCGGCATCAGTCGTTGCCATCCCCAGCAGTCGTGGTATTGAAATCTCCGGGAAATTCATCGCCACAAACTGAAGTTCTTTCCAGAGACTCAAATCCGGATTCGAGGCACGGCTGTCTGTTCCCAGCACAACTCTGGCACCTGCGGCGAGCAACTGTCGAATCGGATGCGGGGGGTGTCCAAAGAACGCATGCGTCCTCGGACAGTAGACCGTCGCCAGGTTTGCATGACGTGCGACAAACTGAATGTCGTCATGCGAGAAAAAGTTGCCGTGGATTGCAAGGGCGCGAGGGACACGGACAAGCTGCTCCAGAAAATCGCGAATGCTGCGGTCGCCGGGAAAGGTTGCGGGATCCCAGAGATCTAACTTCGTCAAAAAATCGACAAAACGCCCTTTGCCGTCGCGGAGCAATTCCCGCTCATCCTGCGTTTCCGCCAGATGCATGGCCACGACAGCCTTCCGACTGACCGCCAGCTCGATCAGCGACGCAAAAAGTTCCGGATGAACTGTATACGGAGCATGTGGGCTGATGCCATACACAGCTGAGTCGTCTCTGCCGGACGCAGAATGCCGTGACAAATGCGCGGCAGCCTGCTGCAGGAGTTCAGGGATCCGCTCTTGTTGCAGCCCGATGACTTCGCGGAACGATACAACTCGGCATCCTGCTGCGATGTCAGCAACGTTGACGGGCTGCCTCGTCGTGATTTCGCCAATTGCGGTGACGCCGCCCTGCAGAGACTCTGCAAGCCCTTGCCGGACAGTTTCGTCGCTGTTCGAGTCAGCGCCGCGCCGCCATTGAATCACCGCAGAGATCCATTCTTGAAATGGTAAAGCGGGGTGGATCGGTTCTGACAACGACGAAAATTCCAGATGCGTGTGCGCATTGACCAGCGTTGGAATCAGAATCACCGGCAGAACGTTACGGGCGTCCGGCGCCAGCGGGCGGATCTCTGCAATCCGACCGTGCTGTTCGACGATCTCCACGTTTTCGAGCGGAGGTTGAGCAGGATTGAGTAACCAGCGAACTCGCAAAATTCGCTCGCGACCGTCTTGTGACTGCCAGTCGTTTTTCCATGATCGCAGTGGAGTGGTCATTACGACAGCATCGCCCGAGCCGATCGCAACAGTTCTGCAGTTTCCTCAATGCTGATGCAGCCGTCCGTAATGCTCACACCATACTTCAACGCGGACGGATCGTCACCTAGTGACTGCTGACCTTCGATGAGGTTGCTTTCCAGCATCAGCCCCACGATGGATTCGTTGCCGTCCGCCCTTTGTCTTATCACATCGTTCCAAACGATCGGCTGACGACGATAATCTTTGCTGGAGTTGGCGTGACTGCAGTCGACGACCAGACGCGGCGGCAACTTTGCTTCGCTCAGCAGGCGGCTGGCTTCGGCAATATTTTCGGCGTCGTAGTTAGGCCCGTTTCGGCCTCCGCGCAGAATCAGGTGCCCCAGTTCGTTGCCACGCGTACTCATCACGCACGTCTTGCCGTCGTGATCAATTCCCAGAAACTGGTGTCGGGCGCGAGCCGCCTTCATGGCATTGATCGCCACTTCCAGACTGCCTTCTGTGCTGTTCTTGAATCCGACTGGCATCGAGAGGCCGCTTGCCATCTGCCGATGCGTCGGCGATTCCGTCGTTCGCGCGCCGATCGATGCGAGGGTGATGAGATCCGCGATGTACTGCGGTGTGATGGGCTCCAGCATTTCAGTTGCAGCAGGCAGACCGACCGTATTGATATCCAACAGAATCTGACGTGCTTTCCGCAGACCTGTGGCGATATCAAACGTATCGTTCATGTGCGGATCGTTGATCAGCCCCTTCCAGCCCACAGTGGTGCGCGGCTTTTCGAAATAGACTCGCATCACTACAAAAATGCGGTCGCTCACTTCATCGGCAACCGCTTTCAGCTGGCGAGCGTATTCCAGCGCCATTCCGGTGTGATGAATGGAACAGGGCCCGACAATTGCAATCACGCGTTTGTCGTTTCCGCTGAGAATGTCTTCGACGATTGCTCGCGACTGACTGACATGCTCTTCGACTGCCCCGGAAACAGGAAACTCCCGTTTCAATTCTGCGGGGGAAATCAGCGGGGTCGTGCCGATGATGTTGACGTCCTGGAGCGGACGAGTGGATTTTGCTGAGGTGGTTGGATTCATGGTCGTGTGGCCCGGAGGCTGTTGTTCTCTGCGATTCGTTAAGCGTGCAGAGGAAGTATTGGGGAACGGCGGTCTGCATTCAATTGCACATTTGATCTGAAGCGAATTCCGACGCATTTCGTTACAGAATTTCCACTTTCAGTAGTGAAAACCGCTCAATCAGATTCGCTTTGAACACCAGATTCTGAACACGTACGGTGGGACCAGCGGCTGATAAGCCGCGCCGGCCCACCATCGGCAAGCTGCACTACTGGTGGGCCGGCGCTCGCGTTACTCGCTTGTCCCACCCTACAAAGTCCGGCCTTCAAAGTGAACGAGGTCTAATCCAGCACCTTCAAATCCCGCAACGAACTCAACAGACGCTCCGTCGTTGTATACAGTCGTGCGTGAATACCAAAGGTCTCACCCTTTCGGACATACGCTTCGATATCGTCCGTGTAGAAGCATTCATCGGGCTCACACATGGCTTTGGACATGGCGACTTCGTAGATGCGATCTTCGGGCTTGAGCGCACCGGCTTCGAAGGACGTGACCCGATCATCCATCAGTTCCAGCACGCTGAAATTGCGTTCGATGAAATTCAGGTGCGTCACGCTCGTGTTCGACAACAGCACGAGCCGCATTCCGGCTGCTTTCAACTGCTCCAGTACAGGAACGATGGATTCGTTCAGCCAGAAAATATTGGCCGCCGCATGACGCAGTTCGTCGATGTTCAAAGCTTTACCGGTCGCCTGACAAAATTCGTCGTGAAATTGTTCTTCACTGACCTCGCCGCGTTCCAGCTTCCACTGTCTGCCTTCATCCAGCAGAAATGTTTTCGTCTCAGGTTCGCTCCAGCCACACACGGTCGCGATATTCCGGCACATTTTCTCATGCGAAAAATGCACCAGTACGTTGCCCATATCGAAAAAGCAGGTTTTGATTGGCATAGAAGAATCAATCAGTTTTATCGGAAATCCACCATGCTGCACAAACGATGTGTGCGTAGAGACAAACAAGCACCGTTTGCACCACAAGCCCGTCCTGGCTGAACTGAACTGGAAGCATTTGTTGCATCAGCCATCCTGCATTGACAAGAATATTCAGCGTGATGACGCTTGTACGTATGATCGCAATCATTAGTGGAAACATCTTCTTTTTCCCGAACACAATTCGGCGAAAAAGCATGAGCAAAATCGAAATTGTCAGTGCCACGAGAGAATTCGGAACCCACTCCCACGATAACGGTCCTTTAAACACCATGGTCCGGCCAACCACAGCGCTAACAAACGCCGCGACTGCGCCAATCCCAAACGCGAAGGCCTTCGGCGCAGACGGGACAGCCGGGCCAGGTAACCGGAGACATCTGCCTGCTTGAAAGAATGGTATAAAGACGATAAGTGCCAGGAAATACAGCAACGCTCCGTCGCGCGAACCTTGAAGCATTCGCTTGAAATCTCCAACCAATACAATCAGCAAACACGCAAGAAACGATGGCCCCAGGGTCTTGATCAGAAAGTTGAAGACAGGCCTCTGAACAGTGCCAGATTCGTCTGCCGAAAACTTGAATTCGAAGGGGTTTGGATTATTCAATGAGTCATCCTTCTATGAACTTCACGCCGGGTATAACCGGGTCCCCGCGAGCTTCGTCGTGATGTAGTGCAGCAGAGCATGCGATCAAACAGCATTCTGCGCAAATTCGTTCAGCCATTCGATCCGTCCGTCAGCAAGCGGCGGCGCTGGAAGGGGCTGGGAATAGTCTAATCGCCGAACATATCCGCTGCGGTCGTGGACGTCGTGAAGCACAGCCTGCAGATTCAGCGGCACGTCCGAATCGCCCGGCAACAGAGGAACGGGAATCGTCGGTAGCGGAGATTCCAGAGGTGTCGGCCAGTAGTCAACGTGCGTTCGATCCTGCGATCGACTGAGCCAGGTCAAATAGTCTCCACGTCCCATGCCATACACAGGCTCAGTTCGATTTCCGGCGCGCAACAGATCGATTTCAATGAAGTGAGCGTCGGACTGAAGCAATTCGTCCCGTTTCGAAAGATACGAAACGCGACCTGCCGAACCTTGGAGTTTGTTTGAGGGAGACAGGATTTCAATGGCTGTCACAATCGCCTGGCGATCAGATGAGCGAATGACTATTCGGCGTTCTCTGACTTGAAGGTCCAGCATCCGAGCCTGCAGTGATGGTGTGATCGTCGCAACCGCCGTTGAGCCGCTCTCTAAACCAACTGGCTCAAAGGACTCACGCACCGCAACGTCAGGAACAATGAGTCTGATCAGGGGATCATCCGTATCGCACAGGAAGACTCGTTCTTCGACATCGGCGAAGTATCGCCGAGGCATGATCGAATTCAACCGAGATCGGATCTCGGAAATCAATGCAGCATGAACCCCTGGCCACAGCTCAGGAGCTTCCATCCAGGGATTCATGCCAGGAAACGGCGACGGCATAGCGATCTCTCCGGAATTAAATAGTGCCGTTTGATTGTATCGCTGAACGGTTCCGGATTCGACACGGAATTGGGAAACTCTGCTCGCCGGGTAACGAATCGCATTGTACCGGCAGGCTGACGCATGCCGCTCGCCACGATTACGTTTCTGCGAATATCGATGCGCGCAGATATTCGCGATTCAGTCTGGCGATATGAGCAACGGAAACCTCTGCCGGACAGGCGGCTTCGCATTCGGAGGTGTTGGTGCAGGAGCCGAAACCTTCTTTGTCCATCTGAGCCACCATGTTGATGACGCGGGCGTTGCGTTCGGGATGACCCTGGGGCAGGATCGCGAGTTGCGACACTTTCGCGGACACGAACAGCATCGCCGATGCGTTCTTGCAGGCTGCGACGCAGGCTCCGCAGCCGATGCAGGCGGCGCCGTCCATTGCGACTTCCTGCCGCAAACCGGGGACCGGAATCGCATTGCCGTCCGGTGCATTGCCGGTGTTGACCGAAACGAAGCCGCCTGCCGATATGATGCGATCAAACGCTGAACGATCGACAACCAGATCACGAAGCACGGGAAATGCGGCGGCCCGCCATGGTTCGATCGTGACCGTATCGCCGTCGTTGAATCGACGCATGTGCAATTGACAAGTGGTCGTCGCGTTATCCGGGCCGTGAGCCTGTCCGTTGATCATCAGACTGCACATGCCGCAAATGCCTTCGCGGCAGTCGTGATCAAACTCAACAGGTTCTTCCTTCTGAGCGATCAATTGCTCATTCAGCACGTCGAGCATTTCCAGGAACGACATGTGTGTGCTGACGCCGTTGAGACGATACGTTCTGAAACCGCCTTTGTCGCCTGGGCCTGCCTGACGCCAGACGCGGAGATTCAAATTCAACAAATCAGTGCTCATGGTTATTTGTAACTCCGGGTCGAAGGCTTGACGGTCTCGAACACCAGCGGTTCCTTGTGTAAAATCGGCTCGGCACCACTACTTTGGAATTCCCATGCGGCCACGTACGAATAGTCCGCATCGTTGCGAGCAGCTTCACCTTCAGATGTCTGATATTCCTCACGAAAATGCCCGCCGCAGGATTCCTCACGGTTCAGAGCATCGATCGCGAGCAGTTCAGCGAATTCCATGAAGTCGGCGACGCGACCAGCTTTCTCGAGGCTCTGATTAAGCGTCGCGCCCGAACCGAGGACACGGACGTCCTTCCAGTACTGCTCACGCAATTCGCGAATCTGGCCAATCACCTGTTCCAGGCCGCTGCGGTTACGAGCCATCCCGCACTTCTCCCACATCAGCAGACCCAGCTCGCGGTGGAACGAATCGACTGACCGTTTCCCCTGCACACCGAGGAGTTTCGTGATGCGGTCTTCGGCATCTTTCTTCGCCTGCAGACATGCCGGATGATCGTCAGAAATTTTCTCCAGCTTCGTGGTCGCCAGATGATCGCCGATCGTGTACGGAATCACAAAATAGCCGTCCGACAGCCCCTGCATCAGGGCGCTGGCACCAAGGCGATTGGCACCGTGGTCGGAGAAGTTCGCTTCACCCAGGACGTACAGCCCTTTGACGTTGCTCATCAGGTTGTAATCGACCCAAAGCCCGCCCATCGTATAATGGACAGCCGGAAAAATTCGCATTGGCTGCTTGTACGGGTCTTCGGCCGTAATCTTGTTGTACATGTGAAACAGGTTGCCGTACTTTTTACGGACCACGTCTTCACCATCCCGCTGGATGGCATCGCGAAAGTCCAGGAATACGGACAGTCCAGTTTCCCCAACGCCATGCCCAGCATCACAACGTTCTTTTGCCGCGCGTGACGAAATGTCGCGTGGAGCAAGATTGCCGTACGAGGGGTAACGGCGTTCCAGATAGTAGTCGCGTTCGGTATCCGGAATCTGATCCGGTGCTCGCTTGTCGCCTTTGTTCGCAGGTACCCAGACACGCCCATCGTTGCGCAGACTTTCGCTCATCAGCGTCAGCTTGGATTGATAATCTCCAGTGACCGGGATACACGTCGGATGAATCTGCGTGTAGCAGGGATTTGCGAACAGGGCACCTTTCCGAGCGCATCGCCATGCTGCCGTGACATTGGAGCCTTTAGCCATCGTCGAAAGATAGTAGACGTTGCCGTAACCGCCAGTCGCAAGAACGACAGCATCTGCGGTGTGGGTTTCCAGTTGCCCCGTCGCCAGGTTGCGTACCACGATGCCACGCGCCAGGCCATCCACAATGACCAGTTCCAGCATTTCGCGACGGGCGAACAGTTTGACCTTGCCGGTGGAGACCTGTCGCATCATCGCCTGATAGGCACCGAGCAACAGTTGCTGTCCGGTTTGGCCTCGGCAATAAAACGTCCGTGAAACCTGAGCCCCGCCGAAGGAGCGGTTGGCCAAAGTTCCACCGTACTCGCGTGCGAAGGGAACACCCTGAGCCACGCACTGATCAATGATGTTGTTCGACACCTGAGCGAGACGATGCACGTTGGCTTCGCGGGCGCGATAGTCGCCACCTTTGAGCGTGTCATAAAACAGGCGCCAGACACTGTCGCCATCGTTCTGGTAATTCTTGGCGGCATTGATTCCGCCCTGGGCCGCAATACTGTGGGCTCGTCGAGGGCTGTCCTGAAAACAGAACGACTTGACGTTGTAGCCCAATTCGCCCAACGAAGCCGCAGCAGCTCCCCCAGCCAGTCCGGTGCCAACCACGATCACGCTGAATTTGCGTTTGTTGGCCGGATTGACCAGCTTCATGTCGAAGATATGTTTGTCCCACTTCTGTTGAAGCGGACCATCGGGAACTCGCGAGTTCAGTGTGTCACTTGCCACGCGAACCATCGG
>CAZFDW010000002.1:20801-25253 GCA_964517865.1 uncultured Chitinophaga sp.
GTGGAAATTGCGAGACCAATATGCAGCGCAAAGGTGGCGAAGAGTCCGACTTCCGCTGCTGCCAGGATCGGTCCCAGGCTGTGCAGCGCGTGCGCGTAGTCATTGAATGCCTGTTCACCAGCGTACAACTTGAGATTGCCGCCCAGATGGGCGACAAGAAAGCCGCAGAGCGAGAGCCCTGTGATCGCCATGAGGATTTTCTGCCCCACGGTTGTCGAAAGGACTTTCACGAATGGCCCCAGTCCAGGAACCTTCGAGAGCAGTTGAGCCGGTAGACTCAGAATTCGAAGCAGAGCGTTCAAGAGTCCCGCTCCTCCCCGTAAAAGCGGTAGAATGAATGTACGTCCAGCCAGGACATGGTCCGGGATTATGCGATTCCCGCCCATTTGCCTGGCGGATTATAGAACCACGCCGCCGAACTGCAACGCGGTCGAAAAACGATCCTTTGGCTGGGAGAGAAACGTTGTTCGGCAGATTTTGGCGCCGCTAGATCCTTGACGCACGTTTGGGCGTCTCTTTGAGATCGAATGATCCCGCAAATTGTAGTTTGGCCGGCGCAACGCGCGCCCCGCCGTGGTCTGCTGTTGCTGCGTTCTCGAAAATTGACCTACGATTCCGGAGCGTCCGCCTGAACGGGAAACACTTCAGACATTTCCTGGAACTTTGCGTGCCCGGCCCACTAACCATTTCGATCTCATGGATCCGCATTCTCATGGCAGCCGGGATGCTCACGCTATCGGGCTGCGCAACGACACCGTACACGATGGGATCCGCTCAGTCGTATCACACGTCGGAGGATCTGGCAGCACAAACTCAGATACAGATCGAACGTGGCAAGCCCAATGTCGTCGTGGATTCCCTTGGCTGGGTGTGGGGAATTCCAGGAAAAATCCTGCTGTTCGATCGGCGTGTCGAGAATCATCAAATCGATTCTCAGACCGAAGCGAAGATCGCGGCGTATCTGAACGACAACGAACTTTCGACAGTCAAGGTGCGGCTCAATCAGTATCGTCCGCTGGACGACTGGAAGCGTCTTGCTGCGAACAAATCCGTCGGCGTCGGCTGGCGATATACTTTCGGCGCGGTCATTGTACTGGGCGAAACAATTTTTCCCGGACGAGTGTTCGGGAGCGATCACTACAATCCGTACTCAAACACGATTCATCTATATTCCAACGTGCCCGCACTGGCTGTTCACGAAGCTGGCCACGCGAAAGATTACGCACGCCGAAAGTGGAAAGGCACATACGCCGCTGTATACCTTCTGCCGCTCGTGCGGCTCTATCAGGAAGCAACCGCCACGAACGACGCGCTGGGTTATGTGATGACGACGGGCGATCTTCAGGCCCGAAAGGAAGCATACGAAATCCTGTACCCGGCGTACGGTACGTACGTCGGCAACGCGATCTCCGGGGCCGTTCCGGGTGGATACTTTGTGGGACTGATCGGTGGCCACATTGCGGGCCGCTGGAAATCATGGGACCTGACCAGAAACAGTGACGCCGACAATGATGCGTTTCTGCACAGCCGACAGCCCGCTGCGATCGATTAATGCTTTGTCAAGTCTTGACTTTGGGGTAGGCCGGACCAAGCGCAGCGCCGTTCCGGCAGTTGTCTGAAAGTTGCCGGAACGGCGCTGCGCTTGGTCCGGCCTACAGACTCAACCCCAATCTCCTGTCTTGAAAAAGCACTAGTCGCGCCGACCGCCGAGCAGTCCCGCTCGCCAGAGATAATACAGCAGCGTCAGCAGGCTGCTGACAAAAGCGGCAACGTATGTCAGCGCAGCTGCGTTCAGGACGCGATCGACACCGACTCGCTCATCATCACCAATGATCCCGGCTTCCACGCAGAGCCGCTTTGCACGAGAGCTGGCATTGAATTCCACAGGCAATGTGATCAGTTGAAACACCACGACCAGCGAAAACGCCATGATGCCCAGTATCAGCAGCGGCCTCACACTCAGGAATATTCCCAGCATCAACAGGGTATTGGACAACGGCGCCCCGAAAGTGACGACCGGCACGATCGCAGATCTCAGCCCCAGTGGGACATAGCCGTGAGCGTGCTGAATCGCATGTCCCGCTTCATGACACGCGACACCGATCGCGGCCACGGATTGACTGCCATAAACCTGTTCCGACAATGCCAGCGTCTTTGTTGACGGATTGTAATGGTCGCTGAGAAATCCATTTGTGGGCACAATGCGCACATCGTGAATCCCCGCATTTTCCATCAGAACCTTGGCGGCCTGAGCCCCCGTGTAGCCTCGCCGAGTGCCAATTTTGGAGTACTTGCTGAATGCTGATTTCACCAGCATGCTTGCAACCCCGGACATAATCAGACCGGGAATCAGGACAATCAGTATGTAGTTCAGGTCAAAAAACATGGTAACACCTCAATCTCTCAGATTCGGCTCGCTGCCCAAACGGCAGCGTTGCGATCCAGCAACTGAGGTGCAAGTGATGTGCCAGAATCGCCAGTTTTGGTCGTTTAACCGCGTGCCCAGCGGACCGCGCTTGCCACGTCCGTCTGGCGGAATTCCCACGCGCGGGGCGTTGCCCACGCGGTTAAACTTATTTACTAACCGGCGTCGCGTTGTGAGCCCATCTGGCTCAGGCGGTTGTAGAGTGTCTTCAAGGCAATGCCCAGTTCTTTCGCGGCCTGTGGCTTGTCACCGTGGTACTTGTCAAGTACCCGCAGGATCATGAGTTCTTCCATCTCCCGCAGAGTCCTGGGCTCACTGGTGAAAATCGGACTTTGCGCGACCATCGCGATCGATGGTGAATCCGGAGGTGCTCCGACTGCGGCTGCGACGGCCCGATTGATACTTCTCGGCAGATCTTCAGGACGTATCGTTATTCCGTCAGACAAAATGACCGAATGTTCCAGGACGTTTGCCAATTCACGAACGTTTCCCGACCAGTGGTGAGCCTGCAGCAACTTCACGGTGTCTGGTGGAAGCATGGCGGGGGAGATACTGTCACGCTTCAGATGTCGAGCGATGAGGTGCATGGCCAATGACGGAATATCATCCATGCGTTCCCGCAAAGGCGGCAGATAGATCTCAAACGTGTTGACTCGGAAGTACAGGTCTTCGCGAAACGAACCTTCAGCCACCATCTGCTGCAGCTCGCGGTTGGTCGCACAGACGATGCGGACATCGACATGAAACGGCTCATTGTCACCCACGCGCCGCACTTCACCGGATTCCAGAAATCGCAGCAGTTTGACCTGCATGGATTTGTCGAGTTCACCTAACTCATCCAGAAACAGTGTTCCGCCATTCGCAACTTCAAACAGTCCCGCGCGGTTGGCATCGGCTCCCGTAAACGAACCCTTGCGATGACCGAAGAATTCACTTTCAACGAGATTTTCCGGAATCGCCCCGCAGTTGACGGCGACAAACGGTTCGTTGCGTCGCTCACTCTGTTCGTGAACGCGCCGAGCCACCATTTCCTTGCCGGTTCCGGTTTCACCCAGAATCAACACGGCAGAATCCGTGGGTGCGATTTTGTCAATGAGCTTGCGAACCCGCATCATGGGCCCGGACGTGCCGATCAGATCTGACCGACCTTCGACACGCTGCAATCGGCTCTCCAGGGCAATCGTCTTATTTTGAAGTGCCTTTTTTTCGCCAATGCGATCAAGCACATTGATGATTTCGAACAGTGATACAGGTTTCGGCAGAAAATCGTACGCTCCCATGCGAATCGCGCGAATCGCATCATCGCGATCACCGTGTCCCGTGCTGATCACCGAAACCGTCTCCGGAGAATGCTCACGCAGATAGTCGATGACGTCCCAGCCACTCCCGCCCGGCATTCTGAGGTCAATAATGGCAGCGTCATAGACGTTTTTTTGAATGGCTTCAATGGCGGCACCAGGCGACTGGCGAACCGTGGCATTGTGACCCATTCGCGGGAGCTCAGACCGCATTAAATCTGCAATCGACTGTTCATCATCGACGAACAGTACTCGCAGGCTATGTCGTTTCTTGGTGCTCACTGCCGACTCCGTGGCCACCGCTTTCAGCCTCGTGCTGAACGCTTTTCGTTAAGGAATGCCCCTGGCGAACGAGAATCTCGCGAGGTCGTGTGCTGCTGATTTCGCAGCAATTTGATGCCCGTTCCGGCACATACTGCTGCTGAGAGAGGGCTGAGTGATACCAGAATGCTGCGTTTACAGCAACGCGGAAATTTCCGCCGAAATTCACCAGTTTTGATGATCCAAGCGTCGTTACGTCCACTTCTCAGGAATCCGCACTGCCCGTTTCTTGTACTCCAGTTCCCTCCCTGAAATACTGCCGCAAAGCAACGGCGGTGCGTTTTGCATGACCCGCCTGCCGGGTTGCAGCTTACGTAGGTCCCGCCTGCCGGGCGGGACTTTGTTCCGGGCGCTCAACATCGGACCGCTCATCGTTTCTTCGTTCGCGCGAGTCCTGCGTGCAGCGGA
>CAZFDW010000002.1:25353-62141 GCA_964517865.1 uncultured Chitinophaga sp.
GTCCTTTCCGGCAGAAAGGACTTACTGAAAACCTCCTCACACGGATCGCATCATATCATGCTCTGGGAAGTCGAAATTCTGCCGATCGGCAGCGAAAAGGATTACGAAGGTCAGCGAATTCTCGCAAGTGCTCTCAGCCAGGGGATCAGCGGACTCAGCACAGTCACATCAGCCCGCACGTTTCTGATTCAGGGCGAACTGACTCGCGAAGACGCACAGCGCGCCGCTGAGCAATTACTCGTCGATCCCGTCACCGAGCAATTCCATGTCCACGAACTTCCTTCCACTCACTCCTCGCCCCTCGCCCCTCGCTCCTCGCTTCTCAACGTGCTGCTCCACCCCGGCGTCACCGACAGTGTCGCTGAAAACGCTGCAAAGGCGCTCACGAGACTGAACTTCAGCGTCACCAACGTGGCCACCTGCCGGCGCTATTGGCTGACCGGCGAGCTGAACACGGCGAAAGTCGCTCACTTGTCGAAAAAGGTTCTCGCGAACGACGCCATTGAATACGTCGTCACTGGCCCGCTGCAGATCAGGGATCTGACGCTCGGCAGCGAATACAAATTCAGACTCACCACCGTCGCCATTCGAGACATGGACGATGCAGCTCTGATGGAACTCAGCAAGAAGGGCCAGCTGTATCTGAGTATCACTGAAATGAAGACCGTGCAGGACTACTTCCGGTCACTCCAGCGAGACCCCACCGATATCGAGCTGGAAACCGTCGCTCAGACCTGGAGCGAACACTGTTCCCACAAGACACTCGGCGGACGTATTCATTACGTCGAAACCTGCGACGGCAAAGTCGTCCGGGATACTCACTTCAACAGCATGTTGAAGGAAACGATCTTTGCCGCCACCGTACAGATTCGCGAATCGCTCGGCAAGGACGACTGGTGCGTCAGCGTGTTTAAGGACAATGCCGGCATCGTCAGGTTCGACGATAAGCAGAATGTCTGCATCAAAGTCGAAACCCACAACCATCCGTCCGCCATCGAACCGTACGGCGGAGCCAATACGGGGCTCGGCGGAGTCATCCGCGATCCGCTGGGAACTGGCCTGGGGGCTCGTCCGGTTTGCAGCACCGATGTCTTCTGTTTCGCACGACCTGATTATCCCGCTGATCAACTTCCGCCCGGCGTGTTGCATCCACTCGCCGTGATGCAGGGCGTTGTCGCCGGAGTTCGTGATTACGGCAACCGCATGGGCATTCCGACGGTCAACGGTGCTGTCTGCTTTGATGACCGGTATCTCGGCAACCCGTTGGTTTACTGCGGCAACGTGGCCATGATCCCTGTCGATAAGTGTGACAAACTCGTCAGCCCCGGTGACCTGATCGTGGCCGTCGGCGGACGTACGGGACGTGACGGAATTCACGGCGCGACGTTCTCGTCCGTGGAACTGACCGAAGAAAGCGAACACATCAGCGGTGGATCGGTGCAGATCGGCAATCCGGTCACTGAAAAGATGGTCGCCGATGTGATCCTCGCCGCTCGCGATTTGAATCTTTACTCTGCCATCACAGACTGCGGTGCCGGCGGTTTCAGCAGTGCCGTGGGCGAAATGGGTGAAAGCACGGGTGCCGAAGTGTGGCTGGATCGAGCGCCTTTGAAGTATTCGGGTTTGTCGTACACTGAGATCTGGATCTCCGAAGCTCAGGAACGCATGGTCCTGTCGGTACCGCCCGCGAATTGGCCTCAGTTCGAAGCACTGTGTGCTTCGGAAGGCGTCGAAGCCACCGTCATCGGCAAGTTCACCGACACGAAGCAGTTGGTTCTGAAATACGGCGCACACAAGGTCGGCGAAGTCAGCATGCACTTCCTCCACGACGGCCGCCCGCCCGTGATTCGCGAAGCGGTGTACGACATCAAAAGTAGCCATCTCGCTCTGCAAGATGAGCCCTCAGGTGCAACCTCTCATCAACCAGCAGCCGTAGCCAACTCAATCACCGCTGCGCCGTCCGCTGCGGCCACGTCTGCTGAATCCTCACATGCAAACTTCAAGGCTCATCACGCGGAGCGTGATGGCGACAATAAGCCCGACTACACCGACGACCTCAGGAAGATTCTCGGATCACTCAACGTCGCCAGCAAAGAATGGATCATCCGCCAGTACGACCACGAGGTCCAGGCCGGCAGCGTCATCAAACCGCTCGTCGGCATCAACAACGACGGTCCGTCTGACGCCGCCGTCGTCCGTCCCGACCTGACATCCAACCGAGGCCTGGTCATCGCCTGCGGCATCAATCCGCACTTTGGGGATCTTGATCCGTACTGGATGGCCGCCTCCGCCATCGACGAAGCCGTCCGCAATTGCGTCGCCGTGGGAGCCGACCCGGACCGCATCGCCATCCTCGACAATTTCTGTTGGGGCAACACCGAGCGCCCCGAGACCCTCGGCACCCTCGTTCGCGCTGCCGTCGCCTGCCAGGACATCGCTGTTGCTTATGGCACACCTTTCGTCAGCGGCAAAGACAGCCTCAACAACGAATTCAGCTACGAGGTCAACTCAAAAGGGGCGGACCCGCTTGCGACGTCAGAGTCTGACTCTTTTAAGTCGATACGGAAGACCGTCGCCATTCCCTCGACGCTGCTCATCACCGCCCTCGGCCAGGTCGCTGACGTCGAAACCTGCGTCACCATGGACCTTAAGGGACACGGCAATCTGCTCTACCTGATCGGCGAGACAAAAGACGAAATGGGTGGCTCCCACTTCCACCTCGTCAACGGTCTTACCGGCGGCAACGTACCAACCGTCGATAAAGAAAAGGCCCCAAAGATCTTTCGAGCCCTCCATCAAGCCATCAAACGAGGCCTCATTCTCTCCTGCCACGACCTCAGCGAAGGCGGCCTCGCGGTTGCAGCGGCGGAAATGGCGTTTGCGGGCGGCATTGGAGTTGAGATCACATTGCCGGAAGGGAAAACCGCAGTGGGTTTGTTTTCAGAATCCAACACTCGATTCCTGATCGAAGTACAGGAAAGCAATGTGCAGCGGCTTGTTTCGATCCTTGGAGACCTGACGCACACTCAGATCGGCCTGACGACACTGGAGCAGACCGTCCGCGTCATCAAATCGACTGGCGCAATATTAATCCGCGATTCCCTGACAGGCCTGAAGTCTGAATGGCAATCCGCGCTCAACCTGTAAATGCTCGACGATCAGCGGTGGTGCATGGCCATCGTCGCTGATCGTGATAGCCTGACAAATTGTCGTTGTAACGATGTCGGGATGCTTTGAAAAGATGCGGACGAGTGGCGTGCCAATGCTGACGGCATCGCCGAGCCGCACGAGCATTTCAAGGCCGACGGAATGATCGATCGGGTCACCCATTTTGCGACGGCCGCCGCCGAGCGAGATGATTGCCAGGCCAAGAGCTTCTGTGTTGATCGCTGAGACGACGCCCGCGCGCTCGGCAGTCAGTTCAGACGACGGTGCAACCGGGAGCACGGCATCCGGATTGCCGCCCTGTCCCTGCACCAGTCGACACCAGCGTTCATAAGCGGCACCGTTGTCGAGCAGCGTCGCACTGCGTTGGCACGCAGCGTCCCTGCTGTGATCGATGCCGACAGAGACTAACAGCTCAGCACACAGTTCGATCGTCAGCAGACGAACATCGTCTGGTCCGCCGCCTTTGAGCACATCCATGGACTCGACGACTTCCACAGCATTCCCGCACATGCGGCCGAGCGGTTGATTCATGTCCGTGAGCAGCGCTGTCGTGCGGACTCCCATGCGGTTGCCGGTATCAACCAGCGCGTGCGCAAGCTCCGTTGCCTGTTCCCGCGTTTTCATAAACGCACCGCTGCCGAATTTGACGTCGAGCACCAGTGCGTCGAGTGATTCGGCCAGCTTCTTACTCATGATGCTGCCCGTGATCAGTGGGATCGACGGGACAGTCGCTGTGACATCTCGTAAGGCATAAAGTTTACGATCCGCGGGTGCGAGCTCTGCAGATGCACCGGTGATGACGCAACCCACAGACTGCGTCAGGCGCGTGATCTCTGCGAGCGACAGATCCGTGCGAAATCCCGGGATGGCTTCCAGCTTGTCGAGCGTGCCACCGGTCGCCCCCAGACCTCGACCGGAGAGCATGGGAACCTGCACGCCACATTCCGCCAGGAGCGGCGCAAGGATCAGCGAAGTTTTGTCACCGATCCCGCCGGTGGAATGCTTATCGACGCGTGCGATGCCATCGCGCGGCCACGTGAGTTGAGTCCCCGACCGCAGCATCTCGGACGTCAACGTGGCCACTTCACGCGGTGTCATGCCGTTGAGGTAAATGGCCATCGCCATTGCGGACATCTGATAGTCCGGAATACTTCCCGCAGCAAAGCCCTGCATGAAGCACGCAATTTCTGCGTCGCTCAATTCCTGACGGTCGCGTTTGGCAGCAATCAACGACGCAGGCAGCATGTCGGGCCTCAGACTGTCGAGGGTTTAAAAAAGTTGTCAGGAACCAATAGCCAAATGGCCCAATGGGTGCTCCGCACTATTGGTTCCTGACCCCTTTTTTAAAAGCGGCGAACTCCCGCAGCTTTACATCGGAGTTCAATGCTTTCACTCGCTCGCATTTCTAACGTGACGATCGTGCGTTGTCGCGCTTCGCTCGGAGTTGTGCGACCCGTAGCGATTTGTCCGCTTGTGCGATCCGGCCTGCAGTGCCTGGCGCAGACTTTGCCCTCTTTCGTGATCCATCCTGAACCGGCAACATCTGCCGATCGACGCTGCGGGATCAGGATGATATGCTGCTACAAGGCGCGCGGTGCGGCGTCAGCCCACTGGTACGAGAACCAACCGCTCAGGCTGAAGCCATGAGAACTCTGATCATTCTTATTCTCATCACACCGCTGATCATCGCTGCGGCGGGCTGGAGTCCGGACGAACCGAACGTCGAGTCTCCGCAGACGCTTTCTGCGATTGTGTCGAAGGCCGAAATGAACCGGGAGAAAGTCGTCTCCGGACTTTCACAATTGTCGTTTCTTGTCGGCGACTGGAGAGGCGTGGCGCAGCCGAAACGTGGTTCGAATTCCGGAGCATGGTCTGAAAAATCGCATGTCGTCTGGCGCTTTGATGAACAGATCCCGTGTCTGCTGATGAAACTTGAACCGGGAGAAAAATCCACGCGGATCTTCTTCGCCACCGCATCCGAAACAGGCCGCCCGATCATCGAACTTCATCAGCCGGACAAGCCAGCGCTCGCGATGGAATTGACAGAACCGGAAACGTCACCGGCAGCAGATTCCACCGCCCAGGATCATTGGATGTTTGAGTCCGTCGCTGAACCCGGCAAACCGCGGCTGCGATTCACTGTACGAAAGATCAACGACATTCGTATGACGATGCTGTTTGAAGAGAGTCCCAATGCCGCAGCCGCATATCGTCGGCAGTATGAAATCGGGATGACTCGCGCGGGCGAACGCCTGGCGAACGGCAACACGGGCGAACGGCAATGCATTGTGACCGGTGGCTTGGGCACCATTTCCGTCACCCACGACGGAAAATCATATTACGTCTGTTGCGAAGGCTGCAAACAGGCGTTCAAATCCGATCCTGAAGGCACTCTCACCGCGTACCGGGAACGACTCAAGCAAAAGTCACCGTAAGTTCGCCTTCGGGCTGCTTTCTGCCAGAATCTCGGACATGAATGTCCATGCTACATTGAAAGCGTTATGCGGTTGTCACAGAATACCCTGACAGGGTGAAATGCTGGTACTGTACAAGTCACACACTCAGGATCATCGAATCGTGTCCACCATCGAAAAAGCTGAGCGACTGAAAAAAGAATTGACGGACAAGTGGGTGGTCGTCGCCCCCAACGCGCCGGAACTGAAACGGTTTGCGAACCTGACGGGAAAGGTGAAGACCGTCAATATGAGTTGTCGTGCCTTGGTGGAATTCGATGGGCCCGTCGATATCGGCTGGTATGACATCGACACCAGCTATCTCACAGTTGTCGATGCCCCGCAACCAAAGAAGGCCGCTGCTCACGCGGAAGCCAAGCCTGCCGCCAAGGCCGCTCCAGCCGCCAAGGCCGCACCCGCCGCCGGTGGCGGTTCGCCGCTCGACATGATTCGCGCTGCCAGTGCCACGCCCGCTGCCGCGACGATCGCTGCCGCCCCTGCCGCTGGTGGCTCACCGCTCGATAAGATCCGAGCTGCAGGCTCAAAACCCGCTGCAGCGCCTGCAGTCGGTGGTGGCTCACCGCTGGATAAGATTCGTGCGGCCGCCAAGCCAGCTGCCACTGCATCAGCCGCACCTGCTGCCGAAGCCGCTGCGGCACCGATAGCTCCGGAAGAGGCCCCCAAGCCCGCTGCTCCAAAACCTGCAGCCCCGATGAGTGGCTCTCCCATGGATCGAATTCGCGCCATGGGCGCTGCAAAGAAAGAATAGAGGCGTTGCCTCGTTTGACCCGACGCCAACGGCGAGACGGATTGCACGGGAATTCTCCGGACCGTTGGCCTCAGGGCAAACCGGCGAACAATTTCTTCGGAACCGGAGCAGAGACTCAAATGCGAATTGCCTGGTTCGAATGTGCAACAGGACTCAGCGGCGACATGACCTTGGCCGCGTTAATTGATGCGGGCGCCGATGTCGCCATCGTGCGGAAGGCCATTGCGTCGCTGAATCTGCCGAATGTCGTCCTGCGAGTCGAAACGGTCATCAAGGGCGGGTTTCGATCACTGCATGCGCTCGTCGATCATCCCGAACAACACGCGCATCGGCACTTTACGGACATCCGCCGCATCATCGAACAGGCCACTGGCCTGACGGCACGGCAGAAGCAACTGGCGCTGCAGATGTTTCTGGCTGTGGCCGAAGCAGAAGCCCGCGTCCACGGATCGACAGTTGAAAAAATCCACTTCCACGAAGTCGGGGCGATTGATTCGATCGTCGATATCGTCGGTGTGGCTGTCGCATTTGATTTGCTTGGAATCGATCGAGTCGTCTGCAACGCGATTCCGACCGGGCGCGGGTTCGTCAAAATTGATCACGGGATTTGTCCGATTCCCGCACCCGGTACGGCGGAGATTCTTAAGGGTATTCCCCTTGCCGATATTCCAATCGAGTCTGAACTGACAACGCCGACCGGTGCCGCGATCGCGAAAACTCTGGCCGACAGTTTTGGCCCGATGCCCGCGATGACAATCGAAGCCATCGGCTGTGGTTGTGGAACAAAGACATTTCCGGAACGCGCCAATGTGCTGAGAATCTTTATCGGCACGGCCACCGTTTCGGCAGACACGGAACACGTCGTGATGCTGGAAACGAATCTCGACGATGTGCCGGGCGAGACCATCGGCCACGTCCGCGAACGGCTGCAATCTGCCGGCGCTCTGGATGTTTTCGTCACCCCGGTGCAGATGAAGAAAGATCGTCCCGGAGTTGTGCTGAGCGTGCTCTGCCGTCCCGAACTGGTCGCACGCTGCGAAGACATTGTATTTGCCGAAACCGGCACGCTCGGCATCCGACGTCTGCAGATTCAGCGCAGCGTTCAGCAACGCGACACTGTGGACGTCGCGACGCCCTGGGGCAAGGTCCGTGGCAAACGTGCCTGGCGCACCGGCCTGCATCCGATATTCTCACCCGAGTTCGAAGACTGCGCTCGTCTCTCACGCGAGACCAAAGTGCCACTCCGCGATATCTATCGCGCCGCTGAGTCAGCATTCGCAGCGACTCCCGGCACCCCGAGTCCCGCACAGCTGCCTCGCGAACATGACCACGATCACATGCATGACCATGATCACATGCATGACCACGATCACATGCATGACCACGATCACATGCATGACCACGATCATCACGGCCAAGATGATCACGGCCATGATCATCGGCATTAGGTTGCCCGGAATCAGGCAAAAACCTGCACTGCAGCGGCGATTTTTGCCGGTGTAAGGATTTCGCCGTCGATACGTTTCGAGACTTCAGGCGGGAATACTGCTTATCCGGCCCTGAAATCCGGCAAATTGGACGATGCTGGCAAAAACTCGTGTACATGTCCGCCGATAACAATCACAGTATTGTGCGAAAACGCAGACGGTGCCCGCCTGCGCTGAGGCTGAAAAAACGGGCTGAATCCCGATTTGAGAGGCCTCAACCGGTGGAATAAGAAGGGTCATGGAACATGGTATCAAATCTGTTGGATCGACGAATTGCAGCGTCGATGGCGGCGCTCCTGTTGTGGAATGTGGCCGAGAGTGCGTTGAGTCAGCAGATCAGCGCGCCACTGGACAGTGGCTTTGCCCGGACCAGTTCCATCGCCATGTCCGTTGATGAAATGTTGGGGTCCCGCAAGGCCCGCGCGCTGACGGAACCTATTCTGGGCCCCGGCTATCCGGATCTCTGGATTGGTGAAGTGCAGTACAAGCCCGTCCGTCTGATGCGGCTGGACATCCGGGATCCCAAAACCGGTGTCGTGCAGAAGGAACTGGTACGGTACATGGTCTATCGCATGATTCTGCGAGACCCGACGGAATTGGCAGGCGCAGAAACGGCTGAACTTCGTCGCAAGTTGGCCGATCCGGATGTCGATCCGGCCAACACGCTGGACCCTGTCGGTACGGTGCCACTGCAGATGCCGCGTTTCATTCTTACAGCAGAAGACAATGATCGGGACGAAGATTACGTGGATGAAATCAATCTGGAGATCCAAAAGTCTGTATTCGAGCGGGAATTCGGACGGCGAGGGCTGAACTTGAAGATGCTCAACAGCGTCGAAGCGATTGCCGAGGTCGGCGAACCAGTTCCGGGAGACGATAAAGACGCTCTGTCAAAAGCTGTCTACGGCGTTGCCGTCTGGCGCAACGTCAATCCAAAGGCCGACTTCTTTTCCGTCATCATGTCAGGGTTCAGTAACGCCTATCGGATCTCAACCGATGAGAATGGAAATCGCATTGTCGAAGAGAAAGTCATCGTGCAACGATTTGCCAGACCTGGGGATGAGTTCGATCAGGACGAACAGGAATTCCGTTTCATCAATGATCTGGATACCGATGGCGACGGAAAGATTGATGTCCGCTATCCGAACTGGCAGTATCAGGTTCGCGATGCGAAGCTGAACATCGACAATATGGACACTGTTTTGCGCAATGCCAAAGTGAGTCTTTTGGATCCGCAAAACGCCGCACCGGATGCTGGAAATGCCGCCATTCCGGCCCCTGCAGTGCCAGCAACTCCGGCTGAAGCACCGTAAGAACCTGTCCATAATCTGTTTGGTGTTTTGAGGCAGGAAGATGAGGGGCAGGAAGATAGCTCATTGTGTTAATATTCCTGCCCCTCATATTCCTGCCCTGAACTGCGTAGTCCGAGGCCATTTCCGCAGTATTTGCCTTCCCCGGATTGAGGCTTCAGGCGGCTGACCTGTGAAACTCTTGAAAATCTCGGGGAACTCGTCATACTTCCTGATTCTCGAAAATTCCGCAGGTGTTGGCGTCCGGTTGTCGGACCGCGCCTGTTCCTTAAACTCAGCGATATTCGGCTTTCAAGTTCAGAAACGCTGCATCGCACATAGAATTGTCGGAGCAAAGTGTCATGGCTCATAAGAAGGGACAGGGTTCCAGCCGCAACGGACGTGATTCCAACTCACAGCGACTGGGAATCAAAAAATTCGGCGGCGAAGCTGTCGTCCCCGGCAACATCCTCGCCCGTCAGTGCGGAACCAAATGGCATCCAGGCCGTAATGTCGGTATGGGTAAAGATTACACGCTGTTTGCGCTCGTCGCTGGCAACGTCCTGTTTGATAAAGCCGGTCGCCGTATGAACATCGTTCCGATCGAAGCCAACTGATCGACTCTGTCGCCTGACATTAATGCACTGTCAGTCGTGTTTTGATGTGTGCCACTGGCTCTGCCAGTGCTTGCCGCAGATGGGGAACACTGACAAAGCCAGTGGCACACCAACCATCAATGAAAGTGTGATAGTGCATTAGCCTGGCTATACGAGTTTTTCTGACATTACTCACAAGCAAATAAAAAAAGGCGGGATCAGGCATGGTTCCCGCCTTTTTCGCTGCGCGGTGCTATGTCACAATCATCGCCAGTCTTAAAACAACGTTTTGGGGTGGTAACATGTTGCGACGGCGAATTTTCAAATGCATGCTCTGCGTGATGTCGGTTATGTTGGCGTCTGCAGCAGGCAGTGCCTCACGCGCCCAATCTCCCGCCGACGAGCCGTTGACTCTTCAAATGCGTACGCGAATAGAAGTCGCGCCGGATGCGGATCGCTGGCACTCGATTTTGAAGCCGATGACATGGACGCCTTCCGCAACATGCATCGTCGTCTGCGACATGTGGGACGATCACTGGTGTAAACAGTCAGCGGCGCGAGTGTCGGAAATGGCACCAAAGATGAACGAGGTCATCAAGCAGGCTCGCGCCAGGGGCGTGTTCATTATCCACTGTCCCAGCGACACTATGGATTTCTACAAAGACTTTCCGCAACGCAAGCTGGCTCAGGCGGCACCGGTGGTCGAAACGCAGATCCCGCTGGAACGCTGGTGTTACCTCGACAAAACCCGCGAAGGCGAAAAATTACCGATCGATGATTCCGATGGCGGCTGCGATTGTGATTCTCCGGTGAAAAATTATCGCGGAGCCGTCAGCATCCCGCGATTGAAATCGCCGAACAGGACGCCATCACCGACAGTGGTGAAGCGTTTTATCTGATGAAGCAACGCGGCATTCAGAATGTGATTGTGATGGGCGTGCATACTAATATGTGTGTGCTGGGACGTCCGTTTTCCATCCGGCAGATGGTGCGACAGGGCCAGAACGTGGTGCTGATGCGAGACATGACCGACACGATGTACAACCCCGCGATGGCACCGTTTGTCTCACACTTCACCGGCAACGATCTGATTGCGGAGCACATTGAACAATACTGGTGTCCGACGATTACCAGCACGGACATCACTGGTACAGCACCATTTCGATTTGCCGATGATTCACGGAAACACATTGCGATCGTCACATCGGAGCCTGAGTATAAGACAGAAGTGTCGTTGACTCAGTTTGCCAAAGAAGAACTCGGTAAGGATTTCAAAGTGAGTCTGGTTTACGGCGACGCTCAGGACGGCAGTATTCTTCCCGGTCTTGAAGTCCTGAAGTCCGCCGATCTGGTTCTGGTCAGCGTGCGCCGCCGAACACTGCTGCCGGATCAACTGCAGCAGATTCGGGAGTTCATCGGTTCCGGTAAACCAGTGATGGGGATTCGGACTGCCAGTCATGCCTTTTGCCTTCGCGACAAACCGGCACCGGACGGGCGAGTTGACTGGACAGAATTTGATCGTGATGTCATCGGCGGAAGTTACACGAATCATCATGGAGAAGGTCCCGTGACCTCGATCACCGTCGCCAGCAGTGCTGCGGAACACCCCCTTTTGAGGGGCGTCAGCCTGGTGGACCTGCAAGGAAAGGGATCGCTGTACAAAGTCAGTCCATTGCAGCCGACGGCAACTCCCCTGCTGATCGGCTCGATTCCGGACGCCACCGTTGAACCAGTCGCGTGGATCAATCAACGCAAAGACGGTGGCACGACGTTTTATACGTCACTGGGTCATGTGGGCGACTTCGAGCAACCCGCCTTCCGCCGGTTACTGAAAAACGCCTGCACATGGCTGGTGGAACAACCCGCTGAATAAGACATGACGGTTGAACTCTACTCCGCGCGGCCAGAAAAGAGTCCGGCGAGCGGAGTGGCGTGAGCCCTCCGGTACCTCGTCTTTGTACCGGCAAGCTGACGCATGCCGCTCTCCAGTCCACTCACTCATGATCGCGTGGAGTAGAACGCCTTGTCAGACCTTAAGATTCGGGTCGAGTGAGGCATCACCTCAGATTGACAGCTCTTTCGGCTGTGGCCTTGTCGAGCACCTGCAGCAGGCGATCTGCGACTGCGGCACCCAGGAGCCTGTGACCTTCCGCGTTGAAATGACACCAGCAATCGACGTACAACGATTTCTCGACAGTCGCAAACACCATCGTCTGGTCACTGAATTCCACTCCTTCGGCTTCCAATGCACGTCCCAGTTCCTGAAGTCGCGGAAACATCGACCGCACGAACACTGCAGAACCTTCTTCCTCAGAATAACACACCCGACATTCCGCTCCGCCCATCGGTTTTGAATTCGGTACATACTGATTGGGTTGCAGCACATGCAGGTACAGCGGACCGTTGGCCTTGCAGAGATTGTGCATCTGTCGTGAACAGCGTTGCCCCATCGCGGCAATTTCAGGTTCAAGTTCATCACCGGAAAATCGGTTGGTCGGGCCATGTGTCGTAAAGCTGTGGCGTTTCGAATTGCTGACAGAGATCCCAAGATCCGACAGTTCTCCCAGGGCAAACTGATCGCGAATATTCCAGACAAGATTGCAGGTAGCGGACCATCGAAATCGGGACGCCAGAATCGATCGCGCCATTTGCTGACGCTTGGCTCGCAGGTTCAACAGTCGCGCGGCGTCCGCCGAAGAGCGTGGATCAGAAACCGATACCACCCGCGAGTGCCACCCGCGCGGATAGGAAATCGCGGTATTTGACTCTGCGTTGTCGCGAATGGCAAGAACCGTTTCGTTGTAGCCATCCATGTTCACGATCGCATCAAACTCCGCCCCCAGCGTCAGCAGAAAGTTGTAGGCCATCAATTGTTGAGGCTGTTTGTAGCCGGGCAGCGCCATGCGGACAAACTGAATCGTCCGCCCTCTGAGTGCAGGATGAGCGGACAGTTTTTCTCGCAGAACGTTCTGCGCTTCCCATGAAAATCCCCATGCGACCGATCCGCCAGCGATCCCAACAGTGAATGTGTCATCAGCACGGTGACAGACGCTCTCGCTGTCATCCTTGAATCCCAGCCAGTTAACGGGAATTTCTCCGCCGGAATACTTCTCCGGCCGTGCAAGCTCCGGATTATGAACTCATCCCAGATACGGATGAAACGATTCACTCGCTCCAGGCGAAACACCAACCCCTTCGGCGATCTGCTGCTGCTTTAGTCTCAGCCTTTGCATCGAGAACATCTTGTCCGCCAGGTACAGCCCTCCCCACGAAATCAGCTCACATGCCACCACCACAATCCCAGCCAACACCGTGCCGAACACCAGACGTTTCTTCAACGACAGTTTATGACGTACGATCGTCGATGGACTGATTGAATTCATGGAAGAACCCTGCGGCATTCAGGCGAATGATGATGGCCGACAATATCGTCAGGCAGCGGCCTGATCGCTGCAGTGATACGCACTCTCTGCCGTTAAGAAAATCAGCAGCAAAGCTGAGACATGACTGAATCCCTGCAACAGGCACAGTTGCCAGTCGGAGGCGAATCGCTGATCATGCGGCGTTTCAGAAGTACCGTTGTTTCTTTCCTTGTGAGATCAGGCATGAAGCTGCTGCAGACATTGACGCAAACTCCTTCGGTTCCGGGACGTGAAGATCGGATTCGAAAGGTGATTCAGGACTATGTGACGAAGCAGGAACTGTTCGACGAGGTCACGGTCGATTCGATGGGATCGCTGATCGGCGTCCGCAAGCCGCGTCCACAGAACGGCAAAGCTGCAAAGAGACCGGTCAAGGTCATGCTGGCGGCTCATATGGATCAGATCGGATTCCTCGTCCGCCACATCGACGAATCCGGTTATTTGCGCCTCAACCCGGTAGGCGGCTTCGATGCGAGGAATTTGTTTGCGCGGAAGGTGCGTGTCTGCACAGGACAGGGTGATCTGCCTGGCATCATGAACGCTTCCGGAAAGCCGATCCATATCGCAAGCGACGCCGACAAGAAGAAAATCCCCGAGGTCACGGAATTCTTCGTCGATCTCGGCCTGAACGTCGATCAGGTACGAAGCAATGTTCTCATTGGCGACATGGTTGTGCTCGACGGACCGTTCGAAGAAGTCGGCCACTCGGTCGTCAGCCAGTGTCTGGACAATCGCGTTGGCTGCTGGGCACAGCTCAAAGCGCTGGAAGCCCTCAAGCATCACAACTGTGAAATTCATGCGGTCTGGACGGTGCAGGAAGAAGTCGGTTGCCGCGGCGCGCAGGCGGCGGCCTATGGCGTGCAGCCGGATTTCGGCGTCGCATGTGATACCACACTGTGCTGTAAGACGCCGGGTGTTCCCGACGAAGATCGAGTGTCCGTAGCTGGTGACGGTGTGTGCCTGCACGTCATGGATTCGTCCATGATTTCGGACATTGGTCTGGTGGAACAATTTGAAGCCGTGGCGAAAGCAAACTCGATCAAATGCCAACGCGCCATTCTCCCTCGCGGCGGTCAGGACGGATCTGTGATTCAACGCAGCCGCAGTGGCGTCAGAACTATCTCACTGGCGTGCCCCGTGAAGTACATTCACACCGTGACCGAAATGACTCACAAGGACGACCTGGAATCCTATCACACGCTCCTGACCGCCTGGCTGGAGTCGTTGTGACATTCATGGATGGTAAATGGTGCCGATCGAACCTGCGTCTCGCACAAGATGTCTCAATTGGACAGGTTCGAAATTCAGCGTACACTAACCGTCCTCGATAATTCTCAGTCAAATCACACGAGCCAAGAACTTTGAAATGGACATTTCCTCCCCGAGCGACATTTTCCTTGATCAAGTGACGCTGGAACTGATTTCCGACGCCAAAGTACTTGCACGACAGGTCAATGAAAGCCGACCTCTTTCGCAGGAAGTTATCAGAAACATAGAGAAAGAACTTTTGGGCGAGCGTGTTTACAACAGCAATGCAATCGAAGGGAACACGCTGACGCTGCGCGAGACCAGGAGTGTCCTGCAGGCTGGCGGAATCGTGGACGTCAGTCGCAAACGAGAAGCAGCCGAGGCTCTTAATTTGGCGAAGGCCATTGCGGAAGTCCAGCAAATGATCCAAGAGCCGGAGTCCTGGTCCGACATCCATCGTTTCACTGCCGTGCATCGCACGATACTGAGTGGCGTCAATGACGATGCTGCCGGACGCATTCGTTCGGGCGGCATCGTCATTACGGGCGCGAAGTACCAACCGCCCGATCCAGCACAGCTGGATGTGCTTCTAAGTCAGTTTTTTACTTGTCTGAAGGACGCGACTCAAGCGGAACCAATTCTCGTGGCATCGTGGGCGCACTGGGTGATCGTAAGAATTCATGCCTTTGAAGATGGTAACGGTCGACTCGCTCGACTGTGGCAGGACCTTATTCTCTTCGGCAATAAATTGACGGCGGCAGTGATCCAACCGCAGGATCGCACCGAGTACTATGCCGGTCTCGAATCGGCTGATGGCGGCAATCTCAATCCACTAACGCAACTGGTCGCGAGATCGCTCAACCGAACGCTGCAGATATACATCAACGAGCAGCGTGAGGTAGACGAACTTAAAGATTGGGCAGTCGAAATTGTGGGTGAGACAAACGCTCGCGTCGATGAGAAACGCAAACTTGAATATCTGCGATGGGTCCGCCAGATGGATCAGCTCAGAGACGCATTCGAGCGATGTGCAACGCAGGTGACGAACGCGTCGAATGGGGCTGTCGAGGTTCAGGTAAAGTCGTTTGACATCATAGATCAGACAACATGGGAGACACTTCGATCCGGTGGGGATGCTTCCAGGATATGGTACTTCTGGGCCAACTTTCGTAATGGGAATGTGCGCGTTCGGTACTGCTTTTTCTTTGGGAGGCATTGGTTTTCGGAAGTTGACCGGGATACACGCGGAATGGGGCCGAATACATGCCTGTTGGTCAGCGAGCAACGTGGCGATGAAAAGGCCGTTCGTCTGAGCGAGATACCGAACTGCTCGCTCACGCTTAGGGAAATTCTGGTCGTCGGTGATAAGCTTGCACGAAGACGTTTTGACATCGTCGCGGCCAGAGATGTTCATGATCTGGAAATTGACTCGCTCTTGGTGGCTCGTGAGTTCGTGCAGGAAGTTTTCTTAAAACGCCTGACGTAAATAACAACCTGGCCTTACCGAAAATCAACGACGATTGTGCACTCACCGAAATCCACGACCGCACCTGCCCGTGACGATTTGCGCCGTGTCGATGCTACGAGCGTCGTTTCATGTTAGAATCGAGGCACAGCGTCTGAATGTGAAACGGTTTCATTCACGGTCCAATGGATTCACAGGGAGATCAGAAGATGCCGAACCAACAACGACCTGGTCATCGACCGGGGACTGTGTCTCAACACCGCAGAGAGTTTCTCAGGCACTCGGGAGCTTTGATTCTCGCCGCATCGGGACTGCCGCTGGTTTCCGGAGGTTTGATTGCCACGACCGACAAGCAGACGCCCGAAACGCTTGTCAAAGTCCTGTATGATTCACTCGCCGAAACACAACGGGCGAAAGTGTGTTTCGACTGGAATCATATGGACAAGAATCTTGGTCTGCTGCGAACGCGACTCGAAAACAACTGGAAGATTACCGAGCCCTCAATCAAGAGTCCCTTCTACACGTCCGACCAACAGCATCTGATCCGCGAAATCTTCGACGGCATGACCGATCCCGGTTGGCGCGAGCGGTGGGACAGGCAGCTCATGGATGACGTCGGTGGATTTGGCAACGGACAATCGATCGCAATTTTCGGGACGCCAGGGACCGAGCAGTTCGAGTTTGTCCTTGCCAGCCGTCACATGACGTTGCGCTGCGACGGCAACAGTGCGGAACACGTCGCCTTTGGCGGTCCGATCCTGTACGCTCACGAGGGCGAGGATCTGTACGAAAAGCCCAATCACCCGAGCAACGTCTTCTGGCACCAGGCGCTCGCAGCGAACAAGTTGTACGACATGTTCGATGGCAGGCAGCGCATGCAAGCGTTGGTGATCGAAGGCATGCCCTCTGAAGAACTGGTTGGATTTCGCGGACCGCAAGGCAAGTTCGACGGAATTGCCGTCACCGAATTTTCGTCGGACCAGAAAGAACATCTGCAGTCCGTCTTACAACTGCTGCTGGAACCATTCCGGAAATCTGACCAGGAAGAAGTCACCCGCTGCCTGAAAGTCCAGGGTGGCCTCGATGCCTGCCGACTGGCATTCTACAAGGAAGGCGATCTCGGCAGCGACGGTCTCTGGGACAACTGGCGACTCGAAGGCCCCTCCTTCGTCTGGTATTTCCGCGGCAAGCCGCATGTGCATGTCTGGGTGAATGTGGCGGACACTCCTGACATAGAATTGAATTCTTATCAGGACTCCGTCGGAGTTTGACGGATCCCACTGACAGAAAGTACCACAATGCGCCGATGGTCACTGGTCACGTTGTTGAGCTTTGTCGCCGCCATCACGCCACCTGGAGCGACAGCGCAAGAGACGTCGTTGCGTGCGTGGCCCGAGTATCAGGTGATCCTGTGGCAGGGCGGTTCTGCGGCGAAACAGCCGGATAAGTTCCCGTTGTACTACCAGCGCCTGCAGGAAATGGGCGTGTCGGCCGGGATGGTTTACGGCGACGGCGATTTGAGACCAGTGCTCGCGGCGAAGTTTCCGTACTATGTCGAGAACATGGTCAATCGCGGGCTCTGTCTGAAGTTCAGCAGCAAGGTGACGGACTGGGATGCGTTTGATCCGATCGAAGCTCGCAAAACTCCGGCCGCATGGAACTTTGCACCCTGGGCCGATCATCGCACCTACATGGATGTGTCACTGGCTCGGGAACTGGACCGACTGCGAACGACAACACGCGAAATGGATTCTGCCACACCGGTTGGAATTGAGGGCACTCAGATGCCAGCAGCATTTGGCGGTTACGACCTGTGGCGGATGTTGCAGGCACTGGACTGGGTCGAACCGTATGATATCTGCGATGCCAGAACCATATTCGGCTCGTTCATGCCGGGCAAGACATTCCTGACCACCGTCGGAGAAAAGAACGCCGCGGATGCTCGACGACGCCTGTGGCATCTGCTGCTGGAAGGTGATCGCGGCTGCATCGTGTGGTGGAGCGAAGACTGTATCGACTGGAATTCGCCCGATTACAAACTCACGCAACGGGCACGCGACCTGACACCGGTGTTCAGAGAAATGCGATCACCGCTGGCGGCACTGTTCATGCAGGCTCGACGCGATCGCGATCCTATTGCGATTCATTATTCCCATCCCGGCATCCAGGTAGCCTGGCTGCTGGAAAGCACCGTTGACGGTTCGACGTGGTTACGCCGATTTTCCAGCTATGAGTCGGCTCACAATCGACATGCCCGCGTGCGACACGGTTGGCTGAAGATGCTGGAGGATGCTGGTTACGATCCTGTATTTGTCAGTACGCAGCAGATCGAAGCCGGGGAACTGAGTCATTACAAAGCGCTGGTGCTGCCGCAGTCGTGGGCGATGTCGGATGCAGAAGCGACAGGAATCACGAAGTTCCTGAACTCCACGGATGGTCCGCGCACGATTCTGGCGGATGGTCAGGCCGGATTGTTCGATGAACACGGTCGCCTGCGGACCACCGGCACATTGGATGCGATGATTGCTCCGTCTTCGACAGCGTCTGCCGTTGTGCGACGGTCGGACAAACCGGTTCCACGAGACCACGTTTCGTTCGACGCGAGTCCAGCGGCGTATGCCAATGCCGAAGCTGGCTGTGGTCGCGAACAAACATCCGGCTGGGTTGATAAGATCCGTGACGAATGGCTGAATTATGTTCCGCCAATGGTCGTCGTCCGTGCTGATGCACGGGCTTGGAAAAGGGGTCAGGAACCAATAGCCAAATGGCCCGAAGGGTGCGGCGCACTATTGGTTCCTGACCCCTTTTCCAAGCCCGAACATCCGAAACACACGCTGTGAATCCACCTCCGCTGCCCGTCAGTGCCACTGAAACTCGCAATTCTGCCTCAACCACCATCGACAGCCTTTCGCCGCTGCAGATTGTGCGGCTGATGAATGCCGAAGATCAGCATGTGATCGACGCCGTTGCGCGAGAAGAACTGGCGATTGCCCGCGCGATTGATGTGATTGCCGAACGGTTTGCGCGCGGCGGTCGGTTGATCTATGTCGGCGCCGGGACATCCGGGCGACTGGGTGTCCTTGATGCCAGCGAATGCCCGCCGACGTTCAGCACGCCTCCGGAAATGGTCGTCGGAATCATCGCCGGTGGCCGCGATGCACTCACCCGCGCCATTGAAGGAGCGGAAGACGATGCCCTGGCGGCCGTGTTGGAACTCAAATCACTGCATGCGAATGATCGTGACGTCGTCATGGGAATTGCCACCAGTGGTCGCACCCCGTACGTGCTCGGCGCGCTTGATTATGCACGCTCGATCGGGGCATTTACGATTGGATTTGCGTGCAATCAGGGATCGGCCGTCGCCAAGGTCGCCGAGCTGATGATTGCACCTGTCGTCGGGCCGGAAGTGATCACTGGTTCCACGCGCCTGAAAGCCGGCACGGCGACAAAGCTGGTGCTGAACATGCTGACGACCGGCGCAATGGTTCGCATTGGCAAAACGTATGGGAACCTGATGGTCGATCTGCGCGCGACAAACGAAAAGCTCCGCGATCGTTCAGAGCGGATTGTGGCAGACCTGACAAATCTGCCCCAGCCGCAATCTGCTGAATTGCTGAACCACTGCAATGGCGAAGTAAAAACAGCCATCGTCGCGGCACTCCGAGACGTCTCGCCGGATGAATCGCGTCGGTTGCTTTTCCAATGCGCCGGTCATCTCCGAGCGACACTGGACCGCACGCCTTAGTTGGATTCTTAACTCATGATTTTCCGGAGTCCGCGTTTCCTGGCCCCGGGCGGACGGTTGTCGGCGGTGGCGTGAAGTCCCGAATCTGCATCCTGGGCTGACATCGGTTGCATGTGAACGCCATAGACCGCGACAATGACCATCCACCGTCATTATGCTGATTTACTTGTCCCTCCGATTGACTCGCTGCACACCGGGAATTTGAACATGAACCACAGTAAAATGTGTCAGCCGGGTTTATCGATTCTGGCTGTTTTCTTCCTGTGGACGCTGCCAGCGTTTTCCTTTGATGACAAGCTGGACGTTGTCATCAAAGGTGGGAAGATCGTCGATGGCACAGGTTCGCCGTGGTACATGGCGGACGTAGGGATCGATGATGGTCGGATTGTACGAATTGGAATCATCAAGGCTGAAGACGCGACGACCGTGATTGATGCATCCGGATTGATTGTTGCTCCGGGGTTCATCGACATGATGGGACAAACCGCGTCACCGATGGTGGATGACCCGAAGTCCGCCATCAACCTGTTGACTCAGGGCATCACGACAATCAACGCCGGCGAAGGCGCGTCAGCAGCACCCTTGAGCGACGAAGAAGGTCGCTGCAAAGGCTGGACGACCATGGCGGAATATTTCACGCTGGTGGAATTGCAGGGTGTACCGATCAATGTCGTACAGACCGTGGGACATACTCAGGTTCGCCGCATCGTGCTGGGAGACGTAGATCGACGTCCCACCGATGACGAGCTCTCACAAATGAAGGCGCTGGTCCGGGAAGGCATGGAAGCCGGAGCGATCGGGGTCTCGACGGCTCTGATTTACCCTCCGGCAGTTTATGCGGAAACCGAAGAAATCGCCGCACTTGTCTCCGTCGCCGGAGAATATGGAGGTCGGTATTACACACATATGAGGAATGAAGGAGACAAGCTACTGGAGGCGATTGAAGAGTCACTTGAAATTGGTCGCATCGGGCACGCGCCGGTGCATATTTTTCATCTCAAGACAGCCGGGAAACAGAACTGGGGAAAGATGCCGCTCGCGATTGCCAGAATCAAGGCGGCACGTTCGGCCGGTGAGCAGGTCACGGCCGACATCTATCCCTACGTCAACAACGGATTGGGCATTGCAGCCCTGATTCATCCCCGTCATTCTGCTGAAGGATTCGACAAACTTCGCGCCAGGCTGAATGATCCGGAGGTTCGCACGGAGATTCGTAACGAGATGGAGACGACTGAGGGCTGGGAGAACTGGTATCGGCACGCTGGCAAAGACTGGAGTCGGATCATCATCGGACAGTCCGGCGACAAGCGATACATTGGCTTGAATGGTCAGTCGCTGGCAGACATTGCGACAGCAAGTGGCGAAGATCCGTGGGAGACATTTTTCAATCTGGTCCAGTCGGGCGCGTTCGCACTTCCTGAAACCATGACGGATGCGAACAAGATCCTTGCCATGCAGCAGGATTTTGTCTCATTCTGCACCGACGTGGGACCATCTGGAGGTGATCAGATCGCGTTTCACCCGCGAGCCTTCGGTTCGTTTCCTCGCCTGCTGTCTCACTACGTTCGCGATCTGGGTGCGATCTCGCTGGAACGCGCAGTGGCGCAGGCAAGTGCCGCCGCCGCGAACAATGTGCTGGCGTATGATCGAGGCCGCATTGCAATCGGCCTGGCAGCCGATGTGATCGTCTTTGACTATGAGCGACTTGCAGATCGGGCGGATTTTGTGAAGCCACACGCCCTGTCGGAAGGCATGAAGCATGTCCTCGTGAACGGCAAGGTCGTGCTGACAGATGGGGTCGTCACAGACGCGCGCCCGGGTCGAGTTCTTCGCGGGCCTGGTTATCGCGAAGACACCGCGCCGCACAATGTTTCCTCAGGGCCAACCATTGAACAGTTCAGCGCGATGGATTCACTGGTGTCTGCCCTGATGAAGGAACATCGAGTCCCCGGAATGTCTGTTTCTGTCGCGAGGAACGGGAAGGTCCTCGTTTCCCGAGGATACGGTTACGCCGACGTCGCGAAACACGAACCGGTGACGCCCAGGAGCTTGTTCCGTATCGCCAGTATTTCCAAGCCGATCACTGCCGTTGCCGTACTGCAGTTGATTGAACAGGGGCACTTGAAACTGGATGATAAGGTTTTCGAAGTCCTTGACCACAATGAAAACATCACTGCGGCTGGTGATACGTTTGACGTGCAAATGCGCGACATCACGGTTCGCCATTTGTTGGAACACCGAGGTGGCTGGGACCGCGACAAGTCGTTCGATGCCATGTTTCAATCGGTCCGTTTCGCCAAAGAACTTGGCACAAACCCGCCGGCTGATCAGGCGGCTGTGATCAAATCGATGTTCTCTCAGCAGCTCGATTACGCGCCCGGTGAGTGTTACGCTTATTCAAATTTCGGATACTGCCTGCTGGGACGAGTCATCGAGAAACTGAGCGGGCAGACCTACGAGTCGTATGTTCGGGATCATGTTCTGGCACCGATTGGCATCACATCCATGAAGATCGGCTCAAGCCGACTTGAGGGGAGAGCACCTGATGAGGTCCGCTACTATCAACCAGGGACCGGCAAGTCCGTATTTCAGCTCGATCTTGGACAGGATGTTTCGTATCCGTACGGAGGCTGGAACCTTGAAGCCATGGATTCGCATGGAGGATGGATCGCGTCAGCGGCCGATATTGCGACCTTTGCTGCCGCGTTTGATAACCCCGATGTGTGCGTGCTGCTTCGTAAGGAGTCGATTGATATGATGTATCAGCGTCCTCCGGGACTGGCGGGATTTGAGCCGGAAGGAAAGGAGAAACCAGGCTTTTATTCACTTGGCTGGTCCAATCGCGTTGTCTCCGGCGGGCAAGTGAATCACTGGCACACAGGATCTCTCGACGGTACATCCACATGCATGATTAGGCGTCACGATGGATTCAGCATGGTGGCTCTGTTGAACAGCCGGGTGACTCCAGGTGAGACTCCTCTGGGGCATGCGGTTGATCGACTGCTGCATGCGATCGCCGATTCTACGGAGGCCGAGAGTATCCAGAACTGAAATTCACGAGACATGTATCAGATTGAATTATACACTGCAGAAATGTCATCTTTGGAGTAGTAGGTCAGGCTTTCGAGCCTGACGCCTTCGCGCGATCGAGTCAGACTGGAAAGCCTGACCTACGTGACGGCCTCTGCTACATCATCATGGAGTTCGTGGACGGCGCAAACCTACGGCAGTCGATGAAAACCGGAATGTTCACTCCGGCGGAGGCGCTGGCAATCGTGCCGCAGAATTGCGAGGCATTGCAGTTCGCTCACGACGAAGGGACCGTGCATCGGGACATCAAGCCGGAAAACATCCTCATCGACAGGCGGGTTGGTTGATAGCCGCGTCATGCATCGATAGAATCCCGCGCGACATGAATCCACTTCAACATCCTGCAACGTCTCTTGTCCTCGGTATCGACGGCGGTGGTACGAAGACGGTTGCGTGGTTGGCGGCGCAAGGTGATGGTTCGCTTACGAACAAGGACGTTGTTCTGGGAAAGGGTTCAGCAGGCCCTTCGAATCAACGGGCGGTCGGGCCGGTGATGGCTCTGCAAAATCTTGAGACTGCCATCGAATCCGCTTTCGCGGACGCAGACTTGCCGCGGGCGACGGTGGCGGCGGCTTGTCTCGGGCTGGCCGGGGCGGATCGGGATTCGGATCGACGTGTGATCGAAGACTGGGCGAACTTTTCACGACTGGCGGCGACGGTTCTGGTCGTCAATGATGCCGTACCATTGCTGCATGTGGATCAGGGCGATGGCTGGGGCGTGGCGCTGATCGCGGGCACAGGGTCTCTTGCCTGGGGGCGCAATGCAAACGGTCAGACAGCCCGCAGCGGTGGCTGGGGATACCTGTTCAGTGATGAAGGCAGCGCGTTCAGCATTGGACGTGCGGTGTTGAATGCCGTGTCGCGGGCCGTCGATGGGCGCGGAGAACAGACGTGTCTGGTGGCTGACGTGATCGGACATCTTGAGCTGTCGTCACCGCAGGAAATTGTCACCGCCGTCTATTCGCACGAAGTTCCGCGCGCGGTCGTGGCGAATATGGCGTCGCTGGGATTCGCTGCTGCAGTTCGGCGGGACAATGTGTCTCTGGAAATCCTCAAACAGGCTGCAGTAGAACTGGCGGCAATGGCGGTCGTGACCGCGCGGCGACTGGAGATGCAATCGATGCTTTCGCTTACTTTGACAGGTTCTGTGCTGATTCAGAATCCTGAATTCCGGCAGCAAGTGATTGCCGGGATCGAGACCGCAGAAATCACGCTGTTCCAGACAACGGTGGTCGAGGACGCCGTTGTCGGCGCGGTCAACATCGCTGCACGGCTGGCCAGTGCTGCATCCAGGGGACTGTCGTTTTAGTCTTCAATGTCGGCATTTTCGTTTAACGGCGAGCGGCAGGCGTACGCGAAACCTGGCACCGACGCCTGCGGCGTGCCGCTGAACGATTAAGACGACAGTCTCATAGGCTTGGGAAGCTGAAGAGTTGGGCGGCGATCAACTGCTCAGAATCCCGAAAATTCCGGCCTTTTTCTGCGTAAAACTGGTCCGGTAACGAAGAATTTCTGGTGAATTCAAAAAGGACGTCTTCGTGCAGGGCACCGGTCAGGGTATCATTCCGTCGCTTCTCGGTCCCATTTTCCCGGATTCCAGCCGCGTCAATCCTCGACGCACTCCGGGGTCACAACAATTGCGCGCGATCGAGCTCCCAGGGTGTTTTTCATGTCTGCCGTTGTTTCTCTTCCTGTCGTCGATGATCAGGGTGTTCTGCGTCGTACTGATATTCGCAATATCGCTATCATTGCCCACGTTGACCATGGCAAAACGTCGCTCGTGGACTGCCTCATCCGTCAAAGCGGCATGTTTCGCGAAAACCAGAAGATGGGCACCTGCATTCTGGATTCAAACGATCTGGAACGTGAACGCGGCATCACGATTCTGGCCAAGAACATCGCCATGATGTGGAACGATGTACGCATCAATATCATTGACACACCGGGGCACGCCGACTTTGGTGGCGAAGTTGAACGCGTTCTCAAGATGGCCGACGGAGCGCTGCTCGTCGTGGATGCGTTTGAGGGGCCTCGCCCACAAACACGATTCGTGCTGCAGAAAGCATTGCAGTGCGGGCTGTCGCTGATGGTCGTCATCAACAAAATTGACCGCCCGGACTGTCGCCCGGATGAAGTTCTGTCACAGACCTTTGACCTGCTTGTCGAACTTGGCGCGGACGACAGGACGCTCGACTTCCCCTACATCTTCACCAGCGCGCGTGAAGGCTATGCCACGCATGATCCAAACCAGAAGGGTGGCGACGTGCGACCTCTGCTGGAACTGGTGCTTGAGAAGATCCCAGGTCCGATTGTGCGTCCGGATGATTCGCTGCAGCTGATGGTCACGTCGCTGGAATGGTCACGCTATGTTGGTCGAGTTGCCACCGGACGAATTGCTGCCGGACGAATTCGCACGGGTCAGCAGATCGCTTTGATGCGAGCCGATGGTTCCAAAAAACTTGCCAAAGTCGATCAGATCCAGTTGTATGACAACCTGGGGCGATCTGATGCCGAAGAAGCCTGTGCGGGTGATATCGTGGCTGTGATCGGTCTGCCCGATCCGGAAATCGGCGACACGATCGCTGACCCACTGACTCCGGTGGCACTGGAACGTATCGCGGTCGATGAACCCACACTTTCGATGAAGTTCACGATCAATAGTTCACCACTGGCAGGTCAGCACGGGAAGTTCGTCACCAGCCGCAATCTGCGAGATCGGCTGTACCGCGAACTCAAGTCAAATGTGGCACTGCGAGTCGAAGAAACGGAAGACAAAGAAGCATTCACGGTGTCCGGACGTGGTGTGCTGCATCTGGCTGTGCTCATCGAAACGATGCGTCGTGAGGGGTTTGAGCTGTCTGTCGGCAAGCCTGAAGTCATCGTCCGGGAAATCAATGGTAAGAGGTGTGAACCTTACGAGTTGCTGGAAGTTGATGTGCCGAGTGCGGACGTAGGCCCGGTGATGGAACTGGTCGGATCGCGACGCGGTCAGGCCAAAACCATGACCACGACGTCAACCGGCATGACTCATCTGGAATTCAGTATTCCGGCGCGCGGCCTGATCGGGATGCGTACCAAGATGCTCAATGCGACACGTGGTGAAGCCATCATGCATCACCGCTTTGAAGATTATCGTGCGATTGAAGGTGATATTCCTCATCGGCAGAACGGTGTCCTGATTTCGCAGGACAGTGGTCGAACGGTGACGTATGCGCTGTTTAAGCTTCAGGATCGATCCGAACTGTTCTGCCATGGCGGCGAAGACGTGTACGAAGGCATGATCGTCGGCGAAAACGCGCGGGACAACGACATGGTTGTGAATCCCATTCGCGAAAAGAAGCTGACCAACAATCGTTCGACCGGTGCGGAAGAAGCGGTCGTGCTGCGGCCGAAACGGGAACTGACGCTGGAGTCGGCTCTGGAATACATCGAATGGGACGAGTATGTGGAAGTGACGCCGCAGGTCATTCGTCTGCGCAAGGTGCTGCTGAAGGAAAATGAACGCAAGCGCCAGCATCGCGGCAAGTAATAGTGGTCTGTCAGTTGTGTATTGGTCTGGGATACAGGCGCATTTACCGTGCTCGTGCTCAGTGAAACGGTGCTCGTGCTCGTAATCGAATCGAGGCAACCATGACAGAATACCTGTTTGACCATGATCGACTTGACGTCGATCGAATACGTCGCGAACGCATTTGATACGTCTCGTTTATTGTCGCGATGTTAACTCGGATGGCGATGAAATTCGATGGTGTCTCGGATTCCATGGTCGAGTATAATTTGGGCGTCGATTACGAGCACGAGCACCGCGTTGCTGAGCACGAGCACGAAGAAATGCCAGAACAATGCCATGCTGCGGAATGGTAGTAGTTCGCGATTTGACATCGATACTTTGTTCCCGCCATCCGCTGATGGCGGGCGATGTGTGCCACTGGCTCTCCCAGTGCTTTTTGCAATTCGGGCGCACTGGCAGAGCCAGTGGCACACAACCCATCGACGAATGCGCGATCATGCGCTGGTTTGGCTTATATCCTGCAGATATCAGCCTGCGGACCAGCCGTAGCCATCCAGTGCCATGATGAGGAACACGATCCCCACGATGACAGCCCCGAGCGATACGAACATCAGTCCGTCGTAAATCGTGGGATCAGAACTTTGTTGTGACATTGTCGCCTCGCTCTATGGTACCGTTTCGGGTTTCATCAACGACCAGCCCCACCGCTTTGTCCGGATAGACGTCAGTGATCTGAATCGTGGCCAGAAAGTTTGAATCTCGATAAACGGTCATCTTCAGATTCTTGAATACGCCGTCGTCACTGCCGACTGAGATCTGAACAAGTTCTGCACTCCGCGATGCGTTCTTGCGAGACTCGACGACAAACCCATCGACTCTCTCGACGACCTTTGGAGCCGGGCCAATTACGGGATCACGCGGATCGATTTTGTTCAAACGCAGCAGATCATTCAGATGAGTGATTTCCTTCAGGAACTGCACTTCACGGGTGGCGGCATCGGCAAGTGCCCCTACCATCTCCAGATTTTTGTCTTCCAGTCCTCGGCGAACGGCAATCGCTTCGTTATTCTGATCTCGCAGCCGTTTGATTTCCGCTCGTGCATCGTTGGTTTCGGTTTTGCGGGCCTGCATTTCCTGGTTGGCAACCAGCAGATCGGCCAGATGCTTTTCCCGTTCTTTTTCCGCATTGGCAAGGTTGCCGACCGCCTGATCTCGATCCAGCTTCAGACCGTTGATCTGGGCCTCGGCGTTGTTGGCTCGAGTCGTTTCGTCTCCCAGATCTTTGGCATGCTTTGTGGTGAGCTGATCCTTCTGTCCCTGCAAATCCTTGATCTGATCATTCGCGCTGGCCAGCTGCGTTTGAGTCTTGTTTGCCTTATCACGCCAGCCGGCCTGGAACGTAAACACGGCGCCGGCAAAGCACATAAAGCACAGACTGAAAACCAGATTGGCCACAATCAGAATTTTGCTGACGATATTATTCATCGTGCTGCTCCGACGCCTCTCAGGTTCATAAAACGAACCCGCTCAGGTGAGTACTCAAAAATGGTAAACTAACGTTATCCGAAAACATGACTTCGATCAGGCAGCAGGATATGTCCGGCCAGCCATCTGTCCTGCGTGATTCTGCGACTATTGCTGTAATTGCTGCAGGCGTTGTTCCAGCGCCTGATTTTCCAGTTCAAGACGCAGCAGCTGATCGGTATCGTGACGCAAAATTTCATTCAACCGAAACAGATCCGTCCGCGCTTCTTCCAGTTCATGTCGAAGTCGCAACACGTCCGTCCGACGAGCCGCTGTTTCCTCACGAACTTCCAGTGTCTCCCCGGAGATCGTCTGAGCTGCCTCGGAGCGACCCTGTACGGCGGTCTGCCATTGTTCGGCTCCCGCTCTCAGCATCACCACGCGATCGTCAATCGCTTTCACGTCCTGCTCCTGGGAAGCTTTAAACACAATCAATTGCAGATCAACGATCGTCTTCGCATCGACTTTTTTACCCTTTTTCCGTCCCATCTGGGTGGCAAGATCTTCATGCGCTTTTGTGATCGCTTCATAGGCCGTCTTGTACGATCCTACCTGGCCGCGTTCTGCCGGCGCGAGGGGATCGATTGAGAATCGACGCTTCACCGTCCACGTTGGGTTTTCGCCCGTGGTTTGTTCGAACGAGTAGTTCAGCATCGCCGGAGTATTGATCTCCGACGTGGCGTCGGGATGTACAAAGTACACCGACAGCGATGCACCCATGAGTGCTACGGAAATCACCGCAACAAACACAGCTGACACTTTGAATATGAGGCTTTTCATGGAGTCCACTTACACCAAACGAAAAACGATAAACCCTCAGCCACTCTCATTTTCAAACCCGACACCCTGTTTCACCATATCTGACTGTTTGGCAAAAACAGAGTCAAACACAAAGTCGACTGCGATTGCCCATTTCCGCAAACACGATCCCGGCGCGCGGGATCATCGCGCAAAAAAACGTTCTCCTGCAATGTCATATCGGCGCATTGGTGCGTCCTATCTGTTCACGGTCTGCCCTTCCCGACCGCAATCGCTCACTGCCAATCCCTGGCGATCGTTAAAGTTGGTACAGCCGGAAAAGACACTCACCACCCGGACGGCACATATGATCATGTGTATAGTCTTGTGCAAAATCAATACACAGACATCCTCCAGCTTGCCGAAGATGTCCAAATGTTGCCATTTTCGGGATACTCCGCTTCCGTGAACTTCAAGACGTTTTAGATGAAGAGTGCGATGCAACCGAAAGTCTGGCCTGGACGATCAAATCCACTGGGAGCAACATGGGATGGTGGAGGAGTGAACTTTGCCCTGTTTTCAGAACATGCGACCGGCGTTGAATTGTGCCTTTTCGACAATCCTGAGGACAGAAAAGAAGCGAGCCGGGTTCTGCTAAAGGAACAGACGGATCGAATCTGGCATGTCTACCTGCCTGACGTTCGACCTGGTCAACTTTATGGCTATCGGGTGCATGGTCCATTCGATCCGCCAGCCGGACATCGCTTCAACGCGAATAAGGTTCTATTGGATCCTTACGCCAGAGCAATTGGTCGCGGGATTGGCTGGTCCGATGCCATGTTCGGGCATGAGGTGGGGCATGAGGCAGAAGACCTGCAGATCGATGAGCGCGACAATGCGTGGTGCGCGCCGCTGGGTGTCGTGGTCGATTCACAGTTTCGTTGGGGCGACGATGCACATCCGCGGACGCCATGGCACAAGACCCTGATCTATGAGATGCACGTGAAGGGATTCACTAAGCTGAATCCGCATGTGCCCGAACCGCTTCGTGGAACTTACTCCGGACTTGCATCCCGCGCGGCGATTGATCATCTGAAGGCACTGGGTGTCACGGCGGTGGAACTGATGCCCGTGCATTATCGAGTCGATGATCGCCATCTCGTATCGCATGGACTGTGCAATTACTGGGGCTACAACACGCTGTCATTTTTTGCACCGGAGACTCGTTATTCATCGGCAAGTCGTCCTGATGAAGTGATTAACGAATTCAAAAACATGGTGAAGCGGCTGCACGAGGCCGGGATCGAAGTTATTCTGGATGTCGTCTACAATCACACGGGCGAGGGCAACGAACGTGGCCCGACTCTGTCACTTCGAGGAATCGACAATGCTTCCTATTACCGGCTGATGCCGAACAATCGCCGCTACTATCAGGACTTTACCGGCTGCGGCAATACGCTCAACATGCAGACGCCGCGTGTGCTGCAGTTGATCATGGACAGTCTGAGGTACTGGGTTCAGGAAATGCACGTCGATGGTTTCCGCTTCGATCTGGCCAGCGCGCTGGCTCGTGAACTGCATGACGTCGATAAGCTGAGTGCCTTTTTCGACATCATGCTGCAGGATCCGATTCTGTCGCAGGTCAAGCTGATTGCGGAACCGTGGGACCTGGGCAGCGGAGGTTATCAGGTCGGCAACTTTCCGCATCTGTGGTCTGAATGGAACGGACGCTATCGCGATACGATTCGTCGGTTCTGGGCGGGCGATGGCGGGCTGATTTCCGAAGTCGCCACGCGCCTGACCGGCAGCAGCGATCTGTATCAGCATAACGGACGAAAGCCGTACGCCAGTATCAACTTTGTCACAGCCCACGACGGATTTTGCCTGCGGGATCTGGTGACGTATCACGAAAAACGTAACCTCGCCAATCTGGAAGAAAACCGCGACGGCGACAACCACAACAACAACTGGAACTGCGGTGTCGAAGGCGAAACGACCGATCCGGAAATCCAGAGCCTGCGACTGAAGCAACGGAAGAACCTGCTGGCAACATTGCTGCTGTCCCAGGGCGTCCCCATGATTCGCAGTGGCGACGAAGTGGAACAGACTCAGCAAGGCAACAACAATCCGTATTGCCAGGACAATGAGATCGGTTGGATCAACTGGAACCTGAATGCGGAACAGAAACAGTTTCTGGAGTTCGCGAAGCAGATGACCGGGCTGTGGCACGCGCAACCGGTTCTCAAGCGACGCAACTTCTTTCAGGGCCGGCGTATTCGCGGTGCCGGCGTCAAGGATGTGGCATGGCTCACTCCGGACGGCGAGGAAATCGCCGATCATCATTATTGGAACAGCGGCGAACTTCATGCTCTGGGAATGCGTCTGAACGGCGAATCGATTGACGAAGTGGATGAACGCGGACGGCCAATCGTAGGCGACACACTCCTGGTGTTGCTCAATTCGCAGCCGGGACGTGTGTCATTTCGACTCCCCCGACACAAGCCGTCCGAACGCTGGATCCCGTATATGGACACCAGCCTCACCAGCGTCCCATCAGAACCGTTATCACACAAAGACAACTATTCGCTGCAGGGACGAAGCGTTGTCGTGCTCCTTCTGCGTTCCGGTTGGCCACCGCAGCGGAAAATGGTCCACGCTTCGCATTCGTTGCTGAGCTCGCAGGTTCACACGCGAAGATAGACGCCCGACAGAATTGCAGACATTCATGACAAAACAACAATTCATCGTTACAGCCGAAACCGCGGGCGCGGTGCTGGGTGCGCTCCGCAAGCTCGCGGTCGATCTTACGTGGTCTGCGGCGCGGAAACATCTGGCCGGTCGTCGGATCACAGTCAACGGAATTCTGTGTGTGGATGAAGGCCGACGTGTCGTGGCCGGTGACGCGATCGAGGTTCGCTCCCAGCCGCTGCCGCCGCCCCCGCGCGATGAAGACGTGCAGATTCTGCATCTGGACAGTCAGGTTGTGGTCGTGAACAAGCCCGCCGGGATGCTGTCGCTGCGTCATCCGGGCGATGTGAAATGGCGACAGGAACGGCGTGACCTGCAGCCATCGCTCGAAGAGTGCCTGGCCCGCCTGATCGCACGCCGGGAAAATCGACGCGACAGCAGCACGGTCGAACTGCTGGCGGTTCACCGGATCGATCGGGAAACCAGTGGCGCGCTGGCCTTTGCCCGAACTGAACCAGCGCAGATACATCTCATCGAACAGTTCGCGACGCACACGTCATTTCGGCGTTACCTCTGCGTTGTTCCGGGCAGACTGGAAGCACAGACCATATCGACGACGTTTGTCCGTGACCGAGGTGACGGAGTGCGCGGCAGCAGTTCCGACGGAATCCACGGCAAGCGGGCTGTCACGCATATCAACTGCCTGCGAATGATAGGAGACTACGCCGAAGTTGAGTGTCAACTTGAGACCGGTCGCACCAATCAGATTCGCATTCATCTGGCAGAGTTGGGCCATCCGATCTGCGGCGACGTCAAGTATCGCGGCCTTTTCGGGGAACCGCCGATCAGCGACAACAGTCGTGCGCCGCGTCTTGCCCTGCACGCCGCCGACCTGGGATTTATACATCCAACCACGAGCCAGCCTTTGATGTTCAGAGTGCCACTGCCACGAGACCTGCAGCAGTTCATCACGCATCTGGAAAAGACCCAGTAGTTGCAGTGATAAAGTGGTTGTTCGAGTCGTGCTTTGTCAAAACAACGAATTGGGGTTGAATCTGTAGGCCGGACCAAGCGCAGCGCCGTTCCGGCAGGTCGGCCAAGTGCCGGAACGGCGCTGCGCTTGGTCCGGCCTACCCCAAAATCAAGTCTGGAAAATCCCGTAGGTTCCGATTTTACGAACCTGAGCCAAGATCCTTCAGCGGCCCGACGCCGACTGTAGTGGTCATGGTGATGGGAAAACGGTTGAGGACTTCGCGGATGTCGTTCAGTGTCAGACTGCGAATCGTCTGGAGGTCGGCGGCGATGGAACGGTATTCGTGGCGGTACATCCAGTTGCCTCCGAGTGACGAGAGTCGTCCCATCGGACGTTCGCCGCGAAGCACGATTCGTGACGCAACTTTGTTGCGAGCCTGCTCCAGTTCATCCCCGCTGATGCAGTTCGCATTGACTTCATCGAAGACCTGTTTGCAGCGCGCAAGGTTGTCCGGCACGTCGGCCGGCGAACACGCAAGATAGTTCATCCATGCCCCGGCTCCGTCGTATTCGCTGTAGCCCAGATCTGCCGATTCTGCGTGACCCGGATCCACGAGTTCCCAGAATAGCCGGCTGTTGGAATCGTCACCAACGACAACAGATAAGAGTTCCGCAGCAAAACGCAGCGGGTTGTTGGATTTCGGACCAGGGCCCATCTGCATGATGTGCTGCTGCACGCTGCTGTCACGAACCACGGTCCGGATGGACGGTTGCGTCATCACTTCCGGCAACGGTCGGACGGAGTCGCCCTTCGGAATCCGGCTGCAATATTTTTCGGCCAGAGCCACGATGTCCTCGAAAGCACAGTTCCCGGCGACAGCCAGTGTGATATTGCCCGTGTGATACCGGCAGCGATGATAGTCCCGCATCTGTTCGGCAGTGAGTGCTGCGATGCTGGAATTGGTGCCGAGAATACTCTGCCCCAATGGATGTCCGGCAAAATGCGTGGACATCATGTGGTCGTAGCAGATGAACGAGGGCTGATCATCGTACATGCTGATCTCTTCAAGAATGACATTTTTCTCCATGGCGAAGTCTTCGACGCGCAGCGCGGGCTGCATGAGTGATGAGAGCAGTTCCAGTGCGCGTTCCAGGTATTCCGGCAGCACGGCGGCATAATACATCGTGACTTCTTCACTTGTCGAAGCATTGTACTTCGCGCCAATTTCGTCGAACACACGATTGATGTCGTCGGCCGAGAACTTGTCGTCGCCCTTGAACGCCATGTGTTCCAGAAAATGACTCACGCCGGACACATCCGCCGTTTCGTCACGCGAACCGGCACGGACAAAGAAACCGGCCGCGACGCTGTGGACCGACGAATTCGTCTCAGCGATCAATGTCAGGCCGTTGGAGAGCGTGGTTTGTTGAAAGTTCATAGTCAGTAGTCAGTAGTCAGTAGTCAGTAGTCAGTAGTCAGTAGTCAGTAGTCAGTAGGCAGTAGGCAGTTGGCAGTTGGCAGTTGGCAGTTGGCAGTTGGCAGTTGGCAGTTGGCAGTTGGCAGGGAAGACGTTTTAGCTGAGGGGCGTGACACATGCGGGATTGAGTGCGTGGGGGCCGATCGTGACAAGGACCATCGCTTTGGGAGCGTACTCGATGGAAAAATCGCGAACCTGTGTCGTGCTGAGGGCGTTGATGCGGGAGTTGATTTCATCGAGTGTGACCACACGACCCAGGTGATACATGTCACGCGCGAGTGAGGACGCGCGGGACGTGGTTGATTCCTGCTGCATGATGAGCGAACTTTTTGCGCGGGCTTTGCAGCGTTCAAGTTCGTCTTCGGTGATTCCTTCGTGCAGTCGCAGGATTTCTGCCACAGTCACGTCGAGTGTTTCCTGAGCCCGTTCGGTGGTGGTGCCGGCATAGGCAAACACACGGCCTTCGTCACGCAGTGTGCTGAGTGAAGCGGAAATCGCATAACACAGTCCGCGGCGTTCACGAACTTCGGTGAACAATCGGGAACTCATGCCACCACTGAGCAGACTCACGGCAGCCCAGGCTTCGAAGTAGCGTTCATCGCGATAAGGCACCGTGTTCCATGCGAGGCCAATATGCGTCTGAGCTGAATCATGTTCGATGTGACACGGCGACAGTGGCAATGTGCCAATGGCGAGGTCAGACACCGGCGCTGATTCCCAGCCGCCGAACGCAGCTTCTGTCGTTTCACGAATCTGATCGAAGTTGACGTTTCCTGCAATGCCCAAAATCGCTTCATCGGGGCGCATGAAATGCTGGTAGTGGCGTCGCACGTCGGCAATCGTAATCGCAGGCAGATCAGTGAGTTCTCCTTCCGACGAGTTTCCCCACGGAGCGGCGTAACTGTACTGACGAAGTACTTTTCCCAGCCGCTGACGCGGCTCGTCTTCCAGCGACATCAGACTCTGTTCGATCAGATCGCGTGCAGGTTCGAATTCCTCATCGGCCAGGTGTGGTTCGGTCACCATGCGTCCGATGAAAGGCAGCGCATCAATGATACGATCAGCAGTTGTCGCGGCAGAAAACGTCACATGCGCGTTTCCCACATGGACACTACGCTGCAGACCGAGATTGTCCATTGCCGCGCTGAGTTCACGCGCGGACAATCCCCCCGCCCCGCGCGTAAACATTTCCGTCAGAATCGCGGCGGTCCCGCACCGCCCGTCGGCATCGCGCACACCTCCGGCAGGCACCAGCAGCGTCACGGCTGCCGACTGCACATCCAGCATCGGTTCAACAATGACAAGCAGACCATTGGAAAGACGAAAACTCTGAGGCGACTGGAGCATGAAGGGATTCTGACTTTTCGAAAAACACGGTTAACTAAGCACCTCGGTAGAAGTCGTTTGGCATCATATCGTTTAACCGCGTGGGCAACGCCCCGCGATTGGCAGCGAAGCGCGGCCCGATGGGCACGCGGTTAAACGAAGGAACTTCTGCACTGGTGCTTACTTCTTAGCGGGCAGATCAAAATCGCCACCGATGTTGCGCCACATGGCGTGAACGTGGTTGGCTTCGTTCTGAGTATTATTGTACTCAATGATGAACGATTTCCCCTGGACGACGTAGTGATGTCGCTGATTTCGTTCCGATTCGCCCCACCAGCCGATGCGGACATCGTCCATCCCGGATTTTTCAATGGCCTGCATGCGATCGCGGACGACCTGCACGGGCATGGCGGTGACATATTCAGCAATCAGTTCTCGCAGCAGTGTCTGCTGTTCAGGAGACATATCGGCGTACCGCAGACCCACGGCTTCCGTCACGACCGGCTGAGCCTCCCCGGCACCACGAATATCGTCCGGTGCTTCTTTCGCAATCCACATCTGTTTCTGCTGAACCTCAGTACATGACTTCAGAATATCGCGTGCCAGATCTTCGCGTTTGCCGAGGACGCGCAGGCTGCGTTTCGGACCGCCATCAATGAGTCCCGGATTCGCTCCGAAAAACTCCGGCGTGCTGCTGACGATGACACCGTCCTGGATCATGAAATTCAGTGATAAGTGATGACCTTCAAAACGCCAGCCCCATTTGCCGGTTGGACCGGGCGTACCAAAAATTGTGATGTGGTACTTATGAGGATGTCGGCGGTTGCGGCGATATTCTTCCTCGCCTTCTTCGAACAGGTACAACACTTCTTCCAGGCTGCGCACCTGTAACGTCTTTGCATACCCAGCTGCCGAAAGTCCTGATTTCACCAGTTCGTCCGCAGCTTTGCGCGATTCCCCGGTCAGATCCCACAGCACCACGCCGTTGCGATCGCGTGGGATGAAGTGCCAGTTGAGCCGCTCCGGATCGTCATAGCCGTACATCATCTTCTCTTTTAGCTCAGCGGGCAGGATTTCCGCCAGCTTTGTGGCGGCAACGGCCATGCTCACGCCGGGGCGTTCACTGCCATCGTCGGCAAAGACAGTTTTGCTGATTGGCAAGAGAGCCATGGTCAGCAGAATCAAGGATGCTGAGTTGATGAGCCATTTCATAGACATGATCCGTGGGAGTTTGAGGTGGGAGAAATTGAAGGTCAGAAGTCTGTTCGGCGATTGCAGACGAGATTGAGTCGCCGCTGATCAGCCTGGCGGCCATAACATTGGCCTGCCGCCAAGGATGTGAATGTGCAGATGGTAGACACTCTGTCCACCGTCCGCGCCCGTGTTGACAACAGTCCGATAACCGCCATCAAGTCCGAGAATTTCCGCGACTTTGGGAACCGTCAGCAGCAGATGTCCACAAAGTTCCGCATCGACCGGAGCAAGTTGACGCAGTGAAACGATCGGCTTTTTCGGAATGAGCAACACATGCACCGGAGCCTGTGGAGTGACATCGCGAAACGCCAGACACAGCTCGTCTTCGTAGACGATGTCCGCCGGTATTTCGCGGTTGATGATTTTCAGAAAGATGGTCAACGAAGATTCCCTGTATGCAACATGCCGGCCGGGTTGAATCGAATTGTCACGGGCATTGTGAGCGTGGACGTGTTCTCGTGCAACTGAGGGCCATCTTTCACATCTTTCAGGCAAAAAAGCAGGCTGAGTCTTAGAACCCGTCCAGGAACAAGATCGTGTTAATCAGCCGGAACGCGTTAGCGTC
>CAZFDW010000003.1:0-52181 GCA_964517865.1 uncultured Chitinophaga sp.
CCAACAGCGGTCAAGCGACAGACGCTGTTCTGCGTGTTTTGTTTGTTTGCACAGGCAATACATGTCGCAGCCCGATGGCTGAGACTCTGTTCCGTAAACTCGTGATTGAAAAACTTGACTGCCGGGATTGGGAATTGCGCGAACGTGGGATCGATGTCTTTTCTGCGGGAATCGCAGCCGGTGGAAGTGACCCTGCGACCCGCGAAGCGGTACAAATCATGCGGGAGAGCGGTTTGGATCTGTCGCAGCACTTAAGCCAGCAAGTTACGGCTCCGATGCTCGAAGAATCCACACTCGTACTCACGATGACAGATCGCCATCGAATGGCCTTGATCGAAGCCCGCCCTGACCTGTCAGATCGATTTCGACTGCTCAATCGATCAGAGGCCGATATTGCCGACCCAATCGGCGGGACTCTGGATGATTACCGCTGTTGTGCCCAGCAGATCCGTGACAACCTACGACTTTGGATTGATGAATTGTTCAGGAAAGATGCGTGAACTCTTATGAAAATCGGCATCGCAAGTGATCATCGCGGCGTGCAGTTGAAGGCGCGCCTCGCCCAGCTTCTGCAGAGTCTGGATTGCGACGTCCAGGACTTTGGTCCGTTCGAAGCTCAAAGCGTTGACTACCCGGATTTTGCGGCTCAGGTTGCCCGTCAGGTATCCAACGGACACATCAATCGCGGAATCCTGATCTGCGGCACCGGTATCGGCATGTGTATCGCAGCGAATAAATTTGCTGGTGTCCGCGCCGCACCGTGCCATGACAGCGTCACGGCGGAATACAGTCGTATGCACAATGACGCCAACGTGATTTGCCTGTCGGCAGATCAGTTGAGCGATCAACTGGCCGATCAGGTGATTCGAATCTGGCTGAAGACCCCATTCGAAGAGGGTCGCCACGCGCGACGCCTGCAGAAAATTGCAGAACTGGAGCGCGAAGTCGGCAGTCAATTCTGCGAAAATGAAAAGGGTGTTCCGCCGGGTAACTCGGCGCAGTAGTGTTTTGTCAGGCATTAAGAAAGGGTCGGGAACCGACAGCCAAATGGCCCAAAGGGTGCTCCGCACGATTGGTTCCTGACCCCTTTTTTAAAGCGTCTCATTGGCCTTTGTCCAGATTGAAAGCGTCAACCATGAAACCAGATGACCTGCGTTTCGCTAAGACTCACGAATGGGTCGCTGTTGATGGAGACATTGCGACGGTCGGCATTTCAGACTTCGCTGTCAAATTGCTCACTGATATTGTGTACTTGTCGCTGCCTGCCGTCGGGAAGAAGTTTTCACCGGGGGAGTCGATCGGCGAGATTGAAAGTGTGAAAGCTGTCAGCGAAATCTACGCGCCCGTTCGGGGCGAAGTGACGGCCGTCAACGAAGAGCTTCCGGATAATCTGACGCACCTCAACGACAGCCCATATGAAAAGGCGTGGATTCTGAAATTCCGCATGGCAGACCCATCGCAGGTGAATAATCTGCTCAGCCACGCTGAGTATCTGAAACACTGCGAGAACGCCACGCATTAGGTGCCCAAATCTCAATGTTCAAATCCAAATGACCAATGAATCGCCGGGGCTCCGGGGTATTAGTCATTGGTCATTTTTTATTGTTCATTGGTCCTTCCTCATATGCCCTATCTCTTTGACACTCCCGAACAGCGACGACACATGCTGGACGCGATCGGGATTCAGCACGTTGACGATCTTTTTGCACAGATTCCACCTGAGTTGCAACTCAAACGCGAACTGAACCTCCCGCCTGCAGCCTCCGAGCTTGCACTGCAGCAGGAAATGGAACAACGCCTGGGGCAGGGCGGGACGTCGTTCAAAACCTGCTTCCTGGGTGGCGGAGTTTACGACCATTTTATCCCGGCTGTTGTGGATGAAATCACATCGCGAGGAGAATTTTATACCGCGTATACGCCGTATCAGGCCGAAGCCAGTCAGGGTACGCTGCAGGCTTTCTACGAATATCAGACGCTGATTTCGCAACTCACCGGTATGGACGTTTCAAACGCCAGCCTCTACGAAGGCGGGACGGCCGTCAGTGAAGCCGTGTTCATGGCCATGCGGATCAATGGACGCCATCAAAAGGTTGCGGTTGCATCCACGCTGCATCCGGAATACCGACAGGTGCTGGAAACGTACTTCGCACGGCTTGGCACGCAACTTGTCGAACTGCCGCAAACGAACGGCGTCATAACAGCTGAAACATGCCGAGCCGCAATTGATTCAGAAACAACGGCTATCGTCGTCCAGCATCCCAACTTCTTTGGCTGCCTCGAAGATGTCAAGGCCCTGACTGAGATCGCTCATGAAGCCGGTGCGTTGTCGATTCTTGCCTTTGACGCTGTCAGCCCTGGCCTGCTGAAAAGGCCCGCCGACTATGGAGTTGACATCGCTGTCGCCGAAGGCCAGCCCTTGGGTACTCCATTGCAATACGGTGGACCGTTGCTTGGCATCTTTACATGTCGAAACGCATACGTCCGCAAGATGCCGGGTCGATTGATCGGCAAGACCACGGATCGCAAGGGCAGAGACTGCTTTGCTCTCAATCTGCAGGCGCGTGAACAGCATATCCGTCGTGACAAAGCCACCAGCAACATCTGCACCAACCAGGGACTTCTGGCTCTGCGCACGACAGTCTTCCTCGCCACCGTCGGGCCGCGCGGCCTGAAGCAAATGGCGACACTCAGTCATCAGAAAGCCCGCTACGCCGCCGACTTGCTGACACGAATTCCCGGCGTATCGCTGAAGTTTCCACAACCGTTCTTCCGCGAATTCCTGCTGCAGACGCCGCGACCAGCCGCTGAAGTTCTGGTCGCTCTCGCTGACAAGGGCATCAATGTCGGCCCGGATCTCGCCCGTTTTCAAATGAGGAACATCGACGGCTGGCAGAACTGCTTCCTTGTGGCACTGACAGAAAAACGCACGCGCGGCGAAATCGAAGCCTTTGCGAATGCGTTGAAAGAAATATTGTAGGCCGGACCAAACGCAGTGCCGTTCCGGCAATTCGCGGACGTGCCGGAATGGCGCTGCGCCTGGTCCGGCCTGCAAACTCTCCAACTTCCGTTTCTGAAAACTGAACACTGAAAACTTCAGATCATGCGAAACCAAACCGCCACACAGCTTCTCTTCGAAATGTCCAGGGCCGGGCGAGGCACCGTTGTCTTCCCGGAAAGCGACGTCCCGGCCGTCACATCAATCGCAGCCATCGACGCTGCGCACCTCGCCACCGAACTGCTGCCATTGCCGGAAATCGCGGAACCAGACGTCGTGCGGCATTTCGTGAATCTATCGACTCTGAACATGAGCGTTGATTCGCACTTCTACCCGCTCGGCAGTTGCACGATGAAGTACAACCCCAAGCGACACGAGCGACTGGCTCGGCTGCCGCAAGCAGCCACCAGCCATCCGTACCAGCCCGAAGCGCAGATCCAGGGACTGCTGAGCATCCTCTTTGAAATGCAGGGTATGCTCGCCGAAATCTCCGGACTGCCCGGGATCTCCCTGCATCCTGCCGCAGGAGCGCAGGGAGAATTCACAGCCTTGCTGACCGCCGCCGCGTATTTCAAGGATCGTGGCGAAAAACGCACACGAGTTCTTTTCCCAACCAGCGCTCACGGGACGAACCCCGCTAGTGCCGCACTCGCCGGATTTGAATGTGTCCAACTCGCCGGAGGTCGCAATGGTTTCGTGGACCTTGACGAACTGAAGACACAGCTCGACGACCGGACCGCCGTCTTCATGGTGACCAACCCGAACACGCTCGGGCTCTTCGAACGCGACATCGCCAAAGTCTCTGACCTGCTGCACAGCGTCGGCGGTCTCGTCTACATCGACGGCGCTAACATGAATGCAATCCTGGGCAAGACTCGCCCCGGCGACTTCGGCGGCGACATGATGCATTACAACGTTCACAAGACGTTCACAGGCCCACACGGAGCCGGTGGCCCCGGGGCCGGCCCGATCGCCGTTCGCGATTTCCTTGCTCCGTTCCTGCCCGCTCCGATTGTCACCTTTGACGCGGCAAAGAATTGGTATTCCTTATCGACTCCCGCCAAATCCATCGGTCAGGTTCGCACGTTTTTCGGCAACGTCGGCATCCTTCTGCGAGGCTACTTCTACATCCGCACACTCGGCGGCAAAGGCCTGCGAGAAGCCTCCGAAAACGCAGTGCTCAACGCGAATTATCTGTTGAGCCAGGTCAGGGATTTTCTGGAAGTACCGCACGGCGACCGCTGCATGCACGAATTCGTCGCCAGTGCCCGCAGAATCAAGGAACAATCCGGTGTCACCACCATGGACATCGCCAAACGTCTGCTCGACTACGGCTTCCACGCACCCACGGTCTACTTCCCGCTCGTCGTTGAAGAAGCCATGATGATTGAGCCCACGGAAACCGAGTCGCAAGAAACCCTCGACGCCTTCGCCACCGCACTCCGCACCATCTGCAGCGAACCCGCCGACCTCGTCAAGGGCGCTCCGCACACCACCGCCGTCTGCCGGCCCGATGAAGTCAACGCCGCAAGAAAGCCAGTCCTGTGCTGGTCGGCTCCGGAATGCTGAATTCAGCATGTCGGCGAGCGGTTGGGCGTCAGCCCTCCGTGTAGATCATGGCGCCGACCTCGGAGGGCTGACGCCCTGCCGCTCACCTAACTTAATTCCCAGCAGCCGATCCAGTGAATCCCCCGTCTGGTAAATCAACGCCTCGGGGTGGTGCAGGTACGGGTGAAAATACTCGAACGTCAAATAGTCTGCATAGCCAATGTCTTCAAACGCCTGCATCACGGCGGGCCAGTTGGTGGTGCCGTCGAGCAGCGGGCGGAAGGCTTCGAGCGAATGGTCGGTGCTCTTCTTTGAGTATTCTTTCAGATGCACGTTGCGGATGCGCTTGCCAAGGATCGGGATCCAGTGCTCGGGGAACTGGTACTCCATAATGTTGCCGGTGTCGAAATGTACTTTCACGTGGTCACTGGAGAAATGGTCAACGAAGGCACACATTTCAAACGGCGACATCAGATAAGCATTGAAGAAGATGTTCTCGATGTTCAGCGAGACATCCAGCTTCTCGGCATTCGGCAACAGTTTGGCAATCGCTTCCTTCGCACGCTTATCGCAGACATCGTTCGGAGTTGGATCATGATCAGCTCGCCACGGCATGTGCACGGCACCCGGCACAACCAGCAGATTCTTCGTGCCCAGATCATGAGCCGCCTGAGTCATCAGGCCTGCAAGTTCCATGCCCCGAGCCCTCTCGGCAGGATCGTTGCTGGTGAGTGGATATGGCCAGAACAGGAATGAGCAGACTCCACTAATCGCGATGCCGATTTCGTCCGCCATCTTCCGAATCTCGGTGAACTCCTTCGTGCCGGACTTCGGCGACAGGTCACTGTCCAGATCGTAGTTCAGTTCAATCCCATCAAACCCGGCATCTTTCGCCAGCTGTAGACACTGACGCAGCGTCATCTTGCCCGGATAAGGAAACGCCCAGAGGTTGATCGACTTCTTCATGTTGTATCGACGGCGTTCAGCGGTCGCTGCGGTCTGCTGTGCCGCAACTGCAGTTGATTCAGCCGCTGTCATCGCGGCCACACCAAATCCGGCATAGGCGAGGAGTTGACGTCGATCGAGCGATGGATTCGTTGGTCGGTCATTTCCAAATGGCAGCATCAAAGGGGCTCCAGAAACTCAATCAGGACAGAGGACATCACCAAACATTGTTCGATTTGTACTTCACGGCAGTGTCAGGTCGCAGTACGATAGGGTGATCCAACTCCGAGGTCGGACCATTTCTCAATGCGGTGTCAACTCGCTGCTTATCTTCGTGGAAGTGTCCTTGCCATGTCAATTGTCCATGCGACCAACGATGACGCCAGCATTGCGATTCTGGAATTATTTCCGCGTCAGGGCGAGTGGCGGGATGGTGACTATTTTTCGCTGCCCGGCAATCGCATGGTGGAATTGGTGAACGGACATGTGGAGGTTCTGCCAGTGCCATCACTGCTGCATCAGTTCATTGCGAGACTTGTATTTCTGCAAATGCATGCCTTTGTGGACCAGGCCCGCCTTGGAATCGTCATGTCAGCCCCGACTCGCGTCCGAATCAGCGAGCGACATTTCCGAGAACCCGACGTACTGTTTGTGTCCCAGGCCAATTCAAAACGACGACAGGAACAATTCTGGGAGACGGCAGATCTGGTTGTAGAAATTATCAGCCCTGACGATCCGGATCGTGACCTCGTGGACAAACGTCGCGATTATGCGGCCGCCGGTATTGCCGAATACTGGATCATTGATCCTCGCAACGATTCGATTCAAGTGTTGCACCTGCGTGACGGTGAGTATCGCGACGTGATCCGATCAGGCCGCACTGAACATGCCGTATCAAGAGTCCTGAAGGGGTTCCGGATGGACGTTGAAGAACTCTTCGAAAAAGCACGAGCGTAGTAGGCCGGACCGCAGCGCAGCGAAGTTCCGGCGTGCGAGTTACGAGTATGACCACGAAACCAATACTCATATTTCTGTTGGCATGGCAGACTTCCTGCCTTTTCGTGCATGCACAGGAATGTTGCCCGTGTCTCCGACGCGGGATTCATTGCAGACTTCCTGTTCAGGATGCCGACGCAGCAAAAGTCGAGCTTGGATCGAAGACCGCGAAAGACGGCTTCCGAAACGAGGACGAAATCCGCGACAAGCTCAACACATGGCAGACTGATACGGATGCTCGTGCATGGCTCGCCGCGATGAACTATGAGCTTACTGATATCAATAATGTCACAGCCTCGAAGCCGCATGGCGAAAAAGCCGACGTCGAAGTCACGATCACGACGAAATCCGGCAAACGAGTCGAGAGAATTTCGATCAAGCTCGTCAGCAGTCCGCACGGTTTCAATCAGATCGACAAACGCTGGCTCACGACCTATTCAAAAATGTGGGCGATGCCACCCGACGTCGTTGAGGCGTTGAAACTGTATGTCGGAGAGACGCCGCCGCATGAGTCCAGCCGTGACCGCAGGCGAATGTATCTGGATGAGTTGGATCCGAATGTTCAAAAGGCTGTTGTAGATTTCTTCAGCGCGAACAAAGACGAGATTGTCTCCGACCTGCTCGCCGGAGACGGTGTCCATGCCGCTGGCTGGATGATGGTGACATACAAGGCCACCAACGAACCCAAATGGGTGATCAGGTCATCCGCAGATGCCATCAACTGCTTCGGCGACGGCGAGGTCGAAATCACCAAAGCCGGCAACCTGAAAATCGGTCGCATCACAATGCAGCGCAAAGGCGGCGACCACGGCCGCGACACTGCAAACATGTTGCAGTTCAAGATCAATCCGGTTCTGCTTTTCGATGCAAAGTAGCAAGGCAAAAGTTGCCAAAAATATGAACACGTTGAAAACTTCGGCGAGCGGCGGGCGTCAGCCCTCCGGTACATTGCCGGACAGCAAGGATTTCAACAGCCGACTGTCCACTCAGCGTTGTTGGCCAGGTGCATTGACAGGAATGCGAGTCGGCGGTCTCAGTGTGGCGATACCGCCAGAGACAGTTGATGGAGACCACGACCCAATCCCGTTGTTCAACGCCGGATTTCACAGGATTCAGGCAAGAAGATCTGAGACACGAACAACTTCCAGCCCACTATTTTCCTTGCCATCAGTCTCCCGGCGATTCGTGCGAGTAACGACCGCCGCAGAGGAATCGCGGTTGTACCGGTGGGCTGACGCCACACCGCTCGCCGGAGTGCTTCTTGCCATCGCTGGTCAAAACTCGGCGTTCGCTCGCATCAGATGTGTTGCTGCGATAAATTCCCGGCTCCAGTTTCATCTGAAATATTCCCGACACTACACACAGACGGAGCGACACGATGGCGACTCAGGTTAAGAAGTCGAAAGATCTTACGCTGAAAGACCGCCTTTCACGACTCACGTTTACACAGGCCTGTGAACTGCTCGGCGGTCCGGTTGAGGGCAAGAAGCTGCTGTATGCGGGCGGGAAAATCGGCGTCGCAAAATGGGACGAACAGATCTTTCTGGACGGCGATCTGTTTCGACTTTCACTGCCAAACGAAGACGCCATCGTCACGATCACGATGCGGCAGGACAAAGTCAGACGGATGCTCCTGAACTGCGACAAATGCAATGTCCCCTGCGAACATCTGGGCACCGCATTGTCAGTGATTCTGGATTCCAAATCGTCACTCGGTCTCGCGAAGCCGCCGGTCGAGCGTGAAGCTGTCGAACCACTCGATGAACTGGAACTCATCAAACTGGCGTTCAGCGAGCGAGCGCAGCGGGCGAAGGACGAAAAGTTTATCGTCGAAGCGACTGACAAAGACAGCAAGACTCCGTGGCAGGATTATGTTGTCACCAGCAGGCTGAGTGGCAAGACGTATCGCGTCGCTCTGCGCGGAACAGAACCCGGTGATTCTTTCTGCACATGTCCGGACTATCGAAGTAACACCCTCGGAACCTGTAAGCATATCCTGCACACGCTGCTCAAAATCCGACGGCGGTTTGATCCAGGAGCGTTTAAGAAAAAACCGAAACAAAAGGACACCAGCATCTATCTAAAATACGGCATTGATCTGGCACTGCGACTGGGCACACCAGATCGACCCAGTGAATCAACAGCAAAGATTATTGGCCCAATTCAGAATGTAGATATTTCCGACGTCAACGACCTCGTCCGCCGCATCGACAAACTGGAAGGACTCGGCGAATCCGTCGTCGTCTACCCGGATGCCGAAGAGTTCATTCAGCAACAACTCTATCGGCAACGCATCCGAAACCTGGTCGATGAAATCCGCAAGGATCCGAAGAAGCACGCGCTGCGTACCACGTTGCTGAAAACTGAACTGCTTCCCTACCAGATGGACGGTATTGCGTTTGCCGCCGGAGCAGGGCGGGCAATCCTTGCTGACGACATGGGACTCGGCAAGACCATTCAGGGAGTCGGTGTTGCGGAATTACTGGCGCGCGAGGCGGGAATCACTCGAGTCCTCGTGATCTGTCCGACCTCGCTCAAATCGCAGTGGAAAAATGAAATTCAGAAGTTCTCCGCTCGAACATCGCAACTCGTCATGGGGAAAGCAGAAGATCGAGCCGCGCAGTACAACGAGCCCGCGTTCTTCACGATCTGCAACTACGAACAAGTTCTCCGTGACATTATGCCGATCGAAGCCGCGAAATGGGATCTCATTATTCTGGACGAAGGTCAGCGGATCAAAAACTGGGAGGCTCAGACCACACGCATCGTCAAGAGTCTGAAGTCGCAGTTTGCACTTGTGCTGTCCGGCACGCCGCTGGAAAACCGACTGGATGAACTGTACTCGGTCGTGCAGTTTGTGGACGGTCGGCATCTGGGACCGGGCTTTCGATTCTTTAATCGTTATCGCATCACCGACGACAAGGGTTTCGTTCTGGGTTACAAAAATCTGGATGAATTGCGAACACAACTCAAACCCATTCTGCTCCGCCGCACGCGCGACATGGTGATGAAAGATCTGCCGCCGCGCAACACGCAGATCATTCACATCCCTCCGACAGAAGAACAGCGCGCGTTGCACCTGGCACACGCGCGGATCATTGCGTCAATTACGCGTAAGGCGTACATCTCTGAAATGGATCTGCTCAAGCTGCGGCAGGCTATGATGATGTGCCGCATGGCGGCGGACAGCACTTATCTTGTCGATAAACAGGGTGCGGGATATTCTTCCAAGCTGCAAACGCTGGATGAGCTTTTCGAACAGCTCTTTGTGGATGGCGATCATAAAGCAGTCGTGTTTTCAGAATGGACGCGGATGCTGGATCTGATCGAACCGCTGCTGAAGAAGCGCAAGGTTCCGTTTGTGCGACTGGACGGCAAAGTTCCGCAGAAAAAGCGGCAGCAGATTGTCAACGAATTCCAGAATAACCCGAAGTGCAAAGTGTTCCTGTCAACAAATGCCGGCAGCACGGGACTCAATCTGCAGGCAGCCGACACGATCGTGAATGTCGATTTGCCGTGGAATCCGGCAGTGCTTGAACAGCGCATCGCAAGAGCGCACCGGATGGGGCAGAAGCGACCGGTGAATGTGTATATTCTCGTGACCGAAGACACACTTGAAGAACAATTGCTGACGACGATTGGCCAGAAGAAAGAACTGGCCATGGCAGCTCTGGATTACGAATCAGAGATCAGCGAGGTGAATCTACAGAGTGGCATGGATCAGCTCAAAGCGAAGCTGGAAATCCTGCTTGGCGCGCTTCCTGAAGGTCATCTGGATGAAAGTCTGAAGCGCGATAAGGAAGCAGAGGCGACTCGCCTGGTCGCTCGCCGCGAAAACATGGCCGTGGCTGGCGGTGAGATGCTCACGGCGGCATTCGGATTTTTGGCGCAGATGCTCCCCGACACCGGCACAGCACCGTCCTCGGAAACAGTGACACAGCTTCGTCAGCAACTGACGGAAGCGGCAGAAACAAACGACAAAGGTCAGAAGTCTTTAAAGATCAACCTGCCGTCAGAGGAATCGCTGACGCAGTTTGCTGAGGCGCTCGCGAAGCTGCTTGCTTTGAGGCCGGGGACCTAAGTGCATTGGGCTGACTGACGAGCATCTCGTGGCGCACAGGACGCCCAAAACACGCACTTGCCGTACTATCGATCCGCGATCTCCGGGAAAAGCGCTGACATGTCGCCTTCGCAGGATTATACTTCAGGTTGTCCTGTGGACATTCGCCGGTCGCTGAGGGTTTTGAGCACATGAATACCGTCACAGTTCCGCCAGAAATTGAATACCCCGAATCCGATGGAAAACCGATGGGTGAGACCGAGTTGCATCGTGACTGGACGATTCGAATTCTGGATATTCTTCGACAACGCTACCGTGGTCAGGCGGTGTATGTGGCGAGTGATCTGTTGCTGTACTACGAAGAAGGATCGCCGACAAAATTTATCGTTCCCGACTGTTTCGTCGTGCTGAATTGTGCCACGCATCGTCGTCGAACTTTTCAGACGTGGAAAGAGGGACGTGTTCCGGATGTCGTGATTGAAGTGACGTCGCGAAGCACAAGCAGAACCGACATGGTCGATAAACCCATCATCTATGAAGTGATGGGAGTGCAGGAGTATTTCCTGTTCGATCCGACGTCCGATTATTTGGAGTCCTCACTCCAGGGATATCGACTGATCGATGGTCAATTCCGCGAGATCCCGCACATCAATGGCCGACTGCGATGCCTGGCGCTGGGCGTTGATTTATCCGTTCACGATCAGGATCTGCAGATCATCGATTTCGAAACCGGAATCGAACAATTGACAGAGGCCAAGTTTGAACAAGCGGCCAGACTCGAGGCGGAACTGGGTCGGGAAAGTGAACGACTGGCTAAAGAACGCGAACTGGCAGCGAAAGATCGTGAACAGGCCGCTCGCGTCGCTGCGGAGGACCGAGTTCGCGAACTGGAAGAAGAACTCCGCCGATTGAAGGACAATTATACGTAGGCCCGATGCATACCCTATTCCGAAAAATCGCTGAAATGTCAGCCGCAGGGAATTCTATTTCGAGGTTGTCCTTTGATCATTCGCCGGTCGCAGGCAGTCTTGAGAACATGAGTGAGGTCTTGAGCACATGAATACCGTCACAGTTTCGCCAGAAATTGAATACCCCGAATCCGATGGAAAACCGATGGGTGAGACCGAGTTGCATCGTGACTGGACGATTCGAATTCTGGATATTCTTCGACAACGCTACCGTGGTCAGGCGGTGTATGTGGCGAGTGATCTGTTGCTGTACTACGAAGAAGGATCGCCGACAAAATTTATCGTTCCCGACTGTTTCGTCGTGCTGAATTGTGCCACGCATCGTCGTCGAACTTTTCAGACGTGGAAAGAGGGACGTGTTCCGGATGTCGTGATTGAAGTGACGTCGCGAAGCACAAGCAGAACCGACATGGTCGATAAACCCATCATCTATGAAGTGATGGGAGTGCAGGAGTATTTCCTGTTCGATCCGACGTCCGATTATTTGGAGTCCTCACTCCAGGGATATCGACTGATCGATGGTCAATTCCGCGAGATCCCGCACATCAATGGCCGACTGCGATGCCTGGCGCTGGGCGTTGATTTATCCGTTCACGATCAGGATCTGCAGATCATCGATTTCGAAACCGGAATCGAACAATTGACAGAGGCCAAGTTTGAACAAGCGGCCAGATTCGAGGCGGAAGCCGCCCGCGTCGCTGCGGAGGCCCGAGTTCGCGAACTGGAAGAAGAACTCCGTCGATTGAGAAACAATCAACTGTAAGCCAGCCAGACGCAAACCTTATCGAATAGATCATTGGAACCGTCTAGCCTCCTTCTGCTCCTTCTGCCGGAACAAAATCTTTAAATCTAAATCGTCGACTTTTGCGAAAGGCGATGGGATCGAGTTCGTTGTCGTCCAGAGTGGCACCACCGGGCTTCAGCGAATCGTCGATCACCGGGATTCCAACATACAGTACACCCGGAGTTCATTCGCGAGTGACGAAGAAGAATGCAGCATTCTTCCGGGGATCAATCCATGCAATGATTGACGGAAACACAAAGGCCCTGAAACACCTGGTACAAGCATGTTGAAAATCTTTCATACCGCAGACTGGCATCTTGGGCAGTCGTTCTGTGGATACGACCGCGATTACGAACATTGTTGTTTTCTGGACTGGCTGCTGGCGGAACTCGAGGCGCAGCGGCCGGATGCTTTGATTGTTGCGGGGGATGTGTTTGATTCCATCAATCCGTCTGCGGTCGCTCAGAAGCGGTACTATAACTTTCTGGCGAAGGCCTGCGCAACGTTGTCAGGTTTGCAGATTGTCCTGACAGCGGGCAACCATGATGCAGGAGCGAGACTGGAAGCCCCGGCGGGATTACTCGAATCCATGAACATATCTATTATCGGAACGGTAAAACAAGACGATACGGGCAACATTGATGTCGCAAAGTTTCTTGTGCCGTTGAAAGATCAAACTGGAACCGTGCGGGCCATTGTCATGGCCGTGCCGTTTTTGCGGCCGTCGGATGTGCCTCTGGTTGAACATGCTGCGGACCCGTATTTGGACGGTGTGCGAGAACTCTATCGACTTACAACCGAGGCGGCAGCGAAGATGCGTGTGGACATTAACCTGGATGCGGCGTTGATTGCGATGGGGCATTGTCATCTGCAGGGCAGTGAGGAATCGCGAGACTCCGAACGGCGTCTGGTGGTCGGCGGTGCCGAGGCCATTGGCCCGGAGACGTTCGATCCGCGAATCGCATATGTGGCACTCGGGCATCTGCATCGAGCCCAGCAGTTTGATGGTGGCCGCATTCGTTACAGCGGCAGTCCAATTCCTTTGTCGTTTGCCGAGGCGGACTACAGGCATCAGATTGTGAAGTTGGCGTTTGAGAATTCTGATTTGATATCGGCTGAGGAAATCTCTATTCCCCGCGCGGCGATGTTACTGAGAATTCCCGAACGTGGTGCGGCGAAAATTGATGACGTTATTTCGGAGCTGGAAGCGTTAATGCTGAACCCCGCGCTGCCGCCCGAACAGCATCCGTTTCTGGAAGTCCGAATTCTCGAAGAAGGCCCCGATCCGCTGCGTCGGCGTCGTGTTGAGCAGGCAATTGACGGCAAGCCGCTGCGCTTGGCGTCGATTAAGGTCGAACGAGCCGAGCGGGAAGCCTTGGCTGGTAGCTCTGCAGCGGAATTTGAGCATGTGGATCTGAAGGCGATCGATCCGGAGGACATTTTTCAGGATGCCTATCGTTCGAAATATCAGAGCGAACCGGACTCACGTGTGCTGAAAGCGTTTCGTGAAATCCTGAAGCAGGAGGCTCGCAGCTGATGAGAATCGAACGCATTACGGTTTGCAATATCGCTTCATTGGCGGGCACGCATTCAGTCGATTTCACGAAAGATCCGCTCAAAACGGCCGGATTGTTTTCCATCAGCGGTGTCACCGGGTCCGGGAAGAGTACCCTGCTGGACGCATTATGCCTGGCGTTGTTTGATGAGACTCCGCGTTTGCATCAGGTCGGTCGGTTGGCTGACCTCATGAACGGCGAGAAGCAGAACGATACTCGCATGTTGCTGCGCCGCAATACGGCCTATGGATTTGCCGAAGTAGCCTTCGTTGGCGTGGATCGGCGGCAATGGACGGCGCGCTGGAGTGTTCGTCGCGGCCATAACAAAACCGACGGCAAACTGCAGCACGTTGAGATGGTGCTGTATTGCGGCCATATTCCGCCGGGTGGTGAAGGCGTTGTGGCGGAAGGCGGTAAGAAGACGCTGGTCAAGGAAGCGATCATTGAGAAGGTCGGCCTGACGTTTGAGCAGTTCACGCGCGCCGTGTTGCTGGCTCAAAACGACTTCGCAACTTTTCTGAAGGCGGACGACAGGCAGCGTGCCGAGATTCTGCAGGCGTTAACAGGGACGGAGAAGTTTGAGGCCATTTCACGCGCTGTGTTCGCGCAATATTCGGAGGAAAAGAAACTGCTCGATAACCTGGAAGCTCAGCTAGGCGGGGTTCAGCGGATGACCGAGGAAACTCGGGTGGAGGCGGATTCAGCAGCAGCGTCGGCAACCGAAAGCGTGCGGCAGTTGGAGGCGAGTCTCAAGCAGCTTGAGTCGCGTGTAGAGTGGTTTCGCCAGCAAGCAAAATTTCTCGGGGAATTGCAGAAGGCCAAGGCGGAATTTGCCATCGCGATTGAACGTCGCGACGCGGCATCTGAGCGCCGCGCGGCGCTGGAGTTGACAGACACGGTCAGCCACGAAGCGCGTGCGTTGCGAAATGATAAACAGCGGGCGGAAAAAGATGTCGATACGGCTCGACACGCCATCGCTGCGGCTGAATCGACGGTGAAAACATACGCGGAAGCGTTGGCAATCGTCACAGCAAACGTGACATCAGCGACCACGGACTTACAGCAAGTGAAGCAGGAGCACGCAGCTGCTGATTCAATGTTGAAACGCGCGCGAGGGCTGGATGCTCTGCTGGAACCATTGCAATCGCGCGTTGAGAAGGCTCAAGCTGCGTTGGTGAGTGCTGCCGGGGCCATGCGCGAGGCGGCGACAAAACGCGCTGACGCCGTCAATCGTAAGCAGCAGCTGATTGACGAGCAGCAATCACTGCAATTGCAACGCGAACGACTCGCGACGTTTGTTTCGTTCGTAAAGGATTCCGCAACGTGGCAGCATCGACTGGATGCGGCAATCGCGGCGAGTTCGGAAACGTTCGAACTTCGCAGGAAGTTTGAGTTGCTTGCGGGGAAACTGCAGGTGGAACAGCTGAAAATAGAGTCAACGCGAGATGAACTGACTCAGACTCAACAGCATACAGACGAAGCGACGAAAGCATTGCAGGACGCTGAAGCAGCGGAGAAGCCTTTTAATGCGGAACAGATGGCGGAACTGCGGACGCAGTTGGATGAATCGCATCGAGTTCTCAGCAGGTTGCAGCAACAGTTGTCTGAACGGCAAAGACTTGATGCCGATGTTGATGCCGTTGAGAAAGACATTGCGGAACTGGAGTTTCAGCGGAGTCAGGATGGCGTTGCGCTGAAACAGCTTCAGGACGTAGATGTCCCGGCGGCGACTCGGGATGCTCAGGTCGCGCGCGAACAGTTGGAGTTTATTGTTGCGGCGGTTGATGATCATGCGAAAAGGTTGCGGTTGTCGCTGCAGCCGGATCATCCGTGTCCAGTATGCGGTTCGGCAGCGCATCCGTATCGCGATCAGGCTCCTGACATTGAAGTGACGGCCGTCCACGCGGCCAGAGAACACTTGAAGAAGCTGGAACAGCAGCGCGACGGACTGCAGAGCTCTGAACAGCGGCTGGTGGCGAGTACTCAGTCGCGTTCTGAGCAAATCGGCCGACAGCGGTCACAGCATCAGAAGCTGCTAAGCGCCATTCGGGAGTTCGTATTCCTATCCGTCGATCATCCCGACGTCGCTGAAGTGCTGGCATTTCCGGCAAACGAACGAGAAGCCGCAGCGCTGCAGAAGATGGACGTTGTTTCAAAGGCTCGAAAACAGATCGAGGCGGATGAGAAAGCTCTGCGCGACGCCACGAAGCTGACTCAGAAACGCCGAAAACTGGCGGACGAAGCATCATCACAATATCAGTCGCGGCGGCAATCCGTAGTCGGATTGGAGCAGAAGTACGGAATCATGTCGACTGAGCACACAGCTGTCGAAACAGCGTTGCAAAAATCTGACGAACGCTGGCGAGATGCTGAGGCTTCTCTGGGAGAACTGTTCATCGCGATTCCGAATGCGAGGGAAGATTTCAGCACCGATGCCGCTGCGTTTCGCGCCAAATTCGTCGAATCCACCGGAACGTGCGAAGGACTGCAGGGACAGCTCGCGGGCCTGTCAGCAAAATTGCTTGAAGCCAGCGCAAGGACCGGCCCACTCGATGACGCGCTGCAAAAGGCCGTGGAGCTGCAGGCGAGTTGTGATGGAGAATGTTCAGCGGTTGTGGCGGAACGAGATGCATATCTGCTGCAGCGGCAGGGGCTGTTTGAAGGTCGAGCTGCTGAAATCGTCGAACAGGAGTTTGCAACACGACTGCAAGCGGCAGGGCTGGCCGTTGAAGAACTTCAGACGTCAAAGCTGGAAGCCTCAAAGCTGCAGGCGGCGGCCGAGCAAACTCAGAAATCGGCAAAGACGCAGTGCGCTGATACCGAAGCGAAATTGGTGGCAGCACGGACATCAATGCTCGCTTGGCTTGACGCATTCACTGCGAATTCTGGTCTGGCTCTAACGATGGATGCTGTCGATACGATGCTGGCTCGAGATGCGGCATGGTTTGAAGCTGAACGAGCCTGCTTAAGAGAATTGAATGAAAGAGTGGCGACCGCTGAAGGAGCCTGCGCCGTCCATGAAAAGCAACTGCAACAACATATTGATCAGCGTCCGACATCGGACGAAGAAGATGTCGTATTTGATGCTGTGCAAAAAACTCAGAATGAACTGAAGCAGGCGAAGGAGTTGCAGGAAGCAGCTCTTGAGGTTGTGCGTAATGATGAACGACATCGTCAGCAAAATGCTGCCCTGGCGAAGCGGCTGGTTGAGCAACAAACCATCGCTGAACCATGGCTGAAACTGAACGAGCTGATTGGTTCCAGAGAAGGTGACAAATTCCGCATGATTGCTCAGCGCCGGACGCTGGATGTATTACTTGGCTATGCAAATCATCAGCTGAATCAACTCGCAGCACGGTATCGGCTGGAACGCCTGCCGGAATCGTTGAACCTGATTGTGATCGACTGTGACATGGGTGACGAGCGGCGGTCGATTCATTCACTGTCGGGTGGTGAATCGTTTCTGGTTTCTTTGGCACTGGCCCTCGGGTTGGCGTCTCTGACGTCGAATCGGTTACGGATTGAGTCGCTGTTTATCGATGAAGGTTTCGGCAGCCTGGATTCCGACACACTGGCTATCGCCATGAATGCGTTGACTCAATTAGAGTCTCAGGGCCGCAAGGTGGGCGTGATTTCACATGTGACTGAAATGACGGATGCGATTCCCGTGCAGATCAGAGTCGAAAAACGCCGCAGTGGCGGTGCGTCACGGATTGTGATTCCAGGGGCTGATCCGAATCAGGTGAATCCGCAGTCAGAGTTGGATTTGAATACAAAAACGTCCGCAGTGAGATCTTCGTCAGTGAAGTCAGATGATCCGGATGAAGTTCAGGCCGTGGCGACTGCAATCCTGGCAATTCTGCAACGCGAATCACTGCAGGGTAAATCGAGAGTTTCAACGACGGCATTGCGGAAAGAAATCGGTTGCTATGTGAAAGACTTCAGTGCTGCTCAGGTATTGCTTGCGAAAGAGATCCGCATTGACGGTCGCAGTCTGCGGCTGGTGGAAATGTAGCCATTACCGCTCGTCTCGGCTGAGCGAGCCAGCGACATCAGGCGAATGATTGATTGCTGAATGAAGGAAAGAACCCCAATGAAGATTGCATCGAACGTAAATCAAATCCGAATGGCCACGTCAAAAATGTTGTTCGTGATGGCAGTTCTGCTGAGCGGTAAAGCGATCGCTGGTGAAGTTGAATTCATCGTCGGCGACTGGATAGTGGCGGAAGGTGGAACGTGGGATGCGAAGAGCAGTCCGCTCACTTCGCCGTTTGGAGTGGACTTTGATTCCAGCGGCGACATGTGGATTGTCGAACTGGAAGGTGGGCGAGTTCACAGGTTCGATGCGGCACGCAAACTGCATCTGGCAGGTGGCGACGGGACAAAGAGTTACAGGGGAGACGGCGAAAAACTCGCTTTAGCAACTTTCAACGGCATGCATAACTGCGCGGTTACGCCCAATGGCGACCTGTACATCGCGGACAGCTGGAATCACTGCGTTCGCAAAGTGGATGCAGCGACCGGTGTGATTTCCACCATTGCAGGGACCGGTCAGAAGGGATTCAGCGGCGATGGTGGTCCGGCAACTGCAGCAACGTTTGATTTTGTGATGTGCATCACGCTGAATCCGGCCAACGACGTGCTTCACATTGCCGATCTCAACAATCGCCGAATCCGAGCTGTTGATCTGAAGTCCCGACTGGTGACGACAGTGGCAGGAAACGGCAAAAAAGGAGTGCCGAAGGACGGCGATCCTGCCGTACACAGCCCGCTTGTGGATCCTCGAGCAGTCGCACAGGATTCGAAGGGGAATATCTGGATCCTCGAACGCGGTGGCCATGCACTTCGAGCCGTGTTACCCGATGGAACGATTCAAACAGTTGCAGGAACCGGGACGAAAGGATTTACAGACGGCCCGGGGCTGACGTCACAGTTTGGATCGCCCAAACATCTGTGCGTTGATGATGCCGACAACGTCTATATCGCCGACGACGAAAACGCTGCCATCCGACGCATGGATTCGCAGACCCGCGAAGTGACGACGATCCTCGGAAAAGGGCAGGGCGATCCTCGGATTCGCCTCAGCCATCCGCACGGCGTCACATGGGAACACGGATGGCTCTATGTTGTCGATATGAGCAACAATCGCATTCTGCGCATGAAGCCATGACACTTGATTGGGGTAGGCCGGACCAGGCGGAGCGCTGTTCCGGCAGGTGTCAGGCAAATGCCGGAACAGCGCTTCGCCTGGTCCGGCCTACAAATTCAACCGCAATGTCTGGTCTTGATAACGGACTCGTCATTCGATGTAATGTTCTCCGCACCGTGATCATTTCAGAACGCCAGCTTCTCCGGGAGGTATTTCGCCAGCAGATCGGCGTAGTAGGGCCGGAGTTTTTTCCAGTCCGGCGGTTCGGGCGACTTTGAATACAGGTCGTACGGATTGAACTTGCGGACCCACGGCAGCATCGCACGGTCGTGGTCATCGCAGAGCCAGTCGTATTCGCATTCACGGTGCCATGCGTAAAACGAATGGTAGCGGATCATGTACAATGCGGGCTCGGGAAGTTGATCCTTCATCACATGATACAGGTATTCATCGTGGCCCCAGGACATCAGTACCTGACGCAGACCACAGTTCTTTTCGTAGACACCCAGTGGCTGGCTCAGCTTTGGATCGGCGTGATCCGGGTTAGCGGCAAAGAACTCGCTGAACACAATGCGGTCACTGAAGTGACAACCGACCGGAAAGGTATCGCCCACGACTGCCCATTGCGGTTCGCCATACAGGCATAGGACTTTGCCGAGATCGTGGATCAGCCCCGTCAGCACAAACCAGTCTTCATGCCCGTCTTTGCGAATCGACTCGGCCGTCTGCAGCAGATGCTGAAGCTGATCGAGATCGATATCGGGGTCCGAGTCATCGACCAGAGTGTTCAGAAAATCCAGCGCTTCAAAGATGCTCATCTGTCGGCGGTCGAGCCCCAGGAACTCATCGCGTTTCTGGCAGACAAAGTCGTACGTCTGATGCCGATGGTTCTGACGATAGAATTCGCGGACGGTGTCGCGCGCCGGTTTTTCGTAGTTGCGATAATCGCTCTTTGCCCTGGCGTTCGGGACCGGGTAGACCTGTTCTTCTACGAAGTCCTCCCAGGCCTTGATCACATTTGCTGGACGAGGCTGATCTTCTGAGGCAGTCGTCATGTGTGGCTCTTTGAGGTGGCTCGCTCGGCGATGGTAACGTAAAAAACTCTTGAAGCAGTTTGTAGGCCGGATCGAGCATCGCGAGTTGCAGCTGACGCGCGGAGTGCCGGAACTGCGCTCCGCTTGGTCCGGCCTACAGAAACCCGAAACTACAGATCTTGATCAGGCGGCAGGTGTTGGTTTTACCGGACCTGACGAATGTTGTAAATTGGTCATCGTGTGATTCCGGAACTGTGCAGCGGAGAATGGACCAATGATCAGGATTTTGTGGCCGGTATACTCTGTGGTTGCGTTTTTGCTGCTCTGCTCTGCCGTGCATGCTCAGGCACCGGACAAACCAACGGCTTCCGCAGCGCCGTTACCGAACGCGCATGCACACAACGATTACGAACACGATCGACCGCTGCTGGATGCCCTGGACCACGGTTTTACGAGCATCGAGGCGGATGTTTTTCTGGTCGAAGGTGCATTGCTGGTCGCACACAACTTTGCGGATGTCTCAAAAGAACGCACGCTGGAAAAACTGTATCTTCGGCCACTGCAGGGACGCGCCGACGCGAATCAAGGACGAGTTTACAAGGACGGCCCGACTGTCACTCTGCTGGTCGACATCAAAACCAACGGTGTGGCGGCCTACGCGGCGCTTCACGATCTGCTGGCGCATTACGACTCACTGATTTCTGTGACGCAGGACGGGAAGTACACGGAGAAAGCTGTGACCGTGATCATCAGCGGTGATCGCCCGATTCAAGAGATCGAAGACTCCAGACCGCGGCGGGCCGGAATCGACGGGAGGGTGGCGGATCTCGACAGCGACAAACCAGCGGCGCTGCTGCCGCTGATCAGCGATAACTGGACAAACCACTTTCGATACCGTGGTGTCGGATCAATGCCTGATACGGAGCGGGAAAAACTGCATGATATGGTTGAGCGGGCCCATGCCAAAGGTCGCCGAATTCGGTTCTGGGCCACGCCTGAGACCCCTCTTCTCTGGCAGGAACTCAAGGCCGCGGGCGTTGATCTCCTTGGAACCGACGATCTTGAAAAGCTCAGCACTTTTCTGCGATCTTGATGGTCTTTTTCAGCCCGATCATCGGCCACGGCATCTTTAATCCCGGAACAAATCCGATGTTGCGACTTTGTCCGGACCGGCCGTTACCACCTTACTCTTATGTTCCCGGTCGTTTCCCGCATCCGATCCGTGATCCGTCGGGACACAGCTACAAGGCTCCCGGGATTCAACAGGAAACACACCATCGGAGTTTGACGGCGGCGGTGAGCCTTGCTTCGGACTGGAAACTGGCGTCGGATTATCTTTTCGGAATCGACCTCTTCAATCACAGGTTTTACTGGGAGGCTCACGAGACCTGGGAACAGCTTTGGATTGAATTCGGGCGATCAGGTCGCGATGCGGATTTCATCAAGGGACTGATCAAGCTTGCCGCTGCCGGAGTGAAGGCGAGGGAAGGTCGCCCGATCGGCGTGCAGCGGCATGCATGTCGAGCACAGGAACTGTTTCGCCTGGTATGGCATTCGCTCACAGAACCCGAGGTCGCGGTTCGTTTCGGCGGCATGGATCTCAGATCGCTGTGCGACGCTGCTGATGCAATCGCGGAGGACTCCGTCGAAATTGCGGCACATGCAGAGGACCCGTTGACGGCCATGCTGCCACTGATTCTGTCAGTCGCCGACATTGAGTCACGCTAGCAGAGTGCCGTTCGTCTCAATAGTTGAACAACTGCACCTGCTTGTACACGTTGCCGGTTGCCTGATTCATTGCCCGCTGTACGATGCCCTTGGTATTGCTGGTCAGGCGTCGGCCTTTGATGGCCCGCGCGACCATCTTATGAGTCAATTGTTCGGTGGATGCCTCAACGAGGTCGTGAACCTTCAACTGCAGTTGCTGCATCAGGTCGGCGATCGGCTGTGGCCCAAAGTCGCGTGCGGTGTCGTTTGTCATCTACGGAATCTAGCGGAACGATAACCCTGATGACCAGCGCCACGGCGGAACTTCCTGTTGCCGATGTTATTGTCGATGAAATTCCGCACAACGGTGTTTTTAACATGGCAATGGATGCCGCGTTGCTCCAGTTGGCAACCGAACGTGAACGAAGTGTCGTCCGCATTTATCAATGGTCTGAGCCGACTGTGACGCTGGGTTATTTCCAGGGCTCAGGGCAAGCAGTGGAATCGCCGTTCCAGGGGCTTCCGGTCGTCCGACGACTCAGCGGTGGGGGAGCCATTCTGCACGATCAGGAAATTACCTACTCTCTGGTCCTGCCAGCCTCCCATCCAGCGCGACAGGATCCGTCTGCCGTTTATCAAACGGTCCATCGGGCGATCATCAGGCTGTTGTCAGATTCAGGATTGCCATGTCAATTGCGAAGCGAGTTCGATGCGATGAATTCCCACAAGGCGATCACCGACACCGCGGCTGAACCGTTTCTCTGTTTCCTGCGAAAGAACGCGAACGACATCGTGCATGCATCCGGCAACAAGATCGTTGGCAGCGCACAGCGACGACGTAAAGGTGTGACGCTGCAGCATGGCAGCATCATTCTGAAGGCATCGCGAGTCGTGCCGCTCGTGCAAGGAATTGGTGATCTTGAACCAAACTTTTCACACACCGACTTCCGACAATCATTGCCCGGTATGATTGCCGGTTCTATCAGCCATTCGGTGAACTTCCGAAGTTATACGCAGACGGAAAAATCACTCGCCGCAACAATTGCGTCGGAAACGAGATGACACTTGCTGACGTAAAACTTTGGGAATCTTACCCGCCGATGTCGAAGAATGACAGTTTCCGAATCAATGCCAGAACGGTCAACAGTCGAAACAACAAACAGTTTCGGAAACGTGGCACCAGTACTCACGCTGGCTCCAGAGACCATCTCCTGAAAAAACTCGCATTTCCCGGGTTTTTCCTGACTCCCGACTTCGCCGAAACGGTATCTTGGCCAGCTGAACACAGATTGGCAGACTTTGACGGCTGGGATCGATCAATGGACCACAGCGCGGCTGAAAATCTCAATTTGTTGACGACGGACGGCATTTGATACTGGCAGACCTGAGCCGGATTGTTAGATTCTGTATTATTACGCGAACTTAACCTGTCAACCATCCCGAGATCCATTGTTCGCGTGCTTCTCGGAAGGGTATTCATTCCTTCGGAGCACCATCTTTATGGTTTCTGCGGAACTGAAAGTTGTCGGCGGCAAACACGTCGGCCAGGTGATTCCGTTGAATCGCCGCAAATTCCTGATCGGTCGCGAGCAGGATTGCCAGCTGCGCCCTAATAGCGAAATGGTCAGTCGCCATCACTGTGTCTTCAGCGTGGACGATTATTCCGTTCGCCTGAGAGACCTGGGAAGTACCAATGGTACGCTGGTGAATGGCGAGCGAATTCGGAAGGACGTTGTCCTGGTCGCTGGTGACAAAATTGTCATCGGCAATCTGGAATTTGAACTTGTCATCCGACCAGGCGTAACTGCTGTCGAATCTGACAGTGCTGTGCTTCCATCTTTGCCTGCAGCGTCCCCGGCAGTATCACACGAAGACACTCAGTTCACGGACAAAACAGTTCACGAATTGCCAGCGGTGTTACCGGCCGTTGCGGCGACAGTTCAAAATCCGACGGTAGCCGCCCCGATGCAGCCAGCGTTGGCTGTAAATGCTGGCGACACGACGATGCTGAACATGCCACAGATGATGCCTGGGCAGTATCCGTATCAGCAGATGATGCCTCCGATGGGTTACCCCGGAGGTATGTATGGCGGCTATCCGTATCAACAGCCAATGATGCCCGGTTACGGGCAAATGTATCCTCAAATGATGCCGCAAATGGGCTATCCGATGCAGGGCGGAACAATGCAGGCTCCCCCAGCGGCTCCTGAAGCTTCTGTCGCAGCTGCAGCACCGTCCGTCGTACTGCCAAATCCCGAAGACACAGGGGCCAAAGAATCCAATGTTGCGAAGGGCAGCTCAGGAGCGACGCCCAAGGATACGGACAAACCAACGGGTGCAGCGGACGCCATCATCAAACAGTATATGGGACGCCGTTAGTGCTCTGTCAAGGCTGGAAAAAGGGGTCAGGAACCAATAGCCAAATGGCCCGAAGGGTGCGGAGCACGATTAGTTCCTGACCCCCTTTTCCAAGCCCAACGGGCGTTGCGAACTGTTCGCCTGACCCGTTGCCATTTGATGACTTCAATCCTGGAAACATGCCATGGCAGACCCCACCGACGTTCAGCGAAAATATAAGGAATTCCTTGATCTTCTTCCGCTGACTTTGACTTTGGCCGGACTGCCGCTCAGCGATCACGGACGTTATTTCACCGCTGAGCAGATTGAATCGCGATTGTTCACAATTCGCCACGCATGGAAAGCCGCCCGCCAGGTCACCCGCGAATGTATCCAGCCCAGCTCCGCTCAGGTTGTTTCAACGCCGGAAGTCAGTTGAAGCGGGGGTTTGACAGAGATCTTTTGCCGCACGAATAAGCCCATTTGCATCCAGGCCGAGCTCGGCCAACAACTCATCGCGGTCGCCGTGTTCGACGAATCTGTCGGGGATGGCAAGAATTCGGAAGCGTTCGGAGTTGAGCCCCTGGCGATTGGCCGATTCCAGCACAGCGCTTCCAAAGCCACCCATCAGGGCGTTTTCTTCGATCGTAATGACGAAGCCGGTGGCAGCGGCTCTGGCGATGATCGCTTCGTCAACCGGCTTTACAAATCGCATGTTGACAACGCCGACGCTCAACCCTTCGCTGCGAAGTTGGTCAGCAGCGACAACGGCTTGAGACAGCATTGTGCCGCACGAGAGGATATTTCCATCCTGGCCCCATGACAGTACTTCGGCTTTTCCCGGCTGAATGGGTGCCACCTCGCGTGCTACCCGTTCCAACTTTGTCTTCGGATATCGAATCGAGACTGGTGACGTGCATTCCAGTGCAAAGTCCAGCATTGCCTGAATTTCCAGCTCGTCGCCAGGTGCGGTCACAATCATGTTCGGAAAGATTCGCATATAGCTGTTGTCGAACACTCCGTGATGAGTTGGCCCGTCAGGGCCACACAGGCCAGCTCGATCAAGACAGAAGACGACTGGCAAATTCTGAAGCGCGACTTCCTGGAAGATCTGGTCAAAGCTGCGCTGCAGGAACGTACTGTAGATATCCACAATCGGCTTCATCCCCGACTTGGCCATGCCCGCGGCAAACGCAACGGCGTGGCTCTCGCAGATCCCGGTGTCGAAAAAACGATCGGGAAATTCGTCGCGGATCCGTTCCAGCTTGTTACCGGCACACATGGCGGCTGTCAGCACGCAGACCCGTTCGTCCTCGCCCATCGCTTCGTGAATCGCATCAGACATGATCTCAGTGTATGAACTCTCCGACGACTTCCTGACGGGTACAATTTCATTGTCGGTGTCTCGTTTGAACGGCGAAGGTGTATGAAATTTCACAGGATCTTTGCAGGCGGGCTCGAAGCCATGGCCTTTTTCGGTGAAGACATGCAGCAACACCGGGCCCTTCACATCGCGAACCAGTTCCAGATAACGACGCAGCGATTTTATGTCGTGACCATCTACCGGACCGACATAACGGAATCCCATTTCTTCGAACAACATCCCGCCATGAAGGAATGATTTCAATGCATCCTTGAAACCGCCCAGCATCTTCTCAGTGGATTCACCGACCAGCGGTACTTTATTCAGCAGCCATGAGACATCTCGCTTCAGTCCATTGTAAAATGGCGCAACTCTTGCCTTGTCCAGATAACTTGCCAGTCCGCCGACTCGGGGACAGATGCCCATCTTGTTATCGTTCAGAATCACCAGCAGGTCTTTCTTGAGACCGGCGGCGTTGTTCATGGCTTCAAAGACAATCCCTGAAGGCAGCGCGCCGTCACCAATGACGGCAACAGACTTTCGACCATCCTTGAAGAGCAGATCGTCCGCAGCTTTCATGCCAAGCACCGTCGAGACGCTGCTGCCAGCGTGGCCAGTGACGAAGAGATCGTATTCACTTTCAGCGGGGTTTGGATATCCCATCAATCCGCCGCGACGACGAATGCTTGAGAACTGATCAAAGCGTCCGGTGATCAGCTTGTGAGGATAAATCTGATGACCCGTATCCCAGATCAGACGATCTTTTGAAAAATCAAAAGTCAGATGTAGCGCGATGCAGAGTTCGACCACACCCAGATTGCTGGCAAAGTGGGCCGCGCGGTCGGACACAATTGTGAGCAACGCTTCACGAATGTCATCCGACAACTGGACAAGATCCGTTTCGCTCAGTGCGCTCAGGTCTTTCGGGGATCGGATGCCGCTTAGAATTTCAAATGACATTCTTGTCTTGCCTTAGTGATCTCGTTCTACAATAAACCGGGCCAGTTCCCTCAGCCATCGGCTGCGATCACCAAAGACGGCGACCGCATCACATGCTTCCTGCACCAGTTGTTCAGCCTTCGCGCGGCTACTCGCGATTCCCAGTAAAACGGGAAATGTGAGTTTTCCAAGATCTGCATCGCGGCCTGGTTTTTTGCCAAGCCTGGTCTGGTCACCGGTCACATCCAGCAGATCGTCAGCAATTTGGAACGCCAATCCGATGGAATGGCCAAACTGTCGGAGGAGATTTCTGCTGTCCGAATCTGCTGATGCGGTCGCGGCACCCAGTTCCAGCGCCCCTGCAATGAGCGCCCCGGTCTTCATTCTATGGATTTGACTGAGTTCTACTACGCGAGTCTCTGCCGTTCGGTTGGAATCGTTCTGACCAGAATCAGATTTTGAAGATGATGCCTCACCCTGAACTCCGGCAGAATCCACCGAATTCACAACTTTCAGAACCGCAGGAGTCCCAGGATCCCAACCGGGTTTCCCCAGGTTATCCTGTTGTAATTCTCCATTTTCGGCGTTCACAGACGCCCCGCGCTCTGCCTCCAGATCCAGTACCTGGCCACCGACCATCCCCGCTCCGCCTGAAGCGGAGGCCAGAATTCGCATCTGCTCGATGATCTGCACTCCACTGCCTGTCGCGGCCCCGGTTACCTGCGTCGCAATGGTTTCAAAAGCCAGCGTCAGCAGGCAATCACCCGCCAGAATTGCAAGTGCTTCGCCGAATACTTTGTGGCTTGTCAGTCGGCCGCGGCGAAAGTCGTCATCATCCATCGACGGCAGGTCATCATGAATGAGCGAATACGTATGAATCATCTCGATCGCACACGCCGCCGGAATCGCGTCTTCCCGCCTGCCGCCACACATCTCATTCGCCAACAACACCAACACCGGCCGCAACCGCTTGCCGCCAGCCATCAGGCTGTATTCAACCGAGGCTTTCAGACTATTCGGCCATGCGGCACGATCCAGCTTTTCGACCAGCGCAGCCTCAATGACGGTTCGCAGTTCTTCAAGATGAACTTTGAAGGCCGAGTTGGTCATGGAGAGCCCGGAGGGTCAGGATATTGTTCTCGGCGGGCCCGTCCCGCAAATCAAACGCACGGAGCATAACGGTTTGCGGTGCATCTGCGAAAGCATCGGCCGACGGTGAGAAGTCTTTGGCGGCATCCTGACGGACTCAAGGCCACAATCGTCAGTTTTTTTGCGAATCGCAGGTTCTGCGATTCAGCTTTCCTCCAGGTTGGACACTTTTCCGGGTGGACACTGTCCCGCCGGGGAATATGCGGCCAGGTGAAAACGCGACTGGTAGAAGGAATGGTCCAGATGGACTGTGAAGTCGGGTTGACGGACCGGACTATGATCCATCACGATTCAGACCCGAATCGGCGCCAATTCGTCCTCGCGGTCTTATGATAGTGCCGCACTTCGCGTTACGGAGAACTGAAAATGAGCAGAAAAGAATATCGGGAGCAAAAACAACTTCGCCTGGCCAGGGAGCTGGCCGATTATTTGCGCCCCCGCCTGAATACGGCGGTTTCCGTCCGCTTATGGGACGGTTCGGTAATTCCACTCGGTGAGAACGTTGAGCCCGGTCTGGAGATTTCGATCTCCGGCCCTGGCGTCGCTGGCGCGTTTCTGCGGTGGCCGACTGCCGATACGCTGTTGCGACTGTATGCTCGCGGATCCATCGGCTACGCGGGTGCCGACCTGTTGACGCTGATTGAGAAGGCGCGAGTCAAGAATAGCCGGCAGAAAAGTCGAGACCTCCCACTGGGCCTGCTGTTTCGATTCGCGACGGCATTTCTTACCGCTCGCGGCGAATCGACGGCCGTTGACCACGTCTACCAGGGCGATGAATCCGGACTGAGACGGGCGCGCGGAGAGAATTCTGACTTTATTCAGTTTCACTACGATGTCAGCAACGACTTTTACAAGTTGTTCCTCGACAAACAAATGCTCTATTCCTGCGCCTACTTTCATGATTGGAATGAATCACTGGAGCAAGCGCAATTGAATAAGCTGGACATGATTTGCCGCAAGCTGCAGCTACAGTCGGGCGAACGATTCCTGGATATCGGCTGCGGCTGGGGCGCTCTGATTTGCTATGCCGCAAAGTATTACGGAGTCAAGGCTCACGGAATCACGTTGTCCAGAGAACAGCTGACGTTGACTCAACAGAAGATCGTGACACAGGGACTGCAGGACCGTGTGACGGTTGAGTTCTGCGATTATCAAAACCTTGAAGGCACATTCGACAAGATCTCCAGCGTTGGCATGGTTGAACATGTCGGGATCGACAACATGGCCGGGTATATGACCAAAGTGCGATCGCTGCTGCGCGATCGCGGAATCTTCCTGAATCACGGGATTACTCGTCCCGGCAAGATGTCCGACAAAAAATTCCGCCACATGTCACCTGAACGCCGATTATTGGCAAAATACATATTTCCTGGCGGCGAACTCGATCATCTCGGCCACATGATCCAGTGCATGGAGGCAGCAGGCTTCGATGTGCATGATGTCGAAGGCTGGCGAGATCACTATTCCATGACATGCCGTCACTGGGTGCAGCGACTTGAGGCCAATCGGGAAGAGGCGATCCGGCAAGTCGGCGTTGAAAAATTTCGCATGTGGACTCTGTACCTGACTGGCTGCGTGTTCGCACTGGGAGATGGCGGGGCGCGTCTGTATCAAACCGTCGCGACAAGCCAGGGCAAACGCGGCGTCTCAGGAATGCCCTGCACCCGCGAACATCTTTACCGACGACCAAAGCCAACTGTTGAATCTCTGGAAGAGATACGTCCAGTTGGCTGACGCAGGGACCGGGGCTTGGAAAACGGGTCAGGAACCAATAGTGCGGAGCACCCTTCGGGCCATTTGGCTATTGGTTCCTGACCCATTTTCCAAGCCTTGACAGAGCACTATATTCCCGTTGCCAATGCCAATCCTGTTCTGCATGCAGCTAGATACTCCGGGATGAACAGTCGTTCCTTCACCGTGTGAATTTCGTGTTGACCACAACCCATCGTCACAGCGGGGTAGCCATGCAGGGCCATCCAATTTGCGTCAAGACCACCGTCGCAGACCTGGGGGACGGGCTTCAGACCGACCGATTCAGACGCTGATTTTGCGACCTGCACGCATTCGCTGTGATCGGCGATCCGAAACGCTTCGTATCGAACGTCTTCTTCGAATTTCAAAGTGCCACACTGACCATCAGCGTTCGAGACGCTTTTGACAGCGATCTCGAAGGCATCGCGCCAGGCGGCCACGATTTGTTGTCGGAACTTACGGTCATGGCTGCGCGCTTCCGCCTGAATTTTCACCAATGGCATCACAACGTTGGTCGCATCACCGCCATGCACGATGCCGAGATTACTCGAACCGCGACTCTTTCCTTTGCGGACAAGTCCATGCCATCCGGTCTTCTGCAGTTGCGCCATCGCGAGGGATGCCACCACCGCAGCGTTGACTCCGTCCTCCGGATGAGCACCGGCGTGACTGGCGATACCTTCGATGCGAATCGACAGATTGTTCGCTCCGACAGCTCCGGTGATCAGACTGTTGGGATCTCGCCCGTCCCAGTTAAAGCACAACTCCGGCTTGCCAAGTTTGCCCGCGTTCAGATACCGAGCCCCCCGCAGTCCGGTTTCTTCCTGGACCGTGAAGAGCAGCGTCAGTGGCGGATAGTCGAGCCCCTGACTGAGAGTTTCCAGAATTGCTGTGAGAACCACCGCACAGCCCGCGCGATTGTCACCTCCGAGCGCGGTGTCCTTAGACTTCGGACGAATCCAGTTACCTTCACGTACCGGCTGACATCCATCACACAATGGCACAGTGTCCATGTGCGCCATCAACAATCGACGAGGTCCTTTGACTGTTCCCTTGAGCTTAACAATCAGATTGCCTGTCGTACCACCCGCAGGACTCTTCTTGTGGGCCGTGTCAGTCGAAATCGCCGATGCCGGAACTCCGGCATCTTTCAGGGCTTTTTGAAGCCGCGCCGAAACATCATGCTCCCGGCCACTGCCTCCGGAAATCCCAATCAGATCCATTACGCGGCGGATGGCCTTATCTTCGTTCAGTCGAATCACAGTTTCGTCTCGCTGTTCGTCTTAAAATACGTCGTCAAACTCGAAAACCGGGTTTTGAAGCCCATTCAGACAAGGAATTGTGACAGACTGGCAGCGAAAGTCACCCGACATCCTTGATTGCCGTGAATCGAAGACTCGGCTAAAGACTTAGAGATCCCGGAACAACCTGCGAAAGTCCTGCGTGCCGTCAACCACGCGATGCACAATGATGCCTTCGTCAAGCGGTTCGTAGACAATCACATATCGCGTGTGGCGAAAAATTCGAAAGCGATTGCCAAGAGCTGAGTGAATCGTACCCATCAACGGTTGATTCGCATATTGCTGCGACTTTGCGACGATCTCTTCAATCAGCTTCAACGCGACTGCCGGACGGGCATCTCGAACTGCTATGTAAAACGCAATATCTTCCAGTTCGGTTTCTGCTCTCGAGGTCCACAGCGCGCTAGTCATGTATGGTTCACTGTGCGGGAGACTCGCTCCAGGATCCGAGCCTTCATCACTTCGCTATCAAGAATCTTCAACTCCCCGGCAGCAGCTTGTCGCAGGGATTGTTCAAGTCCTGTTCTGAATCTCACCAGCTCGCTTTGCCAAGCGCGGAATTCGGCAAGGCTTTCCTCCAGAGATTCCAGCGGCAACCCGCTGTTTACGCGCTCCTGGACGAATTTCGCGAAGCATTCCAAATCATTGTCGAGTATCATTGTCATGGCGGGCATTGTAGTGAAACGAGAGGCAATTGGTCAAAATGTTTTTCCTGGGCAGAGGATTCACTTGCCAAATACCTTCGATGACAAGAGTACCAATCGCGAAAACCCATATTCCGTGAGCGAACTTCCCGGGAACAGTCGCAGGGAATGCGGACCGGTGCTCAAGGCGAACTGCCGTTTGATCCCGGCAGAATCGTCGGTGATCACGAGCGATTGATTGTAGTTCCGTTTTCAGGACGAACTTCCATCATGGGTTTCGGCGGGTCCTACGTTGAGCCGGGATTTCTCGTCGTCGAATTCGCGACAACTGCCAGCGGGGAACGGGTGATCCAGCGAAAACAGTTTGCAATTCCAAAGGGCCGTGGAGCCCGCAGCATGACGATCGTCCTTCCGTGACAAGTCAGGACATCGACCGCAGAAGCTTGCCCGTATCCAACCGCGCATCTCGCCACCACAACCACGCGAACAGCAGGACCAAAACCGCCGCCGTCCATTGGTAGGCTGTCAGACCAAACACATCGCGAGCCTCCGGGCGCACGTATTCGCTCAGGAATCGATATGCGCAGTAACTGATGAAATACAGTTTGATCAGCTGATTCCTGAACAGGCCCCGTTTCTGCAGCGACGTGAGCATAATCGCCGCCGTCAGATGAAAGATGAATTCATACAGTTGAGTCGGATGGCGTGGCAGGCGATCAACAGCAGGAAAGACCAGCGCCCACGGTAAAGTCGTCGGCGTCCCGTAACAGCAACCGCCAGCCAAACACGACATGCGACCGACAGCAATAGAACCGGCCACAGGTACGGCAAATGAATCACCCGTCTTGACCTTGATGCCAAGTCGCCACTTCACCAGTTCAACGCCAAAATATCCACCCACCAGTCCGAAGAGAATCGTTTTGCCCGACATAAAGAACACGAAACCCTCGCGCATCCCGTCTGGATCCAGCAAAACGAAAGGAAGTTTAGCCATCACCATCGCGCCGATGAATGCACCGAGTCCGATCCAGAGGCGTTCCAATGGATTCAGCCGAGGATCAGGTTTTTGCCGCCCTTTCAGCCAGACACCTGTCGCCAGGGCTGACATCATCAGCAACGGGTAGAACAGAATGGTCCATTCGGGAACGATCATAGCACAGCTTCTTAAATGTAGCCGTCTCGCTCCGCCGAGACGAGCCTTCAAGGGGGCACACGGATGAAGATCTGGCGTTGGATCGTTCTATATCGCCTCGTGAAGGGAATGATTTTAGTGGCGATTTTCTGCTTGATGTGCGTCGATTGGCATAGGCTCATCACAGCGGAGTGTGATGGCTACATTTTTTCAGACACGGCATGTTGCCGCGCCCTCGATTTCTGAATGAGCGGTGGCAGTTGCACATGGCCATTGCGGTACAACACGTTGTAGGCGGAGAATGGCACAATATGGCCACTCGGCAGCACAAAATGCACGCATTCTTTCATCAACTGGCGCACGTCGAAGTTGTAAGCATCCATAAACGACGTCGTCGTAATGCGGAACATGTCGCGCGGATTCAGGCTTTCCGTGAGAGCTCGAGTGAAGAACTGCATCGCATCTGACATGACGTCCGGTGACAAGCCAGCAGGCATTCCTGACGCTGATGTTCGAAGCTCCTCAAGCGATGCGGCAGATTTTGGTCGGACGTTGCGTGAATCCAGCGATGTCCCAAGCGACACTTCACCGCAGCCGCAATCTCCGCCGCCACAGGCCTGACGAGACAGATACTCGCTGATCAGTTCTCGGGCTCGTTCGCGATTAAACGTGATCCGGCCCGACAGCAGATCCAGATGCTGTTCGAGATCCACAAATCGAGCCAGCGGAGTGACTCGATTGCCGGATCGATACGCATACGACAACGTGTGTCCGTTCGGGTGAGCACACGGCAGGGGAGCGAAGTCGGTTTCCTGCCACTGTGTCGATTGTTCCGCAACCGCTTTGATCACATCGGGAAATGTAATGCGTTTTTCCAGAGTCTCCGGCAGTACAAAGCGACCGGAATATGTCGCGGGCTGAAAACTGACGCCCGTGATCCACGGTCGCTCAATTCCGAATTCCACGAGTCGCCCGATCTCGTGATCGTTGACACCCGGCTGAACGGTACACACGAGAATCGTATTCAGCCCGACTTCACCCAGCTGTTCGATGGCCTTCAGTTTCGTTTCCAGCAATGAAGCACCTCGCAGTGTCCGATAGCCAGCATCCTCAAACGTATCAAACTGCAGGTAGATTTCAGTGCGATGTCGTCGCTCGGCGATACTCTCGAGAAACGAGCGATCACGAGCCAGGCGAATCCCGTTGGTATTGATCATCACGATGTCGATCGGTTGATCGCAGGCGTATCGATGAATCTCTTCGAAGTCCGGATGAATCGTCGGTTCGCCGCCGGACAACTGCAGAATCTCCGGCTGACCTTCGACTTCCACAAGGCGATCAATCGCGGCTCTGCAATCGTCGAACGACAGGTGCGTGCCACCGGGGCCGCTCACTGCAAAACACATTGGGCATTCGAGATTGCAGGCAGAATTTATCTCCAGCAGCCCGATGCAGGTGTGCTGTTCGTGTTCAGTGCAGAGCCCACAGTCATACGGACAGCCTCGGTCTGGTTCGATACCAAACGAAACCGGCACCTTGCCCGGAAGGCTGTAATCTGTCCGATCGAACCATTTCGCATCGCTGCAGACAAAATCTTCCCGGATGCCGTGCAGGATGCACGTCTTGCGAAAATAAATCCGCCCGCCTCGCGAGATCACCTTCGCCGGTACAAGTGCCAGGCAATCCGGACACAGACTCTGTGTTGTGTCCAGAAACGTGTAATCGCGGTATGTCGTCATGGCTTATATGCTTCGCTTCTTGTTGAATATCGGGGTAAATCAAACGATTCAACTTTTCAACGCCCTTAAGATCTTGAGAAATCCCCAGACCGCAAACCACGTTGCTGTCGCGATTGCGATCAACACTGATGAAAAAGTGACACCGGGCGACGGTGTCGATGCTCCGGCTCCGGCTGCGTGAAGGCCAAGACATGTAAAGAAAAACGTCACGCAAAACGTCACGATCGCCGTCACCGCTCCGAATAGTACGGCGAAGACGATCGCAACCAGTCCAGGCTTCTTACGATCACTGACAGACGCAGCGATGTCTGCAACTTGAGTTGCGAGGTAGGGGTTGTCGTCAGGTTGTGGTGGTTCTTGCACGAAGTCACTCCGATTTAACACCGCGAATCAAATCAGCCTCATAATCTTTGTGGTTACAGTCTGCTGCGAGTTACAAAGTCCGAACGATTTCAATAGAGGTTAATGCATCTGAAGATAACATTCTATTTCATAAATCACAGTCGGCGGAGCGACTGAGCTACGTAGGCGATGTCGCTCCGCGACTTGCATTCCTGTCAACGCCTGGCAGAAAAAACCGCCCTGTAGCTTAGGGGACAAATTATCATGATCGAACCCTCGGCAATTCCGAATTGCATCACACCACAGACCCAAGCCTGCAAACCCGGAACTCCCATCAACTCTTTAACGCACGAACGACCTTCAGGAATCCCCAGACTGTGAAAACGAATGCCGCGACGGTTGTCAGGCCTGCGACCACGAACACAATGACCATGCCAAATTCACTTCTCAGACCGTAAATAGAACTCACGCCAAGACAGGTGAAGAAAAACGTAGCGCCAAACGTGAGGACAGCTACGGCAAGCCCTGTCATGACCGAAAACACGATCGCCAATGTACCTGGCTGACTGCGATCAGATACAGAAGTAGCAATGTCTGCAACCTGAGTCGCCAGATAGGGATTTTCTTCGGGTTGTGACCTTGGTTCACTCATAAATCGGGCAAAACGTATTAAAGGCTGATTCGCAGAAGACTCCCGGATCATTGAATCGACGATGGCGATCCAGCCCTGAGATTGACTGCATTTCGTCTTCACTAAGTTCAAAATCGAACAGCTGCAGATTCTCTTTCATCCTCGCGACGTCGGAAGTCTTGGGAATCACAGAAGTCCCGCGTTGGACGCCCCACCGCAGCAGAACCTGAGCGGCAGACCTGTGTTTCTCCAGGGCGATGCACTGCACGATGCGATGATCGAGCAAAGATTCTGACGCACTGGCCATGCCCAGACTATAGTAACTGGCTGCACCAAGCGGCGAAAATGCGGTAAAGGCAATCCCTTCCTGCTGACAGTACCGCAGCAGTTTTGCCTGCACGAGAAACGGATGCGACTCCACCTGCAACACTGACGGGCGAATGCGAGCATACGAAAGCAGATCACGGAGCGGACTGGTTCCGAAATTGCAGATGCCAATATGTTTGACCAGTCCATCATCAACAAGTTTCTCCATCGCCGCCCATGTTTCGCTGATCGGTACGTGAACTTCCTCCATGCAGGGCCTGGCTGCCGCCGGATCAAAGAACCATCCGGGCGGATATCGCACATCGATCGGGACATATTTCTGCGCGATCGGAAAGTGGATCAGGTACAGATCCAGTTGTTTCAGCCCCAGATCCGTCAATGACTTTTCACAAGCCATCCTCACATGTTCAGCAGAGTGGTAAGTGTTCCACAGTTTTGACGTCACCCACAAGTCATCCCGCTGGCAAAGCCCGGCGTCAATGGCCTGAGCGATCCCTTGACCGACTTCAATTTCATTGCCGTAATCGCAGGCAGAATCCAGATGGCGGTATCCGGTGGCAATAGCCTGTCTCGCAACTTCTGCGGCACTGGCCTTTTCTACTTTCCAGAATCCGAATCCCACAGACGGCAACGCTCCACCGGTGGAAACAGGCAGAGTGATCATAATGGCCTCAACAAATTCATGAATCTTCAAGCGTGGTTTGACAGAAGTTGGTACAGTATCATGTCGGTCGTTGCTTGTCTCCTGCGTGTGTGGAGAGAGCGAAGACATCCGATTTAAGGAGTGGAAAGTTGAATCCGGAAGAAATGCTCAATATCCTGAAGTCATTGCAGGACGAGCTCGCAAATGCCGAATCGATTCATCCCGATCATCGAGAATCTCTACAGTCGCTGACTCACGAGATTCAGCAAACCCTGGCTTCGGATACGCCCGCGAATGCAGTGAATGCGGCCGATACAACTGCGACCGGCACGCTTTCTCAGCGGATGAAGGAATCGATCATCGAGTTTGAGGTGCGTCACCCGATCATCGGCGGCTTGCTGGAACGGCTGACCGATGGACTTTCCGCGATGGGAATTTGAATGGATTAACCCCGATCAATTGCAGCTCGGCGCTTCACGTCTGGCCTGCGTCAGGTGCTGATTGAGGACGGGGCGTTCATCGACGGGGCAGACGTTCAGGCAACTTTGCAGCAGGTCCATCGCCTCGCCTGGGCGACCGGCCCTCAGAGTCAGAATGGCATGATCCCGCCGTTCGCGATACGATCCGGGAATCAGCATCGACAGCCGGCACTGGACACGCCACGCGGACACCCACATTTCACGATTGCCGAACAACGCCTTGAGGTTGTTCAACATCCGAATCAGGATTGTGCGTTCATCGACTGGTTTGAACGATCGGCGGATTTCAGCGACGGGCAGTTCCGTAATTCCGTGCAGCCATTCGATGCATTCCGGCTCATTCATGATGCGACCATTGTCGAACGCATCGACATACAGATTTCCGCTGTCCGTCTGCAGTCGCGTCAGAAAATGCGACGGAGCGGCGATTGGTTCGAGCGGAATTCCCAGTTCGTTGGCAACGTTCAGATAGATGAGCGACAAAGAAATCGGAATGCCACGGCCGGTTTCCAGCACGCGATTCAGGTAGCTGGCGTCCGGTTCTGAAAAGCACTCGTCATCACCACGAAGATTCAATTCTTCCGTCATGTGGCGAATGAGTAGTTTCAGTTCTTCCACGTCAGAACCGGCCTGCGTGACCGGATGCGTCAACCGCGCGACCGAACGCTGCAAACGAACTCGCGTAGGTTCAAACATCAGGTCGGATTGACCGTCTCGAGCGATTTCAAGGGCGGCGGTGACAAGATCGACGTCTGTTTCGCGACGGACCAGACGCATGAATTGTTGATCGTGTTCGAAGAGTTGGCTGTACGACATGGATGAGGATTCGACAGGATTCAAAGTGAGCCCGATTGATTCTGGAACTGGTTGATAAACCAGCACCGGTGGGACCGAAACTATAACCGCGTCTTTCAAGTGCCACAATGGCGACTGTCCGACCGGAATTCCACAGCCAATCTGAAAAATTCGTTGGGAATTGATAGATCGTGGCGCTTGGACGTTCTTGTAGAGAGAGGTTCAGGCGAGCGGCTGGGCGTCAGCCCTCCGTGTCAGACGCAGCTGTAATCCACGGAGGGCTGACGCCCAACCGCTCGCCAAAGTCAATTCACCGTGCGTCGAGAATAGTACTACTAAACGAAGAATTTAAATCGGCTCAAGCCTGCGCCTTCGTCGCGGCTTCCATGATGCATTGTTCCGTGGCTTCTGCGCGGCTGAATTCGCCGGTCAACACGCCCTCGCTGAGCACCAGAATTCGGTCGCTGACAGTCAGCAACTCAGGCAGTTCGCTCGAAGTGACAATAATCGCCATCCCATCCGATGCGAGTTGTTCCATCAACAGATAAAGTTCCGCTTTCGCGCCGATATCAACGCCGCGTGTCGGGTCGTCGAGCAACAGAACCTTCGGGTTCGTCAACATGCAGCGACCGATGATGCACTTCTGCTGATTCCCGCCGCTCAAAGTTGTAATCATTGCGTCAGGCCCATCAGTCCTGATGGACATTGCCTGAATCTGACTTAATGCGGCAGCAGTTTCTCGCCCGCGCGAAATGACTCCGGCAGACGCCACATCGCTTAACGCACACACCGTGATGTTTTCGCGAACGGTCAGGTGGGCGAACAGGCCAAGTCGTTTCCGATCTTCTGTCACCATGGCGATTCCGGCGTGCATGGCCTGTGACGGATGACGATAGCGACATAAATTGCCTTCAATCAGGATTTCACCCTGCGGCGGCAAATCGCTCGCACCAAATAAGCACTCCAGCAATTCGGTACGCCCCGCGCCCATCAGACCCGCGATGCCCAGGATTTCGCCTCGGTGCAGTTTCAGACTGACATCCTTGAGTCGCCAGCCGCGAGAATGCCCCGGCCAGGGCAGCGAAAGTTGTCGAGTTTCCAGCACAACGGAGGCGTCCCGTTCGGTCGTATGCTTATTCCGCGGCTCCAGATCTCTTCCGACCATTAAGTGCGCAATCGCGCGAGGCGTGGTGTCGGCGCGGTTCACAGTCTGGACAAATTGTCCATCGCGGAGAACAGTGATTCGATCTGCCAGTCGGAACACTTCATTCATTTTGTGTGAGATATACAGAATTGTCACTCCGCGTGTCCGCAGCTTGTCGATCACTCGATACAACCTGGCGACTTCAGATTCCGTCAGCGCGCTGGTCGGTTCGTCCATGATCAGAATGTCCGACTGCAACGAGAGCGCTTTCGCGATTTCGACCAGCTGCTGATCTCCGACGCGGAGAGTACTCACCGGGGCACGCGGGGAAATGTTTGTGTCCAGCTCGGACAGCAGAGCAGCTGCGCGGTCATCCATTTCCCGCTGATTCAGAATGCCGAACCATGATCGAGATTCGCGTCCGAGAAAGATGTTGGCGGCGACCGACAATTGTTCGACCAGATTCAGCTCCTGGTGAATAATGCTGACCCCGGCATTCTCCGCGTCGCGCGTGCTGGAAAACTGAACGGGTGTGCTCCGCAGACGCAATTCACCTTCAAAGTCACTGATGACACCGGACAGGATTTTCATGAGCGTACTCTTGCCCGCTCCGTTTTCTCCCATCACGGCGTGAAGTTCACCGGGTGTGACGTCGAAGCTGACGTTATCCAGGGCACGCACAGCGCCGAACCGTTTGCCCACGCTGCGGATAGAGATGATGGGTCCCATGGCATTTTGCTTTTATGAGCGGATTTGCGCCAACACGTTGTTGGTTGAGTGATTCAGGTAGGGTGTGTGCAGCGTCAGCGGGACACACCAGTTTCTTACGCTTTCCAAAATGGTGCGTTTCGCTCCGCTTCACGCACCCTACGCACGTTTCTGCATCACCTCAACAACACCGCGAACAGACAGGATTCCAGCAACGATGATGCCAAACACAACGGCATGCCAGGAACCGAACCACGGTTTGTCCCGGAAGAAGAGCATGAAAGACAGGCCTGCGAGTAAACTCAGGACCGGAATCGCCGCCCAGCCAATCAGCGTTCCGAAGAATGGACGCCGCAACGAACTGACACCGCGCTGGCTGAACGTTACGGCCATCACCACCACGATGCCTACGATCATGCCTTCGTAAACATCCGCACCCGTGCCCACAATTTTGTTTACAGAGTCAATCACGGTGCGCAGGAAAAGACAGCCAAGAACCGTACCGAAAATTGTTCCGATACCACCCTGCAGCGAACAACCGCCGATCACAGAGGCAGCGATCGCATTCAGTTCATAGCCTCGCGCCAGAATGTCCGGCTTGGCTGAGCCGGTATCGGCGAAATAAACGATGCCGACCATGGAGGCGACGACGGAACCCAGAACATACGCCAGCCATTTCAGTCGATCTGTTTGAATGCCGCTCAGCTTCGAAGCCTGCTCATTACCACCCATCGCATGCAGATGCCGACCGATCACCGTACGACTCATTAAAAACCACACTGCGAATGCCAGCACGATGAACACCACCGACACGCTTGTCACATCCTTGAGTGCGTCGCGCAGTGCAAGGTCAGGAAAGTCGATCTGCGATTTATTGTTTGTCACCGCCTGCGTCAATCCACGACTGAAGCTGCGCAGTCCGACGAGTGTTGCCAGGGTCGCGATAAACGGAGGCAGCCCGACACATGTGATCAGCCATGCATGTAATGTCCCCACCATCGCGCCGGCCAGCAGAGTTCCGAACGTGGACATGATCACTGCCGATGTTGCCAGATGACCCTCGCGAAATCCTTCCGGGTCGAGCACGATCAGCAGACTGCCGAAGACCGTGGCACTCATCGCAATCACCGAACCGCTCGACAAATCGATGCCGCCGGAAATAATGATCACCGCGCTGCCGAGCGCGAAAAAACCCAGCAGGACAGTGTTGCGAATGATGAGTTCGGCAGAGCTGCCGGGATTCTTCCAATAGGTGTGGCCAGGGTCGAGCACCGTTGTGGCGACGACCACAGCCAGCCAGGCCAGAATCAGCTTGAATTCAACTGACGACCAGAGTTTGCGAAGGAATGATGGAAGACGGGAATTCATTCAGCGATTTTCAATTTTTGTGAGGTGCCATCGGGAAAAACCGGCCTCGGCGAGCGGCTGGGCGTCAGCCCTCCGTGGATCACGCATTGCGCCACGGAGGGCTGACGCCCAACCGCTCGCCTTAGGTTCACTCACGAACTCGTCAGCTTATACTCGGCCAGCCAACCCCGGAATTCCTTGAGCGTCAGAAATTTTACGCCAGCCCCGAATTCCTCGAACATCTCGGGAGTCAGTGGCGATCCGGAATCCGGTACGACGACTTTCAATCCCGTATCACGGATATTGCCGCCTGGGTCCTTCATGTTCGGAAACAGCTCAGCCATCGTGGCTGTGTCACCTTGAAGTTTTGCAAAGACATACTTCACGGAGTCGTAACCCATACCGAATGGATTCTGCACCACCATCGCATCGATCATTCCCGCCCCCATTTGTTCGATCGCCAGTTGTTCAGCGTCGAACGTCACGATTGTAAATTTTTCGCGGACATTTTTTTCCTTGACGATGTCCACGATGGCCGGCGCGTTGTACGACCAGATGCCGACAAGGACATTGAGATTCGGGTTCTGGTCGATTGAATCCCGCACGTTGTCTCGCGCGCGACTGCGGTCAACGTCGTCCGTGCGACGCGCCTTCTGCACGAATTTGTCACCGACAGCACTTGTGAAGCCGTCCATCCGCTGATACGCATTCTGCTGGCTGTCCAGGCCGACGAACTGCACGTACTCCCCGCCCTCAGGTCGCAGATTTTTTGCAGCAGTTCCCAGAACCTTGCCGCCCTTGATGTTGTCCGTGCCGACATAAAACTCACGCACGCCTTGAAACTTTTCGTCAAAATCGCTGTCAAAGGTTCCGATGATTAAGCCTTTGTCTTTCAGCTTCTGAAGCTCATCTACGACCGCTGGATTCGTTGCGGAAGTCGGTGAGATAATCACCGCAGCAATATCATCCTGCGTTCCATACTGACGCAGTTTTTCGATCTGGCCTTCGTCCGTTCCGTTGTTCGTGTCCATGCTGGCCGTGAATCCGGCTTCTTTCAGCTTCAGGTCTTCAGCAGCCTTGTCAATCCCCGCACGGGCAGCGTCCCAGAATGGTGAATCGGTGTTGTTCAGCAAAATAATCCTCCGCATTCCGGACGACGTCGAGGCTGCCCCGGTGCTTGCCTCGGGCCTTGCTCCAGTGCTCTTGCTGGCAGAACCAGCCGAATCACTGCTCTCTGTACATCCCAGAAGAAACAAGAAGCTGAGTCCGGCAAGCCAGGAGAATTGCGGATGTCGTTGAATCATCACGAGAACCTTTGTCTACAAGTGGTATTGTTTTTTGCCGGATTACGGGGGGTGAGACCAGCGGGTTGCCGCGATTCTATCTGTGTCAAATCCCGCCTACAAGCGGCGCGGGTTCCGAATCGATGCATCTGTTTGTGACGGGCAGGGCGGTTGCTACACTGCATCGCGAAAGAAACGTCCTGTCTGACTCTCCGCATCAACAAAATATCCGATTCTCCAGCTGCATTTTCATATGCCGTTACCGCATCCTGCTACCTGCATTGCCTTACCGGCTTCCGTTCGCGGATTGGTGCGTCGTGTGCGGATGCGGATGCGGCGGGATGCGATGGTTTCGGGGTTGTTGTTTCTTGTCTGCTGTGCGGCGGTTGTCTTCTGGACGACGACGACTCTGGACGCCGGTTGGTTTCAGTTGCAGAAGCTGGAACTTCCCGTCGGACTTCGCGCGATTCTGCTGGCGGTGTTATTGCCATGCGGATTGCTGTTGCTGGCGATGCGTGTCATTTTCCCGTTGGTCAGACGTCTTCACGATTCAGACATCGCGCTGCTTGTCGAACGACGATTTCCGCAGTTTCAGGATCGGCTGATTACGTCCGTCGAATCGTCGCATAGAATTCCCGACGAAGGACCGCTGGTCAGGCCTTTGCTCGAACGGGCAGCGCGGGAAGCTGACGCGCTTGCCGGCAGTGTGGCAGCCGAGGATGTATTCGACACTTCCTGTCTGAAACGACTCGGACTGATGTCCGGTGGCTTGATGTTGTCAGTGGCGTGTGTTGGCATCGTGAGTCCACAGAGCCTGACACGTTGGTGGAGTGCGTTCGTGCGGTGCGACAAAATCTATCACCAGCGGACGACCGATCTTGTGCTGCACGCGATGTCTCAACCAGGCGATCGGCGGATTGCGTTTCAGGCCATCGATGAACGGTTGACCTATCGACATCCGCGCGGGGCGGATCTGGAACTGGAAATGACCGTTCCGGATGATGAACCGCAGTCGGGGCAATTGTGGGTTGTTCCGGATCGTGTGCGAGTCGATGTGATTCGTCTCGACGGATCACGGAGTCGCACCTACGTGTCCGCATCATCCGCGCGCACGTTTCGATTTGTGGTGACGCGGCTGCAGGAACCCATCGACATTGAATTGCTCGCTGGCGACTACCGCACGCGAGTTCCCTACCGCGTTGACGTCGTGAATCCGCCGGGAATTGATTCTGTGCAGTTGCGGTGTACGTATCCTGAATATACAGGCTGGAATCAGCTCCGCGAACGAACGCTGACCATCACCGGCAGCGAAGTGCAGTTGCCGATCGGAACGTCGTTTGAACTGGTGGCGATGAGCAGCAAGCCGCTGCAGGCAGTGAGAATTTTATCAGATCAGTTTGAATTGTCCGGAGATCGTGACTCGTCCCGATTGATGTTGCGGGACGAACAGTCGCCGGTGAATTCAGGCAGTGGACCTTTGCTTTCTGGTGACGGACTCACAATTACGGCTCGCATGATGATTGTTCTGCCCGCGATGACAACGACCGATGGCGATGCTGCAGAACCGCCGGTGACATCGACTGCAGCCACAGACAATTCAATCCTGCAGTTCCCATCCAGCGCGAACTTAAGATTTTTTCTGCACGACGATGACGATGTCATGTCGGCCAGTCCCGAAACTTTGCGCGTGCAGGGAATCCCGGACGCTCCTCCGATCGTTGTCGCTCAGATGAAAGGCGTTGGTAACGCGGTCACGCGACTGGCCCGCATTCCTGTGGCAGGTCGTATCCGCGATGATTATGGACTGCGGTCTGCAGGATTTGAATTTCTGGTAGATGATGAGTCCACATGGCGACCGCGACCGTTTCGCCAGGTACCCGCAGCAAATGCGACCGATTTTGATCTGGGGCGAAGCGAAGACGAACCGTTCGAAATCTTTGACCTTCAGCCGTTGGAGTTATCAGAAGGGCAGACATTGGCTTTGGCGGTCGTTGCTTCGGATGACAATCGCATGCCGACTCCTGCTGTGACGCGAAGTGAGCCGCTGCTATTTCGCATTGTGAGCAACGAAGAACTCCTGTCGCTGCTTTATACTCGCGAAATTGCCCTGCGAAATCGGTTCGAAGAAGTCGTCGCACAGCTTGCGGAAGTGCGGAACGACCTGCAGTTTCACTCTGATGTCGCTCGGCGTGTGGATGCGGCAGGCACGTCGGCAGGTCCGGAAGATCGCGCCAGCCTGAACACTTCGGCAACGCGGAGCGGAAACAACCTCCGGCGGCAGACGAATGAACTCAATTCCATCGTGGAGGGCTTTGAGGAAATTGTGCAGCAATTGGAAAACAATGCCATTCCTCCGCAACAGCAGGCAGAGGATATGCGCGCCTTGATCGTCCGCCCGCTGCAGAACGTATCGGGCGAAATGATGCCAACTGCAGATCGGGCGCTAAGTGCATTTCGAGTCGCGGCAATGGAGTCGCAACCAACCGAATCGCTTGTAAATCGCTCTGCTGAAAAGGTTTCCGACGTGATTATGTCGTTAGAGCGGATTCTGGAGAACGTCCGGGATATGGCCGAATTCCACGAATTGCTGAGGGAGGGCAAGGCCATTGAGGATAAACTTGAAGAGCTGATGCAGAATATGAAGGATCTTCAGAAACGCGAACTGCTGGAGAAACTGAAAGGGATTTGATTGCTGGTCAGCGTCGGTTGTTGTGGGGCAGGCTTTCAGCCGGCCCGATGAATTCAAAATGTTGATTTTTTCTGAAGGCACGGCAGGCTATCAGCCTACCCCACTGGAAATGCCGAAATGATGCGACCGTTCGGATTAGGTTTGACGCTCGTCGCGATGTTTTTTCTGCTTCGGACGAATACGGCGCAGGACGCGCGCCCGGACGCGGTGGCACCTGGGTCGCCGCCGACAGTTACTGGCGGTGGCGTCAGCCCGGATTCGCTGCGAGATGATCAACTGGCTGTGAGCGGACGATATGCTCGATTCGAACGCATGCTGACTCAGATGGCCGACATTCTGGGTCGTCAGGATCCTGAACGAGCAGATTTATTACGTCGGGCGATCGGCAAGGGACGGGAAGGTCGCATCAAGGAAGAAATTGAAAGTGTGGTCACGTTGATTGAATCCGGCGAAATCGGGAACGCATCCGAGAAGCAGGCCGACGTGATTGAAAGCCTGCAGGCGTTGCTGAAGCTGCTGCAGAGTGAAGATCGGCGCAGTGCCGTAGAACGTGAACGTGATCGTCTGAACGGACTGCTAAAGGACGTACGCGGTGTACTGGCCGAACAGCGTTCCGCCCGCGCGGCGACTCAGAATGCCCCCGCACCATCCAGTGCCGCTCCGGGCCAGCAGAAAGCCATCAGCGAAACCGACAAATTGCTCGAGTCCATGCGTGAGCATGATGATCAGGATTCAACGGACGGCAAGGACAGTCAAGGTAAAGACGGAGACGACAAAGACAAGAGTTCCAAAGACGGCGAGCCAAAAGAGAGCGAGCCAAAAGGCGGCGTTCAGGATCCGAAGGAAGGGGATCCCAAAGACAATGAATCGGGAAAAGGCGACCCAAAGCAGTCCGACGAGCCATCGAAGGGATCGCCTGAAAAGGGAAAGCCGTCACCTTCGGACCAGAAGTCTGAAAGTGAAGGAAAACCCGGCGATCAGAAATCCAGCGGCAAAAAGTCCGGCCAGCAGAAGTCTGACAAAAACAAGCAGACACCCGGTCGTGAGCAACTGGAAAAAGCCCGTGAAGAAATGGAACGCGCGATTAAGGAATTGAAGGAGCAGAATCGAGAAGAAGCTCTGAAGAATGAGGACAACGCGATCGAAGAACTGCATGCAGCGGCGGAAAAGCTGGAGGCGATGCTGCGTCAGTTGCGTGAAGAAGAAAAGGAAATGATGCTGGCGTCGCTGGAGGCAAGATTCCAGCGCATGCTGCAGGCAGAAACGGCAATCCATGAAGGCACGGTCGGTGTCGCTGCGACGCCACAGAAAGACTGGCTGGATCTGAACTACGGTCGTTGTCGCGAGCTGTCTCAGCAACAGTCCGAATTGACGCAGGAATGCGCTCAAACCGTCAATCTGTTGCGGGAGGAGGGGACATCGGTCGCCATCGTCATTGCGGTGGAAGACATCGAAGCGGACATGAATTCCGTGAGTGAATGGATGCAGGAATATAAAGTCGGAGAACTTACGCAGTCGGTTCAAAAGGACATTCTGGAATCCCTGAAGCAACTGATTGAAACGACTCAAAAAGAAATGCAGGAGATGAAGGATCAGCAAAAGCAGCAACCGCAACAACGCGATCCGAGTGAGGAGAAGCCCGGTCTGGTGGAATTGATGGCCGAGATTCGCGTACTTCGATCACTGCAATTGCAGGTGAATCGTCGGACAAAACAGGTCGATGGGCTGCTGCAGTCATCGACGACGGATGACCTTCCTGCGCTGCACAAGCAACTGCACGATCTGGCGACCCGCCAGAATCGGCTGATCGAATCGGCAAAGGAACTGGCGAAACAGGCGAAGTAATGCGGGCCGACCTTCCGCAGGATGGACATTCATGTCCGTCCGATGGCCAAAAACGGTATCGAATCGAGATTTGCTTTGCCTCAGGAAACTCCGGGCATGGGGGCATTTTGGGGCGAAGACCCGGTCATGAAGGTCCAGGGGACAGCAATCTCACTCGACTCGGAGAGTCAAGCTACATCGATCCAGCCGTCTTGTAATGGTTCTCGCCTGCGGGACAGCAATCTCACTCGACTCGGAGAGTCAATCTACCGAAATCGCGTCAACCGAGGGAATCCTGAATTCCGATTGTGGCCCTTTTGTGCTTTGAGGGTAAACTGTCGGCGTCAAATCGTTGGAGTCCGGCACAAAGCCTGTACTTCGACCAACTCTCGCTCAAAAGTACTCGCTCCATGTCATCACTCCCGATTATTGACCTGCCCGAATCACGTCCATTGCCTCAAGGCACTTCCGGTGAACCGGGCCATTCCAAAGGCACATATGCCTTTGTAAGTCTCGGGTGCCCGAAAAATCTTGTCGATAGTGAAAAGATGCTGGGATCACTGTCGCTGGACGGCTATTCGCTGGTCTCCGACCCCGATGGCGCGGACTTTGTGATCGTCAACACGTGTGGCTTCATTGAAAGTTCCCGCCAGGAATCGCGATCTGTCATTCAGGAGATGCTGGACCTTAAAAAGGAAGGCAGGACGAAAGGTGTCATCGTCGCCGGCTGCCTGCCTCAGCGACTGGAGGCAGACGGCGGTCTGCTGAAGGAAATGCCGGAGATCGATCACGTCGTAGGTGTTTTTGGGCGTGATGAAATCACCAAAGTCGCCGATCGGCTTGTTGGCGGAAACCGGGAGCAACGGGAGCTTTTTCGACCCGCTCCGATCAAGGCGATGAACGATCAGTCGCGACTGCGGATCACACCGGCGCATTATGCGTATCTGAAAATTTCAGAAGGCTGTGATCGAACCTGCACGTTCTGCTCGATTCCGTCGATGCGTGGTAAGCACGTGACCAAACCAATTGAGATGGTGCTTGATGAAGCGCGGGAACTGGTCGATGACGGCGTGCGTGAGTTGATCATTGTGGCCCAGGACACAACGTACTACGGCATGGACCTTTACGGCGAAGTGCGTCTGGCGGAACTTTTGCGGCAGCTTCAGAAAGTCGATGGCATTGACTGGCTTCGGCTGATGTACCTTTACCCGATCAACTTCTCAGACGAACTGATCGACGTCATTGCGGATTCAGGCAACATCCTTCCATATCTCGATATGCCACTCCAGCACATTAATTCTGCTGTGCTGAAACGTATGCAACGTCGCGTGAATTCCGATCAAACGCGGGAGCTTGTCGGCAAACTGCGAGAGCGAATTCCGAACGTAGTTTTGCGGACCACATTCATTACGGGATTTCCCGGCGAAACAGATCAGCAGTTTGAAGAACTGCGACAATTCGTCGAGGAAATTCGGTTCGAACGCATGGGCGTCTTCACCTATTCGCTGGAACCAGGTACGCCGGCTGTGAAACTGGAAGGGCACCTTCCGGAAGACGTAAAGGAAGCCCGCCGCGACGAACTGATGGCGCTGCAGCAGGATATTGCCTTTGAGCATGCAGACAAAATGGTCGGCTATGAATTGGATGTGCTGATCGATGAAGAGATTGGCGACGGAGTTTATGTGGGCCGATCGTATGCGGATGCTCCGGAGATTGACGCGAACGTGATTGTCCGTGGCGTCGATCTGCAGCCGGGCGATATGGTGCCGGTCGAAATCATGGAGCGACAGGATTATGATCTGGTCGGCATGGTTGCCGATGTCGTGGCCGAAGAGACCGACGAATAGAATGTCAAACGCAGATATTTCAACTCAGACACCTGCAGTCGCAGTAAAACGCAAGGCCGTGCTGGGTCGTGAGTCGCTGAACATGCCCAATCTGGTCACAGGGACACGGCTGCTGCTTTCGCTGGTGCTGTTCTCGATGATCTCAGCTGGCGGCTGGTGGATCTCCGCCGCTGCGTTGTTTGTCTTCGCCGCCTCCACCGACGCGCTTGATGGCTATCTGGCCCGACGCTACAAACAAATCACAGTCCTGGGCAGAATTCTGGACCCGTTTGTGGATAAAGTGATCGTGTGCGGGTCGTTTGTATTTCTGCTCGAAAAACAGGGAGCGGCTGATTCCGGCGTGAATGCCTGGATGGTGATCATCATCATCGGTCGCGAGATGTTCGTTTCCAGTCTGCGTGGCATCCTCGAAAAGGAGGGCAAAGACTTCTCTGCCAGCATGGCGGGGAAACTCAAAATGACACTGCAATGCGTGGCCGTCACTGTCAGTCTGTTGTCACTCTCTGAAAGGCTGGACTGGCCGTGGCTGCCAGGCGTTCGCGATGTGCTGCTTTGGATTGCCGTCGGCGTGACAGTCTGGAGCGGATTGATTTACGTCATCCGCGGCTTTTCGCTGCTGCGGCAGGAGTAGGTGCCAGCCATTCAAACGGACGGCAGGGGATATTTCGCAGAATCCAGAAGGCCATCACCGCGATCGCGATCGACATTGCATGTTTGCCGCTCAGCCGCCAGCGAATTGCCATAAATCGCGGCATTGGAAGTTCAAGAAACAGCAGTGACGCGCGAGCGGCTTCCCATATCAACCAGGGCAGGGCGATGATGACCATCGCATTGTATTGCAGGGCGAGCAGGATTCGTCCGTTGAACAGATGATGGATCGCGCGCTGGCAGCCACAGCCCGGGCAGTGCAGACCAGTCGCCCAAAAGAACATGCACTTGGGAAAAAACGCCTGCCATTCTCCTGACGGGTTCTTTCGAAACAGCACGTACCCAAGGCAAACGATTCCTGCGACGGCGAAGAAGAATCCGCATCGTCGCAGGAGTCGTGGTGTTCGCATCGAGCGCGCACACGGTGCGTACATCAGAATCCCTGTCCCTGGTTCTGGGCAGCAACTACGGCAAGAAACTGAAGCCCAATGCTGATGATCCAGACGAGAACACCCAAGCCAATCGCTATGTTCCCCCACAGGCTTGCCTGGTCAGAAGTCTTTTGGGCACCCGCATAGTCTCCTGCATCCAGTTTGCCGTTCACCTGAGCCGCAAAAACAATGGCTACGATTCCGACGGGAAGGCAGCCGCAACAGACTGTCGAAATAATAGCTTTCACGAGATGGTTCGGAATATTGGGCCGTGGACCTCCCTGGCCCATTTGTCCTGGAGCAGGTTCTGAATACGGATTGAATGGCGTTTGACCTGACATGAAATGCACCTTTCGAGAATTCGTGCGGACTGAGAAATCGGTGACTAATTTTGAAGGGAATCTGCGTGTTCGTTTCACCTGAACGGTTGAAATGGTTTCTGGATGAATCCAATTCGTACCACTACGGAAATTCATCCAGTTTGGTTTGTGTTATTGCATGCCTCCCATGATAAGCACGATTACTACAATCACCAGCATGCCGATGACTGGCAAAATGCCGAGTCCGATGCTGATGTTGCCGTACATGTTCGCCTGTTCCGACGCGGCGGTTGCTCCCGGGTAATCGCCGATGTCCAGCTTTCCGTTGACTTGAGCCGCGAATACGATGGCCACAATCCCTAATGGCAGACAACAAAAACAGGTGGCCAGAATCGCCTTGACGAGGTGATTCGGAATATCCGGCCTCGGTCCCGGACTCATTTGTCCGTACGGCTGCTGGCCGTACTGCGGTGGGGAGGAATATGGATCAAACGAATCGGTCATACAGGCGGTCCAAATGCGGCTGACTTCTTTACGAAAGGAGATGTAGTTTCCAAACGCGATCGTTTCAAGCCATCAGCGCGAGATATGTCGTCTGCGACTAATCCCTGGACAAGCGACCTTTGGAGTGCGGTGACTCGTCACCGCTTTCTTTTTCAGGGTATTTGGCTCTGCGACAGACTCTCGTGTGTTCTGCCGACTTCACCTGAAATTGAAATGGAATATTCGCTGTTTTCCCACGTCGATTGAAAAAAATCGTGTGTTGGAAAGGCAAAGCGGTGACAAGTCGCCGCACTCCAAATGACGGTCGCTTGTTTCCGGACGAATCCGACCTGTCCTGAATGTTACCCGGAAACCCCGATCGCTGTCGCCGTCGCATATTCGCGAGCATGTGAGATTGTGAGCTTGATTTCAAAAATCTTCAACTGCTGGCTGATCTGCAGTGCCTCACCGGATAACCGCACCGTTGGCTGACCCGTATGCAGTGAAACCACTTCAATATCGTGAAACGTGATCCCCTGCACAAAGCCGGTCCCAAGGACTTTGACAACGGCTTCCTTGGCCGCCCAGCGACCGGAAAAGCGGACGGCTGAGTCACGATGTCGGTTGGCGTATTCAATTTCATTCAGCGTGAAACACCGATTCAGAAAATGATCGCCGTGACGTTCAATCATCTTCCGTATACGTCCGATTTCAACGATGTCGGTGCCGATCCCGATGATCATGTCATGTACCCGCTTTGCGAACTCCGACGGTCAGCAACAGATTCGCCCACAGCGACTGATCTCCGGTCTGAATCGTAAGCACATGATCGCGTGAATCAACGGCGTCATAAAACTCCCAGCGGGAGATCGGCTGCAATTCGATCGCCATTCCGGCATTCGACAGAATACTGCGATACTCATTCCAGACCGGCGGATCATGCGGCAGGCGATATGGATCATCTTCCGGCATGCCCATCGTGTTGACGGCTTCGACCGGGATGGCAGCCAACAGTACTTTCAGCACCTGCGACACAGATACCAGCCCCGGTGCCAGATTCAGACTGACGAGTTCTGCCCTGGGTCCGATCGCGGACGCTGCGGGATAGTTGCCGTCCGCAATGAGCACTTTGGAACTGTGTCCCGCTCGCGCCAGAACCTCGGAAATCTTTGGGTGAATGAGTTCAGAACGGAGCATAAAGAAAGAGTCCAAACGAGGAACACAAATACTCGACTCGGAGAGTCAAGCTACGGAATCTACAACCGGAAGCAGTGCCGGAAGGTTTCAATTGTCTGCCGAGCCGTCGTCATTGAATCGGGAATCGGAAATGCTTCGGCGGAAGCGTAACCATCGTAGCCGATTGATGCGAGCGCAGAGGCAATCGGCACGAAGTCCATGTGGCCTCGGCCAGCAGCCTGCCGGTTGGAATCCACGAAATGAACATGACCAATATGTGCCCCAGCGCTTTGCAACGCATCGGCGACTGATACTTCTTCGATGTTCATGTGAAACAGGTCAGCCAGCAGTTTGACAGACTTTGTGGCTAGTGGTTTCAAGAGTTCAGCACCTTGCTGCAAAGTGTTGGCCATGTTGGTTTCATAACGATTGAGTGGTTCATAGATCAACGTCGTGCCGAGCGATTCGGCGTGATCGCCCAGACGCTGCAGAGCATCTCGCAGATATCCCTGTGCGGTCGGCTGATCGACAACATCGTCCCATTTTCCCTGCATCGAACCAATGATGGCTGGTGCGGCAAATTCAGCACCGGCACTCATGATATCACGAATGAAGTATTCGGCCTTTTGACGCCGGGCAGAATCCGCATCGCACAGTTGCAGTTTATGAACCACCATTCCAGCGCCTGTGCCCACGGCTGCGAGTTGTAGGTTATGCCGCTTCAACAAGTCAGCCAGAGGCAGACTTCGAATCGCATCAGCTGACGACGCAAAAAGTTCAATGGCATCGAAGCCAAGTTCTGACGCGATACGGCAGGCATCGGCGACATCGTCATGAAACACGAACGGCCCCTTGCGAGCCTGTTCGACGATGCTGACAGTGACGGCGGATTTGATCATAGTGTGATGTCACGGTTGTGAATCAGGAAGTGGAGGATGCGAGGAACGAACGTGAAGCGTATCGAAA
>CAZFDW010000004.1:0-51312 GCA_964517865.1 uncultured Chitinophaga sp.
CCCGATTCACCCTCCATCCGCAGCACAGCCTTGTTGCTGTAGACATTGAATGTGTCAGCGCCTTCCCCACCAAAGGCCGTCAGCGCCTGGCTGATGCCCGGACTCAGCCAGCCGCGTGTGATTCGCAGCAGGTTGATTTCGTCGTTGTCAGAGGTCAGGTCAATATTCTGAGTGTCATTGGCGACAACACGGATGTCATCGGGACGATCACCTGATGGATAGTCGTAGCCGTTCGGATTGCTGCCAAATACCTGGCCGACCTGAAACAGGTCCTTGCCTTTGCCACCGTCCAGAGTTGTTATCGAGCTGTTATCGTCAACGTAGAACTGATCATCACCGTCGCCGCTGCTGACGAGCAGACGGCCGTTGATGGTACCGTTGTAGTTGATGCGTTCGACCGCACCCGCAAACGTCGGTCGGTTGTCGGAATCCGTGCCGGTCTGAGTCAGCAGCGCCACGAAGTTCTTCCGCAGCAGGAACACATCGCTGCGTCCCGGATCAGTCGCGTTCTGCTGCGCATGGTCCCAGTCAAATGGACCGGTTCCGACGGTATTCAGCGAATGAACACGGAGCGTGTCAGCCCCGTCATCGGGCGCGCCCGTGTCCACCACGTTGACCAGATAAGATGTCTGACCACCGGTCACATTGACGACGTAATGGTCAGTGCCGCCACGACCATCCAGGTCAATAGTATCCCGGACGGCGGCATCTGATCCATTCGTCAACAGATGGTTCGGCCGATCATGACTGGTGCTGATGGTGGGCAGGTGATCGAGAATAAACCAGTCCGTACCACCTGAAGCACCGGTGATGTCACCCAGAACCCGCGTATGTCCACTCAGCGACTGTGGTTGCAGGTAGAATGTATCGTCGTCACGGTTGCCCGTGATCAGCAGGCTGGTTGTGGCGACGGATCCCAGCAGATCAAATCGCGCACCCGTATTGCGCGGGATCCCATTAGAGTCGATACCGGCATTGTCGTCGGCATCCGTATGGTCAACTCGCAGGATCACTTCATCTGTCACAAGAGTGACGCCGTCGGCATCTGTTGTGATCAGGGAGCCCGCCGCGATCAACATGTCATCGCCGGCCAGCAGTGTCACACGAATTGCTCCGCTGACATCAGCGCTAAACTCGACCGTCAGGTCTTCGTCAGCGTTGGATCCATCAAGTGCTGTGACGAACACACTGCCATTGGGCTGTGGGAGCAGCGTCATGAGTGGAGAATCGATTGCATGCAGCGTGACGTCCGCCTGAGTGGATAGCACGTCCTCACGGACCCGCATAAATCCAGTCGTCGTCACGCGAATTGTCTGGGCTGCCCGCAATCCGGTCAGCAATGTATTCAGGGCCGGTGCTCCGAACAAACCGATTTGACCAATGATCAGGCCATTCAGATCGTCAATGAAGATGCCGCCCGTGCTGCTGTACGCTTCCAGGAACTGAACGTCGATTTCCAGAGCGTTGGCATTCGTACCGATGTTCCCGGCGGCCGAAAGCTGGGCTGTGGCTGCCTGAACCTCGAGCTGACTGTCGCCATTGTCAAGAATGCTGCCTGAGGTGGAATCCACGTCAACCTGCATCGTCGTCCGCAGGTGACTGAGGAGAATGTTGCCGGTGGCATTGACGTCGATGAAGCCGTGTGTCGCATCCACATAGGATCCATCCGCCATTGTGATTCCACCGCCGCCGGCGACGTCTGCATCGGCCGTCAGGGTGACGGTGGAATTGCCGGATTCCGTGTCGATCAGGCCAATCGCGGTGAACCGGATATCACGGTCCGCCAGAAGCGTGACGGCTCCGCCACCGCTGGTGATCGACGAATTGACCAGAACGTCTGCGGACGCATCCAGCAGCACCGGCCCGCCGGCACTGTCGATCGCTTCATCGACAATGATTGAGCTATCGACCGAAATATCCACGGTATTCAGGGCCTGAATACCGACCGTAGAACTGATGTTTCCGATCTGAAGTTCGCCGACGTTCTTCAGCCAGATGCCTCCGCCCGGGATGCTGGCTTCCAGCCGCGAAATCTGCGTATCAAACGGGTTGTCCGCGCTGCCGATGCCGGAACCAGCGATCAGGATCGCACCGGTGGCGTGGATGTTTCGAACGTCGTCATTTCTGCGGTCGACAATGTACGTTTCCGAAGTGATCGTCACGAGACCGTCCGTGAGCGAGTCGGTCGGGTCGACCGTCCCGTCCCCGAGGGCTGTGATCAGGCCGACATTGGCCTGGCCATCCACAAGCAGCGTCACATTGCCATCGACGGAGGTGTAGTCACCAATATTGAGGTCCCGGATGCTGTGGATCCAGGAATTCTGTTGAATCAGCGCATTGAGATCACCCTTGCGAATTTCAACTTCGATGAAATTGCCGGCTGTACCGACGTTGCCAGTGGACGTCTGGAGATAGACATTTCCCGAGGCCGGGTCTGCCACATTTCCCGTGAAGATATCGATGACCGGAGAATCGGCGTCGTCGAAGTAGTCGAGGATGTCGCTCTGGGCCCGCAGATCGACGGTGTAGCCTGCCGACACGCGTCCCAGGTAGAGATCGCCTTCCAGCACTTCGATTTCAGCAACTCCACCCGCGTTGATGCGGTACGCAATCAGATCGTTGATGGCCAGTGACGTGATCCCGGTGACCGCCGGATCAAAGTCGGTACCCGACAGGTCTGCGGACACCTGCTGCAGCCGCACGTTACCCAGTACATCCACGCTCAATTTGCTGGTTGGCGACAACTGCAGCCGCAGCGGACCCGTCTGATTGAAATGCTGGATTGACGTTCCGGCTCCCAGCACGATGTCACCGAATGCGCTGATCGCGGCTTCGCTGTCTGTGCCAAGATCGAAAATCCCGTCGGCTGCTTTGATGCGAGCGGAATCTCCGGTCTTGATGTGATCAACCAGAAAGTCACCCGACGTGCCAACAACGACGGCTTTGGCTGCGTCTACCGCCAGCGATTCCGAGGCCTCGATGTCCACATCATCAAACAGCTGCATGACCAGACGTTCGATGATGCGTTTGTTCTGAACGATTTCGCCACTGATCAGAGTGGCAGTCCCGAGGTCGCTGGTCGAATGGTCCGCCACGACGCGAATCCAGCGGCTGGCGTTCGCGAAAGTTTCCAGCGACAGGTCGATGGACGTGTCACTGGAAGTACTACCCTGAGCGAACTGATACAGCCCGAAATCGTCAGCCGAGTGCTGAACCAGCACGGTCTGATTCTTTCGGATCGAGATTACCTGGCTGGCGTTGCGGTCCAGGTTGGTGACAAAGTTCACTGCAATCTTTTCCCAGCTGCCAGTGAAGTCTTCAATCTTCAGATTGACTCCGGAAACCGTTCCGCCCGTATATCGGTATAACTCGTAGTGAGCCCCGATCACATCTTCCGCAGTGGCAGTGGCCAGAGTTTCTTTTTCGGTGGTGGTCAGCAGCGACCAGTCAGCCGCCAGGTTCAGCGACATTCGGCCCGTCATTCGGCCCACGCCACCGGCGTCACCGCCGGCAATCAAAGTCACATTTTCGCCGATGATATTGGGCGTTTCGACGGCGGTGCTGCTCTGCGGGCGACCGAGGAATTCCGTATGCGGGAACAGCACGCTCATTAGTCCGGGTGACACCGGATAGCTGGCCGCTTCCAGAGAAAACTTGCCGAGGTCATACGCCAGCTTCTGTTCAGCAGACAAATCGTTGTACGTCAGCACCCGGCCCGCATCGGCGGGGCGGAACAATTCCACGTTGCCATCGAGAATGGAGCCGCTGCGAGTCTGCAGATGCACATCGCCCTCTGTGGAATCCACTGAGGCACGGCCATCCCAGTGTACAGCGGCAGCCAGTTTCATGTTGCCGGCCGTGTTTGCCGAGTTGCTTTCAATGATGTGAATGTCAAACCTGGCCCGAGCGGCCAGACCACCGGTCGCTGCGATGCCGTCGATATCGCTGTTGACACTCAGCAGCCGCGAGCTGCTGCCGATAGAACCCCGGAAGGCATCCAGTTCGACCAGTTCACCGGTAATCTGAGATGCTGCTGAACCGGCATAAATGCCATCAGGCGCATTGACCAGAACGTCACCCTTGCTGGAATTGACTTCGCCGATCTTGAATCGGCTGCTGGCATTGCTCAGTGAAATTGCATTGAGGATGATGTCGCCGCCGGCGGTGGCAATCAATGCCTTGTCAGCGACCTTCAGCCAATTACGCAGGTCTGAGTAGTTCTGGTTGTTCAAATTGAGGCTGACACCTGCGCGTCCAACGGTCACACTGGTCCCGGTGCTGTCCTGAACCTTTCCATTCCCTGTAAAGCGGTAGAGTCCGTCAGAGCGTTCTACCAGTTCACCCTTGCGCAGCGTCACGAGATTGTCGGTCTTCGAATGCTGTGCATCTTCCGGCAGCTTGTTGCCCTCGATGTTTAGCGTGATCACGTCTTCGGCACCCAGACCAGCGCGAACTTCCGGCGTTGCCCCGTAAATCGCGACTGCGTTCGCACCCCTGATCGAGCCCGTGTCTGACTTCAGGTCTATCGTGCCATGCTCGGGCGATTCCATGTCGCCTTCAAGGATCAGACTGCCCTTCGTCACGACCCGGATTCTCGGCGCAGACGGGCCCTGCAGGAAATCCAATGCGATGGGGGAGCTGGCCTTCAGTGTGTGGGTATATATATCCTTGAGGCCTTCGATTTTTGTCACGCTGGTGTAGACGGTCTTGTACCGCATCCAGCCGCCGCCCTCGGTCCACGTGTCGTAGTCGACGGAAGACCCGTCGAAGCTGTCGGGGTATTGATTCAGAGCCCGATTCAGCACGCCGATATCGGGATCTGAGTTAACAACGATCCCGAGTTCTGACGCGGTTTTGGCCGCCCAGACCGTTGGGTTCTCAGTGTATGTCTGACCTGGCAAATAGATGTTCGCATCATCTGTCACATACAGATACCACTGGCCTCCAATACCAGTGCTTTCATTGCCTCCGACAAAGACCTTTGTTACGTTCTTGACGGCTTTGACATTGATATCGCCGATCTGCTGATAATTGATTGTGTAGGCATCACCAGCGGCATAGGCAGGCAATCCCTTGGTACCTTCCAGTTCCAGCGTCTCAGATTGCAGCAGCAGTTTCTTGTCCGTATATTCGATCACCGGCGGGGAGACCAGATTTGCATCTTTCACCAGCCAGTCGGCGAGCGCATTGTCTCCGAGCAGATTAAAACTCTTCTGCTGATACTCAGAATAGGTCGTTTTTGTGGACCGTTGTCCTTCGACCCAGACATAATGCAGACCGGGCCGCGTGTTGTACCAGGTCTCAACGCCAGCTGCGACAAGGCCAGCGTCAGTAGTGGACTGCAGAGTGTAAAGAATCGGTGCAATGACGCCATCGCTGCCGATGGGTTGTGAGGACTCCGCACCGGTGTAGAACTTGCGTTCGACACGTCCGGCCGAGACTTCGTACACATCCTTGTACAGCGTGGCCGTATCAATAATCGTGATCTTGCCCTTGCGGTCCGTCGTGGTGTCGATTCGATTGAGTATCAGGTCATAATTGGACTGGTTGTTGATATCCACGCTCGTATAACCATTGGCGACGCGCAGCTTGCCATTTCCGGTACTCAACACCTGCCCGGCGAGCACAATCTCGCCGCCCTGCGGGATAATATCTTCCACCACAATCGCCTGGCGCGCGGAATCAAAGAACCCATCGACCGGGACCTCGTCCGGCCCGAAGCTGATGCCAGGAAGGTTTTTCCCATCGCTGCTCGTAAAGTTCACCGTCCGGCGGCCAGGGTTGAACGTTGATGCGATGTCGAGAGTGATGGTGTCCACGCCGCTTTGAATCAGACCGTTGATGTTCAGCAGGCGGGCCGTGATGCTGATCTTGCCCTGCGCCAGAATACGAGCGCCCCTGCTGTTGATGGCAGAGGTTAGTCCCGTGACGGAGTCACTGGTACCAAACTCCAGAGTCTTGTCGGCGTCGAGGATCGCTGCGGCACGCTGTGAGTCCCAGGTCAGATACTGGCGAGGATCCTTGCCTGTATGCAGCCATCCTTCCGTGTTGAGTGAGAAGTCCCGTGCCGCTGTGACCGAAACTGTTTCCCCCCGTAACTGACCGGAAACAATAATGCTGCCTTCTCGGTTGTCGATCGTCAACGCTCCGTTTTCGTTGATGACATCGCCGACCAGATACAAGTCCTGTTCCAAATTCGTCAGAACGGCTGCCAGATTTGTGGTGCTTCCACCGAGGTCGTAGTAACTGACCGGGAAGGAATCCTGAGTGATTGAAATCGCCGGCGGCGCTGTGTTGGCATTGTCGGTAAACTTATAAGAATTCAGCCAGACATTTCCAGGTTCAAAGACGGTGTAGACACCGTCAATGACCTCGACCTTCTTGTTGTCCTTAATGATCACATCATTGATCACGGTCGTGAGCGGCGTCTGGTTGTGAATGCTGATCTGAGCACCCGCTCGCGCGATCACGCGTCCGGAATTCACCAGTGACTGATATGTCGCCTTTGCGATGGTCTCCTCCACCAGGGACATCCCGTCTCGTTCAATGTAGACGGAGCCAGGAGATGCGTAGACGCTTGGAATGTTCAGGAACAGGGTGTCCAGGTCCCGCTTGATGATCCGCTCGCCGGTCTTCACGTCGCTGCGAATATCCCCCGCTTGAGCGCTCGTGCCACCCTGCAGACTCCAGCGGCTTGTGTCCGCGTAGTTTTCTTCCGTCAGGATCATCAGCTCGCTGGTGGTGCCGAGGAATTTGTACCGTTTGCTGCCAGTCACATCGAACACATTGGCGCTCGCCGGGACGGACGTGTAATACTGTGTCAGACCCAGCTCTTCGAGTGTATCATCCAGATCTTCCAGCTGAACTTGATAACGGGCCAGTGCTTCGGTGTCACCGGAATGGCTGATGATCCAGCTGAGAATCTCTTCCCGCTGCTCGAGGAGCAGGTTGCCGATATTCAGATACGTCACGGTTGGAGTGACCATCTCAACGGGCTTAATGACGTAGAATTTCCCGTCAATGGCTGTTCCGAACGTCAGCGTCACGTCACTCGGGTAAATCGACTTTAGCTGTTGAGCTGCTGTCAGAGTTGTTCCAAGATTCGTCCAGATGCTGGGGTTGCTGTAGTTCTGCTGTTCCAGCACAACGCGATCACTTCCATCGGTCGTGTTTGGCCGATACTGGTAGTAATTCCCGACAATCCCGCCCTGGTTGGCGCCCGCCACAACCTGAATGATCGTGCCTGTATTGATTGAAAATTCAATGTCGTCAACATTCAGCCATGTGTATTCGTACTTAAGGCCCGCTGGCAGCGTTGGAGTCAGCGATGCCAGTTCTGCATTACTCAAACGTCGGCCGACACCAGGCACGTCACTGTTGCTGTTCAGCCGATCAAGAATATTGGCGCCGCCTGCAATGAGGTCATCTCCCACGACACCGCTGACTTTGACGGGCAGTACACGGACCACGGCCATGTTGTACAGTCCGGCTTCAATCAGTGCCGTTGAATCAATATTAACCACGTTGCTGGTGACATCATCGGCCCCATCAGGAACGGGGAAGCCGTAGGGGATCAGCGACAGCGAAATGGCGGTTCCGGTCGTCCTGGCTCGCGTCTCACCTATGCCCGTGTTGGCGGTCAGGCTGACGTCCTGGAGCGCCTGAAGGATGGAGGTTCCCAGGACATCAACCTGATTGGTTTCGGTCAGATCCGCGTTGACGATTGGAACGGTAATGTTCGGGAACAGCGAGATCGCAAAGATCTCCGCATTTCCTGAGACGGCGAGGATGTTGACCAGTCCGTCGGAAGTCAGGCCCGACATCAGATTGATGTCATTGGCCTTAATTGTCGAATCGTCCACCGTCACCCGGTTATTGACTGTGTTGATGGAGTCCACATCGGCGGCAGCCACTCCGGAAAGCACTCCGGCGATAAGCAGACTGGCGGTCCCGCGAACCTGCGTGTTGGAACTCGTCGACAGCGACACGTCGCCCGTTTTGTTTTCCACAAAGGCGCCATCGAGGTTGATCTGTGCATTCCCGGTAAAGTGAACACTGGACAGGCCGACTCCAATGCCAAACGCAGCCACACTTTCGACTCGAACACTGTCAAGCGCTGTCCCGTTGTTCGATGCGGCAATCTGAATCCGACCGGGCTTGGCATTACTCCCCAGTGCAGTCATCGATGTCCCGGGGCCGACGTTCACGACGGCATCCGAGTTCATTTCCGTTACGCTGTCCAAAACACTGATCGTCACCAGTCCGGCCGATCCGGAATTCAGATTAACGCTGTCCGAATACTCATCCTTGTTGAAATTATTCAACACGGTGATGTACATCGAGTCGGCGGTAATTGCCGTCGAACCGCCATTTCCCATTCCGATATTGATGTTTGCCCGGGTGTTCAGGATGTTGTCGATGCCCGCACCGTTTCCAGCCGCCAAACCAAATGCCACGGCATCGGCTTTGGAATCGAAATCCTGTGATTTCACCGAGCTCATGGTCAGCGAGCTGACAGTAATCACCACATCCTCACCAATCGACGCGAGTGACGAATTATCACTGGTGATGTCCGACTGCGCCCCGGCGATGGCGACAAGGCCGCCACTCGCCGATACTGTGCTGGACCGCAGAGTATCGATTCCCGTGGCATTGACACTCAGCGTATTCGAGGTGATTGTCGTGTGATCACCAACCGCAGCGGTGACTTCATCAACAGCGTTTCCTCGCCCAATCCCGACGTCGGAGATCATGGCACCTGCTGCGATGGCGCCAAATGTACCGCCGCCAGCATACGCGTTGGCCGTGTTGTTCGAACTGGCATTGATTGCCACGGCATCTTCGACAGTCACGACAGCATTGGACACGGACGAGGACACGATCGTCCGAATATCTGCATCAGCTCTGTTTCCAACTGCTGCCACAAGTGAGGCCGCGACACCGACGGTGTCCGTCTGGGCAATGTTGGCGGTAGAGATCGCAAGGACTGTCAAATTGTCGGCCGTGACTATTGTGCGTGCTGCCGACGAAGATCCGGCAATCGACGCGGAAATATCACTGAGAATCTCGTTCTTCACGAGTGATACACCAATCGCCGCACCGAGTCCAAATGCCAGGGTCACATTCGCAGCGTCACCTTCGACATAGGCGTTTTCTGTCGCTGTGACACTCAGTGCATCGCCTGCCGTGACCGTCAGGTTTCCGCTGATCGAGCTGCGCACGTTGTTATCGATGGTACTCCGCAGATCCAGGCCTCCGCCGGAAGCCGCGATCAGACCTACGGAAACGGCAACTGTTGTGGCTCCCACATCTGCAATCTTCGCATCAATCACGTTTGCATCAACGAGAAGATCTCCGCCGGCCTGAATCAGGTCGTTGCTGTCTCCGCTGATCCAAGCCTGCACATCGTTGGTAATATCCGTATCCACCAGCGATGCCGCCACAGACACACTGCCCAGACTGGCGGAAATCGCGACGCCGATTGCCGACGAACTCAAAAGTTCACTGTCAGACGTCGCCCGCACGGTCAGATCACCAGCTGTAATGACATCAGACTGGTCGATCCAGGCGTACGTGTCCGTATCAAATTCGTTCGTGACTTCGACGCCCGCTCCGGCGATGGCCACGCCAATTCCGATTGCCAGCGCCACCGAACCGGCAAATGCGACGGAATCGATCGTTTCCGTCGATGAGGCGGTGACCTGCAGATCTTCCGCCGAGATCACAACGGAGTCGCTGATCCAGGATCTGGCCTCATTGCGGAACGTCACAATCCCAAACGTGAACGTCGTCGGGTCAAAGGTCTGCTGAGAATGCGATCCAATGATGTTGTCTGACAACGATACGCCGACAGAACCGGCTACCGCAACAAGCCCTCCGGCCACGGCGCCGGCGAATGCACCGACCAGAGAGGTAATGCTGGAGTGATTCTGTGCATCGACGATGATGTCCTTGCTGTCGACGTTGACCAGCTTCCATTTCGTGGCCTCCAGATACCTCTGCTGGCTCAGACCGACCGGACTCGTCGCAGAACCGACATTCGCGGCGATGTATTCATAAACCTGGCCGACCGTGCCCCGATAACCAAACTCGCCGGTGGCCCCTTCGACAAGCTTGATTCGCTTGCCCGTGGCCAGAACATTGAGTTGCTGGTTCGAGAAATAATCCTGCGGCGCTTTCGTCACAACGCTGCTGTGATCGATGTAGCTGGTGACGGAGTTGGAAATCCGGTTGCTGGCATCCGCACCGGCCCCACTAAGAGCCACGCCGACCTTTCCGATTCCGATGGAGACGGACGCGGCAATTGTCGTGGCATCGACATTTGCGTCTTCGATTGCCTCGACACGCACTTCACCGGTCCGTGCGATGACACCAGTATCGGCGTTATCGATATAGGCCGATACACTGTTGGTGATGACGTTTTCCGCAATCGCCACACCGATCGACAGTGAGACACCCACCAGCCCAACGGCCCCTGCCAGTGTGGCGGCTCCGGCCACCGCGTTGATGGTCGACGAGTCGTCGGCTTTCAGCGCAATGCTGCCGGCATCGATCCCGGTCGCGCCATCACCGTCAATATAAGAATGCACCCGGGTGGCGATGAAATTGCCCGCACCCACACCGGCCGCACTGACGCCCACACCCACTTTTCCACCTGCGAGGGCTGCCGAACCCGAGAACACGAACGCATTGATCGTATTGTCCGAGAAGGCATTCAGCGTCAGGGCACCGCCCGAGGTGATACTGGATCGCTCGATGAAGGACTGAACTTCCGCGTCGGATTCGATGAGGTTGACCTGCTCCCACGATTCGCGATCACCGTAATCCTGCTCCGCCAGGTAAGTCGATCCGACATACTCCCAGCTGCCGTTGTTGATGTAATCCTGAGCGTTCAGATTATGGCTGCCGCCCGATCCGACAAATTTGTACAGGCCACCGATCTTCGCGTTTGGATCGGTGCCGTCATCCCCGCTGTCAAAGGTAAAGCTGGAAGAGATTTCAACAACATCGCCTTTACTGACAGTCTGAGTGCCCTCGCTGCTGCTGAATTTCGGCTGAATCCGACTGCCGATGTATTTGTAGACGTCTCCCGCCCGCGCTCCGGCGTCAATCCGTACCAGGTCATTGGTATTTAATGGTGTGGCTTTGGAGAACTTGTTCGAGCCGGAATCACCAGTGGAGAAATCGATTGACGATTCAGGGAAGGCGGACGAATCCGTATTCCAGCCGATGTAATTCCGGGCCACCGCCACCCCGATCGACGCACCGACTCCGACAAGACCTGCACCGAGCGCAGCGGAGGCGGAGACGATCACGGCATTGATTGTGGCGGTATTCGTGGCTTCAATATCCACATTGCCCAGCGTGGCGGTCACGCTGCTGTCTGCGATCCAGGCATTCACATCTGTCAGAATGACATTGGTGGCTTCCGCACCGGCTCCGCTGAGTGCAATGCCGGCTTTGCCGCCGATGCCGATTCCGACGGAAACCGCCAGAGACAGGGCGGATATCGACGACGTCTTCGCCCAGTAAGTCACGTTACTGGTATACGCCTGCGTGGCATCGCTCAGATTCCGTGTGATCTGCTGCCAGCGAGCCGTGTTCGTATAGTCCTCGGTCGTGAGGTCCAGATCGTCCACGTCCACACCTGTGTAGCGGTAGAACGTACCTCCCTCGCCGAACTGATCTTTCGTCGGGCTGCCAATCTGCCAGCGAGCGGTATTGAAATAGTCCTCGGCCGACAAGTCCACATCGCTCCGCGCTGTGCCAATATATTTGTAAACCCGGCCATCGTCCGTCGAGACGAACGTCTTGTTTGTCTTCAGATCAACGTCATTCTCTTCACTACTGTAAATGATGGAATGACCGGGAATCACCTCCACAATTTCGCTGGTTTCGAGATCCACTTCGCCGGAATTGGAGTTAAAGACCGAGTGTTCTTCGACTTTTGTCCATGGGTTGGCGGGGTTGCCGTAGTTGACGGCGGTCAGGTCAACTGCCTTATCATCTTCGTCGTCGGCCGGAGGGTTAATATTCGGACCGGTATATCGATAGATCGCGCCCTCGTCTCCGCCAGCGTTGTCACCTTCCATGACCTTGACGGTATCGCCATTCTTCAGATAGACCTTGCCGGCCGACGACTCATACGTGGGTCGGATCTTCTCGCCTTCGCCAAGGAAGCGATAAACATTGCCGCCGAACGCAACCTTGTCACCCTTTTTCAGAGCGACAGTGCCGGAAGAGGAATAGTCACTCGGAAGCGCGGTGGGGTCTTCTTCCACGCCGGCGTCAATCACGATATTGCCGGTACGGGCTACAACATTGGCTGCATTTACGATATAAGCAGCGACATCATTGCGAATTTCATTATGGGCCAGAGAGACACCGATTGAAAAGGCGACGCCCGCCACACCACCGAGAGCCACTGCAAGGGACGCGGCTACCGCGTCCGCCTGAATGGTCGAACTGTCATCGGCCTTGACCTCGATGCTGTTGGCATGGATGCCGGTAATTGTGGTCGTGCTGTTGTTGTCGTCATCATCAATGAAAGCATGAATGTCCTGAACAATCAGGTTGGTGGCACTCACTCCGGCGCCGCTCAGGGCAACGCCGCCCTTCCCGCCAAGTCCCACGGCAGCTGACCCGGCGAATACCAGGGCGTTGATTGACTGCGTCCCTTCGGCATTGACGGTCAAGGCACCTGCCTTGGCATTCACTGTCGAGTTTTTGATCCAGGCACGCACCTCGGCGGCGTCGCCTCGCGCGCCAATCTGGTTCTCCGCGATCGCAACGCCAATGGACGCACCCACACCGGCTTTGACGCCACCCGCCACAGCCACCGAGGCCGCGAGAATCAGGGCATCGACCGACGCATTGTTCACAGCGTCAATGTCGACATACGTCTTGCTGTCCACTTCGCTGTTGAGAATGTACGCATTAACGTCAGACGTGATGGTATTGCTCGCCCAGGCACCAGCGCCGCTGACCGCGATCCCGGCGGCACCGCCAAGACCGAGAGCCAGCGATGCAGCCAGCGAAAACGCGTCGATTGTGGCCAGTTCCGATGCATCGATGGTGATGCCACCGCTGGTGGTCCTGACAAACTGATTCGCATTGGAAATGTATGCGGCAATCTCGTTGTCGATTTCATTGACGGCCAGCGAAATACCCACCGACACGGCGACGCCGAGTTTGCCGCCAAGCCCGGCGGCGAGCGCAGCAGCTCCCGCATCCGCCTTGATGGTGGACGTGTCATCGGCGTTCAATCGAAGGCTGGAGGCCGTGATGCCTGCCAACCCATCCCCGTCGATGTACGACTTGACGTGTGTCTGAATCCGGTTTTCGGTGTAGACACCGGAACCGCTGACAGCAATGCCGGCTTTGCCGCCACCGGCAATGGCCACGGCTCCGGCAAACACGATCGCCTCGATGTTTTGATTGGCCACTGCGTCAACTGTCAGGGCATCACTGGCTTGAATACTGGTATTGTCAATCCATGCCTGGACTTCGGAAGGCGACGAAGCGATGTTGACCTGTTCCCACAGGCGACGATCCGAATAATCCTGAGTCCGCAGATCAATGTTGACCCGTTCCCAGTCAGACGTGTGTCCGAGATCCGGGTCATACTCCTCCAGGGAAAGATCGACGTTCGTGCGATTCTCGCCAACGTACTTGTAGATCGCACCAATGGTGCCTCCAGGGCCGTCGTAGTCGTCCTTGACAAGGACATAATCGCTGTTCTTTGTCAGTGATTTTGTCTGAGACGAGTTGGCAGTCGCCGTCGGCTGCGTCAAATTATCGCCGAGGTACTTGTAGACATCTCCGGAGCGCGCGCCGTCCGTGACTTTGACCTTCTTGTTTTTGGCGAGGATGCTGCCCTGGGCGAGACCGGTTCCGGTTTCGTAATCTCCTGCTACGCTGTCATCGATCCCCTGACCGATGAAATTGCGTGCGACCGCGACGCCGATCGCCACTCCGACAGCGGTCTTGCCGACGGCCAGCGACACCGCGATGGAGCCAACGGTGGCATCGATTTCAGAGGTGCTTTCTGTATCAATATCGACCTTGCCGACTTTGTCGGCGCTGCTGCCGAGATTACTGTTGCTGATCCAGGCGTTATTGCGGGAGAGGATGATGTTCGTGGATTCGGAGGCACCGCCGGCCACGCCCACACTGACGCCGCCGCCGATCGCTACGGCCACTGCGGCGGCGAAGGAAAAGACCTCAATCTCACCTCCGTCTTCGACACGAACCGTAATGTCGCCACCATTGGTGAGCACGCTCGATACATTCACGATGCTGGCATTGACATCTTTATCGATCGTGTTGTGGGCCAGCGCCAACCCCACCGACACAGAGATGGCGTTCGAAGAAGTGCTGCCGGCGATACTGGCTGAGGCCGCAATGGCAAACGCATCAATCGTGGATTCATCGCTGGCAGTCACGCTGAGTGCGCCGCGGGAGGAAACCGTCGATGTGCCAGCCGCAGCAGTGTCGTGAATGGTCGCTTCAACGACATTGTTGATTTCATTGAAGCTGATGGCACCGGTGGCAGCGACCGAGACAGACGTCGCATTTCCACTGAGTGCTACAGCCACACCAATCCCAAAGGCCAGTGAATCGATGTCTGCGTTACTGTCTGCTGACACGGTGACAGTGCCATCAGAATCGATGACGGAGTCCTCGACCGCGGCTCTGGTCGTATTGTGAATGTCATTGAGGGTCAGTGAGAAGCCGAGGGCCGCCGCAATGGCCGTTTTCTGGCTGAACGCGATTCCCACGGCTGCAGCCCCTGCCGTGGAATTGATCCAGGACTCATCCTCAGCCGTGATACTGATGGCTGCGCCGCTGCCGACGATCGTCGTCAGGGAACTGTCATCCGTGACCAGCGCCTGTGTGCTGCCGTAGATTCGGTTCAGGCCAACTGAGCCAGCGCCGGCAATTCCAATTGCGGATCCGCTTGTAGAGTTGGCAACGCCGGCAGCAGCACCGATTCCCAGCGAGAAGATTCCGGCGGAGTTCTCCGCTTCCACAGTAATCGCACCACCCGCCGTGACGTCAGAATTCTCAACGACGGCATGCACAAGATTGTCGTTACTGCCCGTACCGATTTCGTTAACGGCAAACGCGGCGCCAAAGCCCGCACCGGCGGCAGTGCCGGATCCGGCGGTGGCAAAAGAGATGGCCACTGCGCCAGCAACGGCGATGATCTCGGCATCATTCAATGCCTTGACGGTGACCGTTCCCGCGGCAACAACCGTGCTGTCAAGAATCGTTGCCGTCGTGTCACTCTGGATCTCATTAAGTGAACCGGAACCAGCGCCGCTCACGGCTGTGCCGGAGCCCTGCTTTGATAGCGCGACGGCCACTGCTCCGGCAACTGTATAGGACCCGATCTTGCCGGTGGAGGATGCTTCCACTGTCAAACCGCCAAGGGACTGATCCTCCCAGGTGAGGCTTCCGTCTTCGATCAGAGCTTCGGCCGGTGAATCAATTTCGTTGAACGCCAGTGCGATACCACCAGACACCGCTGTCGCCCCGCCCGTCGTACCACCCTTGGCAATGCCCAGCGACAGGCCACCCGCGATCGTGAAGATTTCCGCGTCATTGGTCGCTCTGACCATGGCATCATTGACGATCGTGACGAGTTCGAAATCGGCACTGCTTACGATGGTTGCCGCAGGCAGCGGCAGTGTAGCACCTTTTCCAATGTATCGATAAAGTTCGCCGTCGTTGGGGCCTCCGACGACACGGACCATTTCCCCGTTGATCAGTCGGGGAACGATTTCGGTGGATAACCAATCCTGAGCCTGAACATCCAGTGTGCTGTCGATCATCCTCGCTTTTGTATGCCCGGAGATCGTATTCAGCGCAACAGATCCTGCGAGCGAGACCGCGGAACCACCGTCGGCCAGTGCACCGGCACCGCCGGCAGCAATGGCGATGATGTCACCAGCCGCGTCCGCAGTCAGAGAGAACGACCGTTCCGCGGTTTCCACGACAAGGCTGTCCACATCGCGTGTACGAACCGTGAGGTCCGCGTCGCGAATGAATGCGTCGGTTGTCGCGCTAATGACATTGTCGCTCAACGCTCCGGCGAGCGCGACTGCGTTGTTTTTTGAACTTGGGCTTTTGTTGGGACCGCCAGCAGCTCGTGTAAACGCCAGACCACCGGTGGCCGCTACGATCCGATTTTGATTGTTGGCTTTGACGTCGATCGCATCTGATGTGACGATCGCATCGGACAGCGAGGCCTGTGTTGTGTCGTCGATCAGGTTGACGGATGCGGCTGCGGCAATCGCGACACCAGTATCTGCCTGCTTCTGTTTGACCGACTGCGTCTGCGACTTCTTGTCAGGTTTCGTGTTGGTGACGGCACCAGCCACAGTAAAGGCATAGATGCCGCCCGCGACACTGGCCCGCGCCGTAACAGCTCCGTGGACATCAATCGTCAGCGTGCCGTTGGCTCCGGTTCCCGCTGTGTCGTCAAGCTCTCCAATCACAGCGCGAGTCGTGCGGTCCGTGTCGTTGATCGCGACGGCGACACCGGCACCGATGGCCTTGCTCTTCGCCACACCGCCCGCCCAGTTGATCTGGGTTTCGAGGCTTCCCGCATAGACATCGACTCGACCACCTTCGATCGTGGAACCTTCCGCGAGGTGAGCAAGTGTGTCGCTGTCCTGCTCAAAGTACGAAAATGATCCACCAATCGCCAACTGTCCGGCATCCGCACCCGCCTGAGTGAAGGCAAAGCCCATAATGGCTTCTTCGGCCTTGATATTCAGCCCGGATTCCCGTCCGCTGTACAGGTCAACCCCCGGCTCGATGATTGCATGCGTGGTATTGTCAAGGAACTGCAGGAAGACCGCACCACCGACTCCGCCGCGTTTGCTCTCGGCACCGCCTGGACTCAGTTCAAAACTCATGTCGACACTGTCGATGCCGTTTTTGGCGAATGTCAGCGGATCACTCAGTTCCAGACTGGGCAGATGAAATCCGAAGACCCCCGTCATGTTCAGGAACTGCATATAATTGATCGCTTCAATCGAAACGACATGCTCGTCCACGTTGTTGGCGTTTGCACTGTGAGTGATGTTGTCGTTATCGACGGTTGGATCATGGTCAGGATTGGTGTAGTAATCATCACTCGGACGATAGAACGGGTCCTGATTGATCTGAGCGCCCGTGTGGACGATGGACTCAGCGATGTTATTGAATACCAGCACATTGATTGAGCCGGCAATGGCCAGCTTGTCGGCTTTGGTCGTGCTGCGAGCCCACGTATTGAACAGCGATTTGAGGCCGCCGGTCCCGTCCAGGTAAGTGTTGACGAAATCAAAACCTTCACTCGTGATTTTATCGCTGAATTCCCCTGTCGACGTGGGGACAAATTCATCGGGGCGCGTGAGAAACGGATAGGTGACGCCCGACAGAAGACGCAGGGCACGCATGGAATCGAGTTCTGCGCCGCCTTCCACGATTGCCCGCGAGGCGTTGTTTTCCACACCAATCACAATCGCTGCGCTGATGGCCGTGTCGGCAGACGTATTGGGAGCCGCCTTTTTCGTGGTCTTATTCTTCTTGCCCTTCTGAGGTTCGCCGGAACTCTCCGCCGTGATTGTCAGATTCTCTGTGATGCCGGACGTGATTTCCATGTCGTCATTGGAATTCAGATCTGCCGTGCTGGTAATCAGCGTTTTTGCATCATGGTCCGTGTAGGAAAATGCCAAAGCGCCCGCGACCTGCAGAGCCGCGTTTCCGCCTGTCTTGTTCTTCTGGCCGAATTTTTCGGTCGCCTTGCTGAACAGATTGTCGAAGGCACTGGCTTTCCAGTCGTAGCCGCCGTCGTCGTCTTTCTTTTTCTTTTTATCCTTTACATCTTCCTTCTCAAAGCCCGCTTCGGCAGACGCCGTATCGGTGGCATTCAGGGCTGTTCCAATCCCGAATGTGAGGAACGTAGAGTCCAGAATCTGGGTTGCACTCAGACTGAACCCGGTGGCTCCGGTAGACACGGAGCCGAGCTTTACGCGGGCGACTCCGCCGCGGGTTTCGTTTTCCAGAGCTCCCAGTTGCAGTGACTGGCCTGCAACGAGACGCTGATCGCCGATCAGGTTGAACTGATCGACTCCAGCCATCACGTAATACAGCCCGCCGTGCTCCAGACCCTCAATCAGCGGAACGTAGGCAGTTCCATCAATCGTGAAGTTTTTGCTTTGCCACTTGCCGTCCACGACCTTGTCGGAATCCGTGCGTCCGGGCTCGCGATAGATAACCGCCTGTCCAAGTTCAAACGTGTTACCAACGCCGTTCAGCGTAATGGTGTCGTCGTCGATGTCCGTGGCATTAAAGCTGCGATTATTGGTCGTGGCACCCGATGTCAGGTTGACGACGTGCGGATTGGTACCGGTATTGAATTCCGCTTCCCAGAGGTATGCGTCGATCGCTTTCTGCTCGCCGCGCGCCAGCTTAACAAAGCGGCTCTCGTCCACGGCGGTCGCGGGATTGTCGGGCAGTGATACGATGACATACTCGCCAGGATCCAGTCCTCCAATGCTGGTTCCGCGCCGCGGTGAATATTGCACCGTGTCTTCTGTCACAGCCACCCAGTTGCCGGCATCGTTGTCGAGATTGAAGACCGCAATCCGGTCATTGGTAGGATCGACATACCCCCACGGTTCCGAACTGATGGTCCAGAGGGAAACTGTGTCACCGTCGCTGTTCACAAACGTGGCTTCATATCCGGCTGATGTCTTGTTGCTGAGAGTCACGTTATTGCGCCGCGTTTCTCCCATGTACATCAGCACGGTGCCGGCCTCAATGGTCTGAGGACCTGACCCAAGGTTCAGGGTCATGTCGCTGATCAGTTTAACGGTTTCGCCCGGAGCCACGCGGGTGACCGTCTCCGTGCTCACATAGTCCGAAGCAGCAACGGTTGGATCGAACTCAAACTTGACGACCTCACCGCCGTTGGTGTTCATGTCCGCGGTGACTTTCCCATCGACCTGCGTCAGGATATCAGCTGTGGAGAACTGCAGCGCCAGAGACAACGCTGCGGAACCGTCGGCATACAGGCTGGAAGAAGATTCCGCTTCTGATTCGATGTCTCCCAACGCGCGAATGTTGACCGTCCGTCCTCCGTGAACTTCTGCGGTATCAGCAACGGTCACCGTAGACGTCAGTTTTGCCCAGGAAACCGCCAGCGAAGCTGCAAAGCCGGCAGACTTCTTTCCGGGAATGCTGCCCTGCTCTTCACGGGCCGTCTCAGTTGAAATGCTGGCAACAGAGCTTGCAGAGGCCGTGATGTTCACAGGGCCATTGCCCTCAATCAGCACATTGTCTCCGACGGTAATCGTCGCGGTGGCATCGGACTGTGAATAGCCGATACTGAAGAGCGAGCTCGATGCAATTGCACTGGCGTCCGACGCTGCTGTGGAATAAATACCCACGACATTGTCTGCCAGCAGTTGAGCACCGTCACCAATTGTGACCTTCGCTTCCGAAGCCTTCACCAGCACCTTAATCGGCAACGCAACCAGATCCTGCAGGAAATTTACTGCCGGATTGATAAAAAACTGAGATTCCAGCGTCGTCAGGCCAAGCGTGTCCGCCAGTGCACGGTCTTCCGCCGACGCAATCAGGTAGATGCTGCTCGCCCGCAGATCGGCACCGGCGCCAACATTAATTTCGACGCTCTTTGACAGATACCCCGACGGCAACAGGTTCTCAAGTTCCGTAGTTCCAATCCGACGTGCACGGAACACGATATCGTTGCCGCTCGTCAGATCGTTCTGGTCGGTCAGAGTGGACAGCGTTTTGTCTGCGCTGATGTCGATCCTGTCTGCAAAAACTTCCAGATAGCCGCCGCGCGTGTAGACATCGCTTTTGAAATAGACTTCGTCCTTGCCCGGATCGGGTGCGATCATCAGTGTACTGGATGTGTTGCCGTACAGCAGCAGATCCCCGGCGAAGCCCGTGTCCATGGATTTAACGGTAATCGTGTCTCCACCGGCTCCCCCTTTAATCGTCAGCGATGATGATGGATTGACGAAACTGAATGCGGTGTCATAGCCGATGCCGTCAAAGAAATTCGTTCCGACAAACGTAACCTTCATGCGGCCGGCAGTATCTTTCTCCAGCTCAATGTCATCGTTGAACACGGAACCACTGATGACTCGATCAACATCATCCCCCGTGAGCACGGTGACACTGTCCATTCCCGCAAAGGCGATCGTCCGGCCGTGGACGGTGACTGGACTTGTCAGGGAATCCGTGACCAGTACCGTTGTGGTCGTTCCGTCGGATACAGCCACACCGTCGGTTGTCCCGACACCAGTTCCGCCATCGACCGTTCCGCTCAAACTGCCGCCGACTTCAAACAGGAAGTGGTCACTGCTGGCACCGCGTCCCGTCAGATTCTCAAATGCAGAGAACAGGAAACCATCCACTTCACCTGAGTTGGCGCCGGTAATGACCCAGTTTGCAGTGGTATCCGAAACCTGCCAAAGCGACAGGTCGTTAAAGTCGAGATCGGCAAAGTCAAAAGCCTGCTCGCCAGCAGTATTCGGATTACTGTCTGTTGACGTCGCCCCAATGTATTCATAGACATTGCCCGCCAGGTCTCCCACCAACACCCGCACCTTGAGCCCGAATTCGAGTGTGGCGATCGGAAATGAGCTGGCATCGATCGAATCGCCAGCGTCCGGCCCTGTCAATTCATCGAGGCTGGAACCGCTGCCCACAAAGTTGTCGATTCGTGAGAATGCCGCGACGTTCGTTGCTTCTCCCACGGCCAAATTCACTTCAACCGCGGCACTGAAGGCTGAGTAACTGAGTGTATCCACGGCAGCCACTGTCCCGCCAGGCGTCACTGCCTTGTCCATACCCCCGTCCAGCAGGCCCGTGATTTCTCCGGATGGCTGAAATTGGAATGTGTCGGCGGCAAACCCGCCAGTCAGGCTCTCGATTCCGACAAAGTCAGTCGTACCGTTCAGAGCTCCTGCATTGGTTCCAGTCAGGGTCCAGGTATTGTCCGTGTCCGGACCAACCAGCACGTCATCGACTGCGCCGGTACCACCGTCGATTTGTCCGCTGATGGAGCCACCGGACCTCATCAGGAAACGGTCCACTCCACTACCGCCAATAAGGTTTTCGACGCTGCGGAATCTTAGACTGTCCCGGTTGATCGTCACAACCGAGTCGGTCAGGTTCACTGGAACCTGGCTTGAACTCAAGACAAGCGTATCATTGGGAGTGGTGGTCGTCGTTACAGAGACTACCTTGTACAGTCCGTCGTTGTTCTCGGTCCCGGAAATGTCCAGTACGTCACCAGGCATCGGACTCAGGAGTCCCCAGTTACTCCCTTTGCGGACGATTTTGGGATTCGCACCGGCCACCCAGTCGACTGTCACTCCAGATTCTATGGTCGTTGCAGATGGTGAAGACCCGGAATCAACGCCAGTCACGGCCCACTGCATTCCCGCTGTGGGGCCAGTGAGAGTGTCCGTCCCGGAGCCGCCGAGGATCGTCACGTCGTCAATCTGCAGGATGCCAGTTGTGGTGAACTGGTCATTACCGCTGCCCCCTTCGAGCCAGATCTGCCGCACGCCGGCTCCTGGGTGCCCGAACTGATGCGTGTGGCCATTGATTGTCAGGTCAAGAAACACTCCGTCATCAAACGCGACAGATCCCATCGACAGGACAACCGTGTCGTTTGCCCCCGTCATATCTCCCCGCAGTCGCCCGTCACTGTAGCGAACCAGAGCTGCATTAAAAGCGGGATCCATGGAAACGATATTCACAAGATCGCCGCCGGTTCCTGTATCAAGAATCAGGGTTCCCGAAGGATTTGCAAAACTGAAACTGTTGACGCCGCTCGAAAATATCGTCTTGTCAAAGCGAACCGACATTTGCCCGGCAACGCCGGCTTCCAAAATCAAATCGCGGCCAAAGATCGTGCCTGTGACCACCCGGTGCGTACTGCTGCCACTCAGCGGATTAAAGTTGTCCATTCCTGACCATTGAGCAATCACCTTCCCCCCAACACTGGTGGGACCACCGCTTTGATCGGCTCCCGTCGGCTGATAGGCTGTCAAATTCCCACTGGCGTCAACAACGGCAAAGCCATCGACAGATCCCGTGCCTCCGGCGATGGTGCCGGTGATACTGCCCGCCGGATTGAAGATAAATGCATCACTGGAACTGTTTTGTCCCGTGAGGTTTTCGAACCCGGAAAACCCTGTCCCGTCCACATTGCCGGAGTTCACGCCGTTGATGGTCCAGGTGGTCTGCTCCAGGAAAGAGATCGAACCAATCAGCACGTCTGTGGTGTTCGTGCTGCCGACAAACCGGGTGATTTGCTCAAAGCCACCGGTCAGCCCCGGGGCCGTTATGGTTTCCAGATTGACAATAACGACCGAGCCTCGCTGCGAATAGTTCACGGTGTTCACTGTCGGTGAGTCGATGTCAAACAGTCCCCCATCCAGCATGCCGCTCAACGATGCTGTCGTTCCGATAATACTAAATGTGTCGTCCGACGTGCCACCGCTCAGGTTTTCGATTTCAATAAAGTCAGCGTCGTTCAGAGTACCGCTGTTGGCCCCGGTCAAGGTCCAAGTGTTGACGTCGTCGGCGCCGGTCAACTTGTCTGTTCCGGCTCCACCGGCGATTTCACCTGTGATGGACTCAAGTGTCGTCACCAGGAATTCGTCGACGGCACTTCCACCGGTAATATTTTCGATTCCAACAAAGCTGGCGGCCCCCGTTGTAACTTCTTCGTCCGAATTGTTCACGCGCCCAGCGTCTTCACCGGACAGCGTCCAGATGTTCGACGTATTCGGTCCAATCAGCCGGTCGTCGCCATCTCCGCCATCGATTTGCCCTGTGATTGAGCCAGCGGCATTCAGTGTGAATTCGTCGATACCACTGCGGCCGGTGAGATTCTCCACACTGTCAAATAATGTGATTCCGGTGGCGGAACCTGTGTTGAGACCTGAGATCGTCCAGCTGGTGTCATCATCCGGGCCGATCAGACTGTCCGTTCCTTCGCCACCGCGAATTGTCAGGGGCTTCCCCAGCGCATCCACCGTAAAGCGGTCGCTGCCGCCGCCACCATCGATGCTCAGGCTAAGAACACCTGTCGTCGCGTTACCCATGCTGAAATTGACCAGGACTGACGCATCGTTGATATACGAAAGACTGACGATTACGCCACCGTTGTCCGACGCTTCCGTAGAGATCAGTTCAACACTCACCACATCGTCGGTAGCGCCAAACGTCACCGTGTACGTGCCGGTGGGATTCTGACTGACGATCGGATCTGCCGAGAGCAAAACTCGCTGCTCAAGCACTTCACCAGCCAGCCCACGCTGCTTTCGGAACGATCGCCCCAATCTCGCCTTTCGTGATCCACCGAACTGACGATTCTGGGCAAAAATCAATTTTGCCAACGCTGCTGCTGCTGAACGCATTCTCATCTCCGGGACAACTGAAGTGGGCTGGAGCCGCGGAGTCTCGGTGATTTGCGGTGACCGGGCAAGGAAAATGACCGCTGAATTCCGGCAAGTTCGATGAGTTCTCAGTGGCGATCAGCAGACGTTCATGAAAGATGACGTCCATGCTGGCGGCGGTCTGATGAGGCCGCGATCAGTGAATTGCCGCAATTACGGATGCCAGTTTGTGCGGCGGCAGCAGATGGTGCCGGGATTCCGTGCAGCAGACACGACAAGCGAGTCTACGGCGACACACGCGCGGACACGTAGGCAGATGGTGCCGGGATTCCGTGCAGCAGACACGACGGCGCTGGGGAGTCGATTTTGACTGTGGCGTGAGCGGTTGAACTTCGCTGGCTCTACCGGCTCGATGCCAAATTACCAAAAAAAATGCGGTGACGAGTCACCGCATTCCAAAGGTCGCTTGTTCAGCCACCAGGGCCGTGTCAAATACTCGATTTGGCTTTCACATTGCAGGCCGGAACAAGCATCGCGCGTTTCCGGCGCTGTCACGCAGCTAATATCGGAGTTCAACCGCGAGTGTCGGCCCCATGAGGGCCAGATTGGAGCCGATTCCATAGAAGTCATCTTCGAGCGTACTGTTCATCCAGTACTGAGTTTCCCAGGCAGTCCGCACCTCCAGCAGCATGTGATTGGACATCTGATAATTCCACGCGAGGCCCAACTGGTTTTCGAAGACCGTCATGACTTCATCTTCGATCGAGCCGGCTGGGATGTTCAACAGCAATGATCCGGTGTTAATATCGCCGATCATTAACGCACCTCGCACATTGCCAAACAGCGAGAATCCACTGTTCCCAAGAGATCGTCGACCGTTGCACGATGCGGTTGGTCCGAATCCTTCAAACTTCACAGTCCCAGGGCCGTAGAGGGTCAGGGGTGCATTGGTGTACTCCAGCTTTCCATATCGCAGGCCTCCGGAAACTTCCAGATCCCAGTGTCGCAGTCTCTGAGACAGAGTGACTTCCGTATCTGCCGCCTGCACATGGATTCCGAACACAGCCGGCGCGAACGGGGGGGCATAATCAGAGTCGTTGTCGAACGACCAGTAGCGTCCGCGCACGCCCAGTCCGGAATCACTGACATACCCCAGTACGTAGCGAATCCCGGACTGATAACTCGTATCCAGCAACCGTCCGGTTCCGGATCCGAAAACGGACTGTGCTCCGGAGATCGCTGGTTGCAGGAACGTGATCTCAATTGAACCAAACAGACCGCCGGTGCCAGCCTCCTGCTGCCGCAGACGCTGCTCAAGACTGATACTGGGATCGCCCACGGACTGATGCGCACGAGTCAGCTCAGCTTCCAGTCGCTGAATCCGCTGCTCGAGGTCTTCGTTCTTCTGTGTGATCGCTGATTCAAACAGCGAAGGCTCCGCCTCCGTGGGCAGTGACGTGAGGAAAGCGGGGCCGCGCGCAGCGGAGCCCGCATCGTCCCGAGACGACTGCGCCACCACCGTTGAAGATGTGGCCAATGCCACGGCAAGTCCTAATAAAATTGGTATTCGGAATTCTTTCATGTTTTATCCCTCCTGGAATATCCTGACTTCCATCAACACAAACGCGGCGATGCCCGATCCAGCCGTCGCATTCGTCAAATCGTGCAGACTCAACTCACGAGGCTTCAGCAATACCACACAAGGGAATTCATCGGAATTCAGGACACGGTAAGAACCTCCGCAACTGACACCCGCCTGCAGTTCTCGCCGATCTAAAGTCAAGCAATCCCAACCACCCGAAAATGCAGTACGACCGGGCTAAGTGGCCGGAGGAAGCAGCATCCACCACGCCAGCGCAAATGGGCCGGCAAAGAGTGGGCTGTCGAGGAGATCCAGCAGGCCGCCGAAGCCCGGCATCAGGATCGCTGAATCTTTTTTCTGCACGTCTCGCTTGATGAGCGACTCACAAAGATCGCCCACCAGTCCGATCAGTCCGATCACCGCCGAATACGCGAGAATATTCCATACGGAACCTGGCGTGATTGAGGAATCAAACATCTGTCCAGCGTACGTCAGCCACAGCCAGCCGCCAAACGTGCTTCCGAAGATGGCTCCCACGAGTCCCATCTGTGTCTTACCGGGACTCAGGATCGGCGCAAGTTTTCGCTTTCCCCAAAGTCGCCCGAAAGTGTACGCAAACGTGTCGCCGCATTTGACACAGACGATCATCGATCCGATCGCAAAATAGCCCATCTGCGGACCTGGAAACCATCGCAACTGAGCGGTGACGGCCATGAGTCCCCCGGCGTAGAAAACAGTCAACAGATTTCCGCCGAGAGATTCCATCGAATGTCCTGGTGCCTGAAACCGCAATGCTTCCATCGCAAGCAAAACGATCAATGACAACGTGAGAGCTGATCCGATCCAGCCAAGCGAGGTCAGCAACGACGACGCGGGGCCTTCGGCATTGCCAGGGAACCAGAAATGCCCCCAGCCGGCCAGTACCATGAGACTGCTCAAGCCGGCGGTCGCCACAAAATGAGGCCGAATGTTTCGGACGTTGAGCAAGTCCGTCAACTCGTAGGCATTGCGAACGGCAGCGAACAGACAAAATGCCAGCAGGACGAGAGCCGACGTGCCGGACTTGTGATCCAGCCAAAAGAGCGCGATGATGGTCGGCACCAGAATCGCAGACATGACCAATCGCCAGCCCAGCATTGTCTAAAAGTCCTTATCGCGACCGCAAGCCGGCCTGCGTCAATCTCAGAAATGTACGTCCCGCATCTGGAATTCCGCATCATGACGTTACGGGCGACAGCCCTCCATAACGTCGATCTCGCCGTGCGAAATCGCGAATGGCTTCATGCAGGTCGGCTTCGCGAAACTCCGGCCAGTACTTGTCAGACACCCAGATCTCTGAGTAACTGATTTGCCACAACAGGAAATTGCTGATGCGGTATTCACTTGCGGTGCGGATCAGCAGATCCGGGTCACGCATCCCGGCCGTCATCAGATGACTGGCAACGGTTTGCTCCGAAATGTCATCCGGACGAAGTATCCCGCTCCTGACCGACTCTGCAATCCGCTGCACGGCATCGGTAATCTCCATTCGCGCACCGTAGTTGATCGCGAGGCACAGCGTCATTCCATCGTTGCCGGCAGACGCCTCAATGGTCTTCTGCATCTCCGCTTGAATCATGGGCTCCAGCTCAGCCGTCCTGCCGATGACTTTGAATCTCAATCCCTGGCGTTGAATTTCGCGTCGTTCTTCGACAAGGTATTGCTTCAGCAGGTGCATCAGCAGCGTCAGTTCCTTCGGCGGGCGTTTCCAGTTTTCGCTGGAAAAACAAAACAAAGTCAGCTGTTCCATTCCCAGGCGTGACGCTTCTTCCACGATGCAGCGGACAGACGTTACGCCGCGTCGGTGACCTTCGATCCGTGGCCAGCCATGCTCCTGAGCCCAGCGCCCGTTGCCGTCCATAATGATGGCGACATGCCGGGGAATTTTTGTGCGATCAATGCCGAATGCCGCCAGTTGAGTATCAGAATACTTTTCTTCCCGTGACAACGCATCTCTCCGTAGGTGGCGGCTTTTGTCAATGGTGAACGTTTACGTGCCCGTCTGATACACCAACTTCCCGAAGATCATCCGCCCCGCGCTGCTTTGCAGGACGCTGGTCACGATCACACTGACGTCCTTGCCCGCCATATGAGCCGTACTCTCACAGACAACCATCGTGCCATCGTCCAGATAGCCAACGCCCTGACCCGGTCCCTCGCCTTCTTTGATGATCCTGAGCTGCAGACGTTCGCCGGGAATGTAGCGTGGCCGCAGCGAGTTCGACACGTCGTTCAGATTGATCACGGGAATGCCCTGGACGCTCGCCACTTTGTTAAGATTGAAGTCGTTTGTGATCACGCCACCGCGAATCTGCTTTGCCAGAGCCACAACTTTCTGATCCACTGTCATGCTCTTGTAATCTGCGCGGTTTGTTTCCATGACTTTGACGTCAACGTGAACGCTCTGCTGCATCTTGGCCAGCACCTCGAGCCCTCGCCGACCACGAATGCGGCGGTTCTTGTCGCTGCTGTCGGCAACGTCCTGAACTTCAGCCAGAATAAAGTCCGGTACGATCAGCTGTGATTCGATGATCTGTGTTTCGACCACGTCTGCAATGCGGCCATCAATGAGCGAACTACTGTCAACTACGAGCGGACGTCCGCTCTTCAGGTCACGCTGGAATTCGACATACGGAATCACAAACCGAAAATCGTCCTTGGTCTGCAGCAGGAGTGACACACAGATGTAGGGGAATGCCAGCAACGTAATCAGTACAACCGCCGTATGGTATGGATGCGACTGTGGAATGACGGGCGTCAAAGCCTGAATAAACAGATACGCCAGCAGGATTCCGACCAGCACGCCGAAGTAGATGCCGGAAATCACGTCGATCCGCTTCTTGCGAATTACGAGATCGACCACCGTGAAGACCTGCGAAATCGCCAACAGTGTGAAAAACGCCGTTGCTTTGTTGTTACGGATCACGTTGGGCATCGCTGCGCCGCCAACTGCCGCCTTGGGAATCATCACGGTCTGGCCGTTGATGCTCATCGGAGCCATACCCGTTTCGGATTGATCGACGTCAGACGTAATGTATGCAAGAATAGCGCCTGCGCAGATCAGCAGGTAGGCTACCCGCAGAATCATGAGCAACATGAGTGGGGCTCGCTTTTGTTGGTGGGCAACTCGCACGGAACCTTGGTGAAAGATCAGTCTGCTGTAATTTTGGCAGAAAATCTCTGAGAGGCAACTCGTTTAGCGGGCTTTAAACCGATTCTCCGCATGATAGCTGAATCTGATCAAGGTGTTACCGAGATCCCCGACAATTCCTCTCAATGCCGGTTGGTCCGCTTCCGGAAAGTCCATGATCGCCGGATCGTTGATGTGTTCGGGATCACGGTTGGCCACCTCGACGCGGCGTGATTCCCTTGAAAACGTCAACAGAAGTGTGAATTCAGGATCGACATCGCCGGTATCAAAACAGAAACGGCGATGAGCCGCCAGGAAGCAGACCTCATCGCCGTTCTGAATTTCACCTACGATTCCACCCGTTTGCTGATCCATTTGGTGGAACCGCGGTTCGGGACGAATCCCTCGGGCGTGTTCCCCATTGTCATCTGTTCGTCGCTGAACAGATTCAGATTATTCAGCAGTTCTGGGCGGAAGGATCGACTCTTACCCGTTCGACACGGTTGACTGTCGGGTGCCTTCTGAGTTTTTCAATCCGCACTGATCGAATTGTCAGCGGCGGTCAGAGAGTGAATCACGACATCCACTCTCTGTTGTACCGTCAGCATCTGTTATCGCTTCGGGCAATCAGCTTACCCTTTCGCCGATTTGATATCAGTTACAAGGGCAGGCACATGATGCAGCAACTGGAGCACAGCAGCTTGGTTCGCAAGCTGATCCGCATGATGAGCCGCATCCGCTGCCGCAACCGAAGTTGCATTTAGGCAGACGAATCTTTGGGCAATGCAACTTTGGCAAGCGGATTTTTGGGCAACGGAACTTTGGCATCTTGAAGCAGCTGTGTCCACAGCCGCAGCTGTCACCACAGCTGTTGCCGCAACCAACTGGAGCACAGCAGCTTGGATCAGCTGCTACGCCGCAGCCATTGCCGCAGGCCGCTGGAGCACAGCAGCTTGGATCAGCTGCAACACCGCAGCCATTGCCGCAGGCCGCTGGAGCACAGCAGCTTGGATCAGCTGCAACACCGCAGCCATTGCCGCAGGCCGCTGGAGCACAGCAACTGGCTTCAGCTGGAGCACAGCAGCTTGGCTCTGGAGCACATCCGCACCCGCTGTTCTTGTGGAACAAGCCGGCCTGTACGCTGCTTGCGATCGAGAATACGACCATCGCAGCTGTGAGTGTAAACGCCTTCATAGAAAATCTCCTGCACATCGTTCTTTGAGTGACCGCCTGGACCACTTCGAATGCACACGCAGCATTCTTGTTTTATCAGTGATCTGACTTGTTACTCGCGGGGACCACCGCAATTGTTTTCGGACTGAATCGATCCATTGGTGGAGTCGAACCGCAATGTTTGCCGGTTTGTTTTTTGACAGGTGCCGAACGTAGCGATCGTAGTGATTGTGGATGTGAGCCGGATTTCTGACCAATCTGAGATGAGACGGGAAGCATCTCAATGCAGTCAGTTGCCAACTTACACCTCAACGGGCTATCCTCTTGACTGTGCTGGCTGTGTTCGTCAGGGTGTGAACTCTGGAACACGAACCGGCAGAAATCTGACTACGCTGTGACAGACATTGCTTCTCCGGATAACGGCCAGACTCAGGTGATTGCGACACGCAAAGTCTCAGTCATGCACCCGGAATCCTGACGGACTCCGGACCCCGTGCTACGAATTGCCTATCTCCTATGATACGAAAACTCAACGACGCAGCGTCGGCCGCACGGATTTCCGTGGATGTCGATTTCAACGTCGCCTTCCGCCATCGCCTGAGATTTACCGGTGAGGTGCTTGGTGCCGATTCTGACGTACTTGCGGATTTGCTCGAATCTTCTGAATCCCGCACTCCGAGGGTTCAGTTCTGGCTCGATGAACATGTCGCAGACGCCAACCCTGAGCTTCGCCAGCGACTTCATTCATTCGCTCGCAGAAACACTCATCGTTTCCAGGTCGTCGGCAATCCGCAAACGGTACCCGGCGGAGAAGCGGTTAAGAACGACGTGCATATTCTGGAACGCATGCTCAAGGTCCTCAACGAAGCCGACATGGATCGTCGCAGTTATGTTGTTGTCATCGGTGGCGGTGCAGTGCTGGACGCGGTCGGCTTTGCAACTGCAATTGCCCATCGCGGTCTGCGCCTGATTCGCATCCCGACGACGACGCTGGCTCAGGCTGATTCCGGCATCGGCGTAAAAAATGGTGTCAACCTGTTTCAGAAAAAGAACTGGCTTGGTGCTTTCGCCGTTCCCTGGGGCGTGATCAACGACCGCGCATTGTTGGAGACTCTCAGCGACCGCGACTTCCGCTGCGGATTCTCTGAAGCGGTGAAAGTGTCTCTGCTCAAGGATGCGAATTTCTTCAGTCGCATTCTGCGCGATGCAGAATCCATTGCCACTCGAGGTGCAGCCTGCTGGCCCGTGATTGAAGAATCCGCGCATTGGCATCTGCGGCATATTACTGCGGGTGGTGACCCCTTTGAGATGCTTGAAGCCCGACCACTGGACTTCGGGCACTGGTCTGCTCACAAACTGGAGGCGATGAGCAGCTTTGAACTGCGGCACGGCGAAGCTGTCGCAATCGGTGTGGCCGTAGATACCGTGTACTCGAGCCTTGTCCATGGACTCCCCGCTGACGATGCCGAACGAGTGCTGTTGGTGCTGGAACGGCTTGGACTACTCTGCGATCATTCGACGTTGCGGCGGACGGATGAATTGTTCAGCGGCCTCGAAGAATTTCGACAACACCTGGGTGGACAACTTACCATTACTATGCTCGACGCGATCGGCCATCCCATCAATGTCCACCACATCAATCGCGATCGAATGGCCGAAGCCATTCAGATCGTTGTCGATCGCGTGCAGGCCACGTCGCACTAGCCTCTGAACTAGCGGCGTTTGGAGTGCGGTGACTCGTCACCGCTTTCTATTTTCAAGTAATTCGGCTCTGAAAACGACGTTCGTTTTGCTCCCGAGTTCACCTGAAATTGATATGGAATGTTCGCTGTTGTTCCTCGCCGATTGGAAAAAATGCCGCGTTGGAAAGGCAAAGCGGCGACAAGTCGCCGCACTCCAGATGATTGTCGCTTGCATCAGCCCTGGCCCGACTCGCTGCTGGCCGCTGGCAAGAACCTGTCCACCAACCCGGGAAATTCCCACGTTTTCCACCTCGCTGGAAACTCAACGGCCGCCATGCTATCCTCCCGATCCAAGAATTCTGCGGGGGCGCTCTGGAAGTCCAGTCGGTGGCCGGTGCGGGTGCCCTTAACATTTGCTGTCTGGTAGGAAACATGGCTAAGAGTCGTCTGTCGATGCGTCGCGAAGTGGAAGCAGCTGAAGCTGCTGAAGCCGGAACCACCAAGAAGAAAGCCACCCGAAAAACCGCTGGTGAAAAGGCCGAAGGCACAACCAAAAAACGTGCCAGAAAGAGTGAAACGGACCCAGCAGCTCCGAAAAAGCGCAAAGCCGCCAAGCCGCGCACCAAACGCGCTAAAGAAGCCATGCAGCGGCGTCGGCTGATCTGGGTCGTGTACAGCAGTACAATGCGGGAAGAAGGTCGCTTCCTTTATCACGAGAAAAATAAAGCAGACGAACTGCTTGCCACACTTCTGGGCCGCGGCAAGAGACGGTACTTCATGCAGCCAATGAAGGAAGCTCTCAATCCCGATGGAACTCCAGTCGTTCAATCCGGGCCTGCGATATCCGTTGAAGCGGTTGATGACGAAGAAGTGAAAGTGGAAGTGGATGCGGAAGCTGTAGACGAAGTGGATCTCGATGCCGACCTGGAAGGCGACGAAGAGGAAGCTGAGGAAACTGAAGCCGAAGAGTCTGCCCCTGACGTCTGATCGTCGCGCCGTTGGACTCGCTAACGTCGCACCACGCTGCTTGATCACTTTGTCGCTTCAACACCTTGTCACTGTCTCGCACGACACATGGTTTGCTTTATGACGCAACTCCTGGTCTCCGTGAGAAACGTGGATGAAGCCATTTCTGCGGTGGAAGGCGGTGCGGACATTATTGATGTGAAGGATCCGGACCGTGGTTCGCTGGGTTACGCGGCGCCTGAAGTGATTCTTGCGGTCGCCCACGCCGTCAGCCGAATCTCCGGCGCGAAGCCGCCGTTGAGTTTGGCGTTGGGTGAGTTGCAGGAATGGCAGTCCACAGAGTTGACCTCGCTGAGAAACGCGATTCAGAAAGCCACACCGCAGTTTCTGAAACTTGGCCTGGCTGAGGCTTGCACGCCGCAGGGCACCCAAACATGGATTGCCGAATGGCAGCGAGTTCGAACATCGATTCCCGGCCTTCACAAATGGGTTGCCGTTGCGTATGCAGATGCTGACGAGGCACAATCTCCATCCGTTGATTTGGTTCTGCAGACCGCCATTGAATGCGGTTGCCGGATTCTGCTGATCGACACTCACGCCAAGAACGGCAGGTCGCTGCTCGACCAGATGTCCATGGGCATCCTTCAGGCCGTTCGCCGGAAAACACGGGAAAATGGCCTGAAACTCGCACTTGCCGGCAGCGTTGCCAAAACAGACCTGCCGCTGCTTTTGCGAATTCAGCCGGACATCATTGCCGTGCGAGGTGCCGTGTGCGAGCACGGCGATCGAACCGCAGCCCTTAGCAAAAATCTTGTCCGGGAATTTCGGATCGCGATGGGTCATGAGCGGCGATCAGACGGATCAGACGGATCAGACGGATCAGTCTGATCCGTCCGATCGCTAATGCTTGTGTGGGGTTCCCTGAATCTCCCGAGCCCTGGCCATCGCTTCTTCGGCCTCAAAGATCTTGCCGCAGCGCTGGTAGATGACGGACAACTGTGTGAACGAAAACGCATCGTCGGGGCTCAATTCAGCGACTTTCTTTGCGTGCAGGATCGCTTCCTCCGGTCGTCCCAGTTTCTGAAGATGGACTCCGAGTGCCAGGTGTGTCTGCACATGGCCGGGATCAATGGTCAGAATATGTTGCAATGCAGAGACGCAGCCTTCCAGGTCGCCCTGGTCCTTGAGTTTGCGCGCAGCATCATAGAGTTTTTCGGGATTGGCTTCAGGCATGGGGGACTCGTTCATGTTTCAAAATCGCGGAATGGAAGTGGATCACGGCGCGTATCGTAGACAATCGCGACGCATCGACAAACGAAGCCGCAATCGTTTCCGCTCACGTCGATCGCGTTCCGTGTGGGACACTGGGTTGGGTTTCATCTGACGGATCGGTCTGATCAGACTGATCCGTCGGATGAAATCCGGAACCGGTCGCATTATCATATGGCAGCAATCGCCACGCGCGGCAACGGCACCATACATGGAAGCGGCTAAATGAAACTACGTTCGAGGCTCATTGAATCCACCGCTGTCGCGGGATTCTTCCTGTTGGGCATGTCGCTGCGAATTATCCATCTGGAACGCGAAGCCGTCGAACACTTCGACGAAGGCATCTATGCCTCAGTGCTTTGGTACGATGGACAATTCAACGAACCCTATCCAGCGCGGCATTTGTACGCACCACCACTGATTTCCAGCATGATGGAATTAACCAGCTGGACTCCGGGTCTCGCCCGTTACGCTCCGTTCCTGCCTTCCGCCCTGCTCGGAATCGCGACCATTCCTGCAATGTGGTTGCTCGCCAGAAGTTGGTTCGGGAAACCCGCGGGGATCTTTATCGTGGCCGTCGTCGCCATGAGCGACTTTCATGTCCTGTACTCCCGGATGGCACTCACAGACGTCGCCTGCCTGTTCTGGATCATCGCCGCAGTCGGTCTTGGCACCCACGCGGTCTCCCGGCAGTGCTTTCGAACCGCCGCCGCCGCAGGGTTTATCTGTGGCCTCGCATGGTGGACCAAGTACACTGGCTGGCTGCCTCTGGCAATCCTTTGCAGCGGCAGCGGACTTTGGTGGTTGGTACAAGGCCGTAAGTCGATGTCGATCATGCGGCTGACGGGAATTCTGGCCACGATCATCGTCGTTGCCGTGGCAACATTTGCACCGTGGTGGTGGCAACTTCGGGATGTCGGCGGATACCAGACGGTCGCGGCGACGCATGCGTCGTACGTCACAGGCTGGTCTTCCTGGACTAAGAACCTCGCGCGGCAACTTTCAGATCAACTTCTCTTTGACGGGCTGACAGGACAACTTTCGCTGGGACTTGGACTCGGCATGGCGGCACTTCTGCGATGGACCTCCGGACGTTCCACATGGAACGTGGCTCCTGCGGGTTCAGTCCCGGGGAGTTCAGGTTCCACCGTTGCAACGACATTACCCCCGCTGACTTTGATGATCCGATTCATGGCAGCGGCGATAGGCCTCTCAATCATCTCAATTCGAATCAAGACACCTTTGATGCTGATCTGCATTGCGGTCGGAGGGTTGAGCGGCATCTATCTGTGGCCTGTGCTGCAGCGCTCATGGCGACGTCGCGAACTGCACGATCTGTCACCGACGTCACCCGGAGCCCTGCCGCTCTCAACAATGGATCTGGAATGTGCGCCCACGATTGATCCGACACTCGGGTTTTGCACGACGTTGACATGGTTCGTCGGGATGCTGCTGTCCACGCCGATGTATGCGCCGTTCAGCCGACTCTTTTTTCCCCTGCTGGCTGCAGTCTGGCTGGCGGCAGCAGGTGGCGTCGCGTGGTGGCTGGAATCCAACCTCAGTGTGGCGCGTCGCATGGTGGGAACCGGCGAGACAGCTCCGAAACGTACCTGGGGACAACAGCTCGTGTCTACGATGCTGGGCGCAGCGGTCGTGTCTTCATTCCTGCAATTCGATGAAAACCACGAACTGGAATTCGTATCGAAGTCAGACCTGTTCCGGACGTCCCTCTTCGCTGATCGGACCTCAATCGTGGCGGCAGCACACGACATTGCAGATGCCTGTGTCAGTGATGCGGCCGGGATGAAGATGATCGTATATGTCTATGGCGAACCAGCGTTGCTGTTTCATCTCAATCAGACCGGGGTCTTCGCACGCCCCGTGAGTCATCTCAATCTTCGCGACCCTGGCGACCAGTCGCCAGCCATCCCCACGTTCGTTGTGTTCGGCCCCAATGCGAAGCGGACACCGGGTTTCTGGGAAGAACTGATGCAACGTTCACTGCACTTACGCCGAGTGACAACAATCCGCTACAGCCCCGGCGAAGTCACGCTGCGGGATTTGTTCGATCCTGGGTGGCTCAAGGAACACCCGGAAGCGGCCTCCCAGACTCTGGAAGTGCATCGCGTTGAATGAAAGTGTCCCACCAATCTTAATCTTAATCTCTCGCGCCGTCGGAGCGATGAAGATTAAGAGTCAGTGCGAAACACTTCACGTCTCGATTGCGAGAGCCTGACACAAGGCTCAATACTCCCTTCGCTGGCGTGAACTGGGGATCTGCATCTGTTTCCGGTATTTGGTAATCGTGCGGCGGGCCAGCTTGATTCCGTCGGTGGCGAGAGCATCGACCAGGGCGTCATCGCTCAGCGGATCCTTCTTATCTTCGCTGTCAATCAGTTCCTGCAGCCTGATACGAATCGTGTCCCATGCGACTTCTTCGCCGTCGGCCGTCTGAGTTCCACCGCCGAAGAAACGCTTGAGCGGAAACAATCCACGATGCGTCTGAATCCATTTCTCATCGACCGCTCGAGACACCGTTGTGACATGCACGCCCACGCGATCAGCAATCTGCTGCATCTTCAACGGATGAATAAACTCCGGTCCCTTGTCCAGAAACTCGCGCTGATGATCGACGATTTCCTGGGCGACTTTTCGAAGCGTCGTGTAACGCTGTTCGATGGATTCAATAAGCCAGCGAGCGGACTCAATCTTGCGTCTGATCCAGTCTCTCGTTTCCTGTGTCGGATTCTCTTTCAGCATCTTATGATACCGAGGACTGATACGCAGCTCCGGTACATATTCGTCCAGCAGCTTTACGATGTAGCGACCGGATTCATCCTGTTCGATCGCCAGGTCCGGTGTGACGCGCTGCACGTGACGCTGCTCGAATCCCCGTCCCGGATACGGATTGAGCGATTGAATCTGTTCAATGCCCACCTTGATCAGGTCGATCGAATATCCGGTTGCTTTTTGAATCACAGGCAACCGATTGAACGCGATATCTTCCAGATGGTCACGAATCAGCACTTCAACGACTTCGTGAAAAGGCAAATGGTCATCCACCTGCAGCAACAGCATCTCACGATGATCACGGGCACCAATGCCGGGAGGGTCAAGATGCTGAATCAACTTCAGGACTTCCTCCGCCTCATCCATTGAAATGTTTTGATCGTACAGCCGCTTAAACTGCTGTGCAATCTCCGGTAGCATGCTCTGCATCCGACCGTTGTGATCCAGATGCTGAATGAGGTATTCACCAAATTCCCGCATTGCATGATTGATGCTGAAGAACGAGAATTGCTCCAGCAGGTATTCCTGAAGCGATTGTGGGCGAGCCACCATGTTCGACATGAGGTCATTCTGCCGGTCCATGTCGTCGCTCATCTGATTCGACGACGGTCGAGACCCACCAAAGCCCACATTGTCTTCCGACCAGTCGGCGGAAATCTCCAGCAGCCGCTCGAAGTCAGACTCGTTGTTTTCTTCTTTGCCAGCAACCAGTTCCCGATTCTCGACGTCCTTTTTCAGCTCGCGAACTTCCCGCGGATCGTCAGACGGAGTTGAGTAGTCTGTGGCGTCCGCCTCCGGGATCGGAGTGTCTTTGTCCCTTTCGACACGCTCGAGAGTCACGTTTTCGACCAGTTCCTGCTCGATCCGCTCGTTGAGTGCCATCATGTTCAGCTGCAGAATCTCCATGGACTGGATCATCCGCGGCGCCAGCTTCATTTGCTGGCTCATTTTCATTTGCTGAGAAATGTTCAAATGCATGATTGTGGCCAGGGGTCTTATAAAATAAAAAATTCCGTGAAAATCAAAACAAAAATTTGTGGTTGGAGCGACTCGTTCAGTTTCCTGTATTTATCAGGCAAAAGATCGCCCAATGCTGCCGTGTTCCCTCCGAGACAGTTCGGAGTTTTACTAATCTACACTATCCCGACGCTCGCGTCGATCTGATTTTGGCATTGTTCTTGCAAACGTACCGTGGCTACCGACAAAAATTGGCGATTCCGTAGCTTGACTCTCCGAGTCGAGTTCTACGATTCCTGACGTGCTGCGCCGCGCGGCTATGAGTGAGAGAAATGGCGAGCGGCGTCCGTCAGCTTGCCTGCACAGGCACACGACATCCTGGGCGCAAGCCGCTCCGCTCGCCTGACACATTTCTGCCCGCGCGAAGCATGAACAGCTCAATGCAGCTTCGTCGCTGAGGTCAATCCAGCGCCGATCTCGACTCAGAGAGTCAAGCTACAGATTCGCTAAACCAGCAACGCATCAATCGCGGTGGCACCATGATCGGCCAGCGGGATCGGGCGGCCAATGTTGCTCAGATTGGTGGACGCCGGGTCAAGGTCAAGCGCCCGGCAGATCGTGGCCATCAGACTTTGAACCGTGACGGGATGCTCTTTGATCTCTGTGCCGTCGTCGCTTGTGGTGCCGTAGACCTGACCGCCTTTGATCCCTGCTCCGCCAAGCACAGTGCTCCAGCTGCCCGGCCAGTGATCACGGCCGGAGTTGTCGTTGATTTGCGGTGTGCGACCGAATTCGCCCATCCACACGACAAGGGTGTCGTCGAGCAGACCGCGCTGCTTCAGGTCCGTCAGCAGCGTGGCCCAGGCAGGATCCAGGACTTCACAAAGTGATTTCACCGCAGTGAAGTTTTCGGCATGTGTATCCCAGCCGGCACCCGGCGCACCATCGACGCCGGTGAGCGACACTTCCACAAACGACACGCCGCGTTCGATCAGACGCCGCGCGAGCAAACACCCCTGCCCAAACGTTGATCTCCCGTAAGCATCCCGAAGCAAGTCATCTTCTTCCTCCAGCTGAAACGCGCTCACGGCGTCCGACTTCATCATGCGGACCGCCTGCTCGTAGGACTTCAGATGACTGCTGCCCGGTGCGTCAGGTCGCTCGGCAAGGAATGATGTTTCCAGCGTATTGAGCAGGCTCAATCTGTCATCGACCTGCGCACTGGACAATCGGTCGGAGGGCTTCAGATTGCGCACCTGAAACGACACATTTTTGTCTTTGTCCGTTTCTGATGCAACGACAAGCGGAGACCACGCCGGCCCCAGAAATCCTGGTCCATAGGCCGCCGGGCTGAACGCGCGAAACGGATTGATGCTGACATACGATGGCAGATCGCAACTCTTCTTTTTCAGCTGCTTACCCAGAAACGCTCCCATCGAGGGATATTGAATCGGCCCTTGCGGCAGGTAACCTGTGCGCATGAAGTATGTTGCACGGGTGTGGTCTCCTTCTTTGGTAGACATCGATCGAATGGGAGCAAGATATTCCATCACGCCGGCAATCTTCGGCAGGTTGTCGGCGATCCGAATTCCCGGTACGCTGGTGTCGATCGCTTTGGTCGGACCGCCATTGGTCTGGCCCTCCTTCGGGTCAAATGTTTCCATCTGACTTGGCCCGCCGGACATCCAAAGCAGAATACAGGATCGCGGCGATCGGGTTCCGGATTCCGCCAACTGTGCCGCCAGTCGCGGCAACCAGCCAGACATCGACGTTCCCAGCAGTGACAGGCCCGAGTACCGAGCAAAACTCCTGCGGCTGATTGAGTTGTCGTGCATTGTCGTGATCCTCTCCAGACAGCGGCATTGTCGGCTGACCCCAAGTATAGCGAGGCCTGCTGCCGACCGTCGAGGAGAGACTCTCTGGCCGGGATTTTGTTTATTTATTTCAGTGGCGTACGCGACGACACCCCGAGAAAAGCAGCATTGTTGAAGCCAGGGATTCGTCGGTGTTCCATCGGCAGAAACTGGAACGGTACACGCAATTGCCCTAAATTGCGGGCCGCCCGGCACAGGTGATGCCGAGCGACCGTCGTCAACAGAATTTGAGGCCATCAGTTCCATGGGACGTATTTCACTTGCCTGGCGAGTCCTCACCAGCGGTGCCTTTGCCGCCAGAGTGACGAATCTGCTGGAGATGCCTCCGGCACTCGCCGCTCCGGCATTCCCCGCCGCGCCGCCAAAACCCACGGCACCACCCAAACCAGTTGTTTCTGCGAAATCGCTGCGCAGTGATGCTGTAACTTTACTGGCAGCATTCCAGCGCGAAGGTCGGCTGATCGACTTCTTTAAGGAACCCATTGAAGCCTATTCGGACGCTCAGGTCGGTGCGGCTGTGCGCGACATTCATCGCGACTGTGGCGGAATGCTGGAACGGCAATTTGCCATTCGTCCGGTGCTCGATCAGGCCGAAGGCAGCAATGTGACGATTGGTGCCAACGCGAAGTCCGGTCGTATCAAGCTCACGGGAAAAGTCGGCGACACTGCGCAGGCGTCTGGCACGCTTGTACATCACGGCTGGCTGGTCACAAAAAGCGATGTCCCTGTGTGGACTGGCGATGCTGAAGCGGCATCGATCGTCACACCTGCTGAAGTGGAAGTACGCTGACATGCCGGCTCAGTTTGTGATCGGGATTGATCTTGGCACGACCAACAGCGTATTGGCATACAGTGCCTTCAATGAGGCGCAGCCTCAGGTTTTGCTGCTGCCGATTCCTCAGCTGGTCGCTGCCCACACAATGGAATCGCGGTCAATGCTGCCGTCGTTTCTGTACCAGTGCACGCACGATGAATCTGCCGCCAGATCCTTTGCACTGCCATGGAACGACGACTCGACGTTCATCGTCGGCCATGGTGCCCGATCACTTTCGTCGGAGTTTCCAGAACACACAGTCGGGGCTGCAAAGTCATGGCTTGGGCACAGCAGGATTGACCGCCACAAGCCGATTCTCCCGTGGCATGCTCCCGACGACGTCAGAAAGATTTCTCCCGTGACTGCGTCACAGCGGTACCTCGAACATCTGGTGGCGGCATGGCATCAGGCGTTTCCGGATGCGCCATTTGTCGAACAGAATGTTGTGTTGACAGTACCCGCATCCTTCGACGCAAGTGCCCGCGAACTGACTCGCGAAGCTGCCCTGGCAGCCGGTCTGCCTGACACGTTTGTCCTGTTGGAAGAACCACAGGCGGCAACCTACGCATGGCTGAACGCGGTCGGCGATCGCTGGCGAAAACTGCTCAAAGTCGGCGACCGCATGCTGGTCTGCGACATTGGCGGAGGCACCACAGATCTGACTCTCGTGGAGGTCGCCGAAGAAAATGGTGAACTCACGCTGCAGCGCGTGGCGGTCGGGAACCATTTGCTCGTCGGCGGCGACAACATGGACCTCGCACTGGCGCACTATGTGGCGCAGTTGTTCGACGCCAGGGGGTTGACACTTGATCCGTGGCAATCAGTATCGCTCTGGCATTCCTGCCGTAATGCCAAAGAATCGTTGTTGTCAGAATCAGGTCCGGATTCGCACACGGTTTCCGTTCCCGGTCGCAGCAGTCGTCTGATCGGCGGGCTCGTTTCCGTCCAGGTGGCACAAGCGCAGGCAACGGATTTGTTGCTGAACGGATTTTTCCCGGACGCTCAACTGTCCGATCGTCCTGCACGAGCACGCATTTCAGGTTTTCGGGAGATCGGGCTTCCCTATGAATCCGACACCGGGATCACTCGACACCTTGCCGCATTCCTGAATCAGTCGCTCGCGGGAAACAATCTGACGCATGTGTTGTTCAACGGCGGTGTGTTCAAGGCCAGCGCTTTGCGGTCAAGATTGCTCGATCAGTTGCAAAGGTGGTTTCCAGAGTCTCCGCCGACAGTCGTGGAGGGATCGGATGATCTGGACTTTGCCGTCGCCCGCGGCGCGTGCTTTTATGGTTGGACGAAACTGCGTGGCGGCGTACGAATTCGCGGCGGCACCGCCCGTTCTTATTATGTCGGAATTGAAACTGCGGGCCTCGCGATCCCGGGTGCAGGCCGACCATTGAAAGCACTCTGCGTCGTGCCAAACGGGATGGAGGAAGGAACAGAAGTCGATGTGCCATCCGATCCCATCGGCCTGATCGTCGGCGAGGCCGCTCGGTTCCGCTTCTTCAGTTCGGCCAATCGCAGAACCGATCTACCGGGCGACCTGCTCCCACGCTGGTCGCCGGAGGAATTGAGCGAAACCGATTCGCTCGAAGCCACCCTGCCCGCCTCGTCCAGTGCTGAAGACACTTTCGCGACGGAAGATGATTACGTTCCTGTCACGTTTCGTTCCCGCATCACCGAACTCGGCGTCCTTGAACTCTGGTGCGTCCATGAATCCGAAGACAAACGCTGGAAACTCGAATTCAGCGTGCGTGACGACGCGGATTCCTCCCCTCAATGAATGCACCTACAAAACCTGCCGTGTCTTCAGGCGACGAACCACGTCGGCCGCGTTATGTGGTCGGGATCGATCTGGGTACGACAAATTCGGCGATGTGTTTTGTCGATACGGATATTGCACGCTGGGCGATTTCCACGTTCACGATCTCACAAGTTGTCGCGGCAGGACAAGTCGAACGGCTCGAGACTCTGCCGTCGTTCCATTACGAAGCGTTGCCCGTGGAACGTTTGTCGGGGGCAACTCGCCTGCCGTGGCACGCGGATGCACCTGTAGGAATCGTCGGAGTGTACGCTCGCGATCATGGTCGCACTCTCCCGGGGCGCATGATCGAATCGGCGAAGTCATGGTTATGTCACAACGGCGTGGACCGCAAGGCCGCGTTGTTACCGTGGCACGGGGCAGCAGACGTGGAACGCCTGTCGCCCGTTGAAGCGACCGCCCGTTATCTGCGACACATGAAAGACGCATGGGACGCTTCGTACCCTGCGCATCCGTTGGCTGAGCAGGACATCGTGCTCACGATCCCTGCGTCGTTCGATGAAGTCGCACGGGAACTGACCGTGGCCGCCGCACGTGCTGCCGGATTGCCCCGGATTGTGCTGCTGGAAGAACCGCAGGCCGCGTTTTATTCCTGGGTGGATGCCCATCGGGATGAATGGGATAAAATCGTCTCTCCCGGCCAAACAATTCTGGTGTGCGACATCGGTGGCGGAACGTCGGACTTCAGTCTGATCCATGTGCGATCGGGTGAAGACGGTCGGCTGCAGTTTCATCGCGTGGCAGTCGGCGAACATCTGCTGCTGGGCGGCGATAATCTTGATCTGGCACTGGCACATCTTGTGGAGCAGAAACTTGTGAACGGCGGACGGCTCGATCCGCGCCAATGGAGCATGCTCATCCCAGCCTGTCGCCATGCCAAAGAGATCCTGTTGGGGGTAAACGCACCGCAATCTTTCACCGTCGTCGTTTCAGGTGCCGGTTCGCGACTGATTGGCGGCTCGATGCAGACGGAACTTTCCCGCGACGAAGTTTTAAAATTGTTCATCGATGGGTTCCTGCCGACGGTCAGCTTGAACGCGCGGCCTCAGAAGCGGCAATCTGGATTTCAGGAGTTCGGTCTGCCGTATGCTGCCGATCCGGCCATCACAAAATATCTGTGTACGTTTCTCCAGACGCATGCGCAGGACACGGTGAAGGGTGCGCGGCCGGATATTGTGCTGTTCAATGGTGGCTTTTTTGCATCGCCCGTGTTGCGAGCGAGACTGATCGAATCACTCGAAAACTGGTTTCGGCCGGAAGATGCAGACTGGTCTCCGACCGTACTTCGCAACGATCGTCTTGATCTGGCGGTGGCGCGGGGCGCCGCATATTTCGGCATGGTGCGGCGCGGCGTCGGCATTCGCATCGTGGCTGGTTTGGCTCGCACCTATTATATAGGGATCGAACAGGCCGACGGTCAGCGTGCGGCGTTGTGTCTGGTTGCGGCCGGAACCGAATCCTCTTCAACACCGATCGTGATCGATCGCACTTTTAAGGTCCGCACGTCGGAACCCGTTGAATTTTCCATCCTTGTTTCAGGCACACGTCTTACCGATCAGCCTGGCCAGATCATCCCGTACGATCCGGAACAACTTTCGGCGTTGCCACCCATACGAACAGTTCTGACCACTCGGAAGCGTGGCGATATTGCGACCGTTGATGCGCGGCTGTCCGCCACTTTAACGGAGATCGGCACACTGGAATTATGGTGCGAACAAGTCGATGCAACGCGCCGCTGGCAGTTGCAGTTTGACGTGCGTTCCGCAACAGAGACAGATCGCGAAGCGCATACAGGCACCGCTGAGCAATCCGGCATCGTCGATCAGGATTTGATTGCTGGGGCAGTCGCCGTGCTCCGCCATGTCTTCGAGCCGCAGAGCACAATTCGACCCGAAGACACGATGAGACGACTCGCAGAAGTTATTGGTCAGCCACGAACGGACTGGCCGTCGTCATTGCTCCGTGCGTTGTGGGCAGAATTACTGGAACTCAGTGACGGTCGCCGTCAGAGTCCGCAACATGAAGCGCGCTGGCTGAATCTCATCGGCTTTTGCCTGCGACCAGGCTTCGGGATGGCTACTGACGATTGGCGCGTGGAAGAAACGTGGCGCGCGACAAACGGGCGACTCGTGCATTCGACGCCTGCGTGTCTGGCGGAATTGCGCACGTTGTGCCGACGCATCTCAGGCGGCCTTGCCGCAGGGCGCCAGACCCAAATTGCCTCCACGGTGCTGCCCGCCATTCGCCAGAGATTTCGGCAGGTACAAACCGGTCGAGGTAAAGCGGCGCCCTATGCCTCCGGCAATCATGAAGCCGCAGAAATCTGGCGGATGCTGGGATCAATGGAGCTGCTGGCCCAGTCAGTGCGGATCGAACTGGGCGACATGATCATCGACCTCCTGCATCGACCCGCTTTTGAATCTGTTCGCAACGCCTTAATCTGGAGCCTCGGCCGGATCGGTGGTCGAGTTCCCGTTTACGGCCCTTTGAACGGCGTTGTTCACCTGAGTCAAGTCACCAACTGGATTGAAGTTTTACTCCGCACCGGCGACCTGGACGATTCCACCACTCAACTCGCGCTCATGCAGCTCACCCGCCGCACCCACGACCGCTTCCGTGATGTGGAAGAATGTCTCCGCAATCGTGTCGCCGATCGGCTGACTACGGCCAGCGCAAAAAGCCACCTCGTCACCCTCATCACCGAAGGCGGCTCGCTCGAAAGCGAAGAAGCCAACCTCATCCTCGGCGAATCCCTGCCTGTCGGTCTGCGGCTCGCGTAAACCGACTCTCCGAATCGGGCCCGCTTGTTTACTTTCCTGCCCCCCATGTTCCAGCCTGCCGCCAACTGAAGACGAAGGACTGAGACATAAATAAGTGGGGCACGAATCCATCGTGCCGAGCACGTTCGAAACGTGCTCCACATTCGGAAGACAACAGTTATTTCTGCGCCGGTCCTTACTCCTCGCTTTTCACATCTACCGGATACCGGACTTCTCGCGCTTCCCGTCACGCAACATGATCTGACGTCGCTCTGCGGCGTTGATTTCGCAGGTGGCCGATTGCAGTCGTTGCCGCGAGTCCGATTGCTCCGCCGATGCACATCATCAGGCTGAATGCTCTCAGGTCGCCGGTCGTCAGTATCCAGCCAGCCAGGCCGGCGATTGCGAGGATCAGGAAGAGACGTTGGCAGAAGACCATTGGCTTGCCGTTGCGGCCTGGGCCGATGAGCAGCAGGATACCGATCACGCAGAGAACCAGCCAGATTAAGCCTGCGCCTTTGGTGACTGAATCCGAAGATCGGACATCTAGGGACAACGCCGGATTTCCGCCGACTCGCAGGAAGTCGATTTGCTGGCCGTCGGTGGGAATGTCGAATTTGAGCGACAACAGGCCAGTGGGTGTTGCCTGGCGACCTTCGACCGTCGCTGTCTGCCCAACGTCCAGACTGAGCCTGTCAGCCATCTGTTGCGGCATCATTTGCTGCTCGATTTGCGGCATGGCTTGCTGCATCGGTTCAGGTTCGTCGAAAGCATTGAACGACATCGTCTGATCCTGCGGCGCTAATTGTTTCCCAAGCTCCGCCTGTCCCGCACGACGCTGCATCAATTTTGATCGAACGGAATTTCCTTCAATCACAACACCGTCCTTGCCGCTTAGGCTTTCTTCCGCCGTCTCACGCCTCAAGTCGCGTTGCGCCGCTTCGGTACGGGCTTGCGGTTTGTCAGCGCCTGCCTTCTCTTCCCCGGACTTCTTCCCAGCCTCTTTCAATGATCTGGTTTCTTCCGACTCCTCCAAATCCTGAATCGTGATCCCAAAACGGAACTTTGCGTCCGATGATTCCTGCTGGCCGCTTTGCTGACCGCCGCCGGAACCTGACTGAAAGCGGCCATTATTCTCAAAGAACAAGGCGCTGTTTCTGTAGTTGTCCCGGTTCTGTCCAAGATCCTGCTCATACAAAAATCCGTTGCCGGTGATCACCTGTCCTGCCGGTCCCTGGGGAGCCTGGTTGGCACTCAATTCATTGTTGATCTCGCTCAGCTTGCTGAGCACTTCTCCTCGCTGCTGTTCCACGCCGGAATCATTGCCTGAATTGCGTTGCAGTTTGTCCGTCGCTGACTGCAGTTCCGACATCGCTTTAAATCGCGCAAAACTTCCCTTGGCAGATTTGACGTTCTTCAGCAAAGTTGCAGCCTGCTCCACATCGGACAACAGGTACGCATCCTGTAATTCAGTCGATGCGGCTCGAATGACGTTCGTCGCTTCCGGATCATCCACTAATGTCGCCCGCCAGGATTCCGGCACATAGACGGTCCACCGATTACGAGACACAGAAATACCGAATTCCGGATCATCGCGAAATTCAGGGAACGTCGGTACTGGAATCGTCAGTCGGCTACTCTTCCATTCATTCCGAATCGACGCGGCAGATTCGTCAAAGCGACCGGCCAGAGCGAAATCGACTTCAAAGCCTGACGCCAATGCACCGGACTGAGGAATCGGAATCAGATGCCGTGCAGCGGCACCTTCTCCCCGAGTGACGACGCGACTTGGTCGACCCTGCACAAGGCAATACAGCAGGCGGCTGCCCTGTGGCAGAACCACCGGCAGGAACTGTCGCGATTCGTTCGTCACCTGCAATTGATGTCGGCTTCTCCAGCTGCCGTCGTCGGCAATCACCGTTGTGTGAGTCGCCAGCGTGACAACGGCCGGGGCCACCTGGAATTGTTCGGGATAAACCAGATTCCATGTGGCAGTTTCGGGCCGCAGCTTCAGCACAGCCACAGCCTCCTGCAGCAACTGCGGCGGGATTTGAGTCGTAATCTGTTCCGGGCTGACTTTGTCTTCCGGTTGTTCGGCACTTGGTTGAAGCAGACCATTGGACTGATTCACCAACACCCAGAAATGTCCTTGTCCCGACAGTGTCGACGGGGCTCCCGCAGGAACGACGATGTTCGGCACTTCACTGCGGATCACACGATCTTCCGGCAACGGCAGGCTGGCTGTGCCGAGCACAAACAGACGATCCGTCACCGGCTGTTGAAGCTGCATAGTCACTCGTGTTCGTCCGTTGCCGAGATCTTCGCGCGTCACGCGTCGCTGTCCAGGGACATCGAACGTCATGACTGACGTAATATCGGTAGGCAATTCGAACGCAAAGTGATCTGCGGCAGCTCGGGCGATTTGCCAGTTCAGTGCGAGCGTGATTTCAACCGCGGTCTCGGTCACATTGGTCACAGTCACGGATTCGCCAATCAACGTCGAAATGGCTTCACCCAGTCTCACGGACAACGAGCCTGGTCGAACGGTGTTGCTCTGAAATGCCAGCGATGGTGAGGACGGAGAGATTTCGCGGAAAGTCGGATTCACGGCCGCTGCGGACTTTGCGGTCCAGTCACTGCCGTTCTCCAGCCCGGCACTTTCTGAAGCGGCGTCGAGCCACACAGCGAGTTCGGAATCTGTCTTCGTCGCGTTCATGACGGCAGGTGGCTGCAGCTTCAGCAGAGTTCGATCAGCATCGCGATTCATTTGCCCCTGAATGGCCACCTGCATCTGCCCAGCGCTGGCATCCATCAACTGGATGCTGAGCGTACGGATGTCGGCGTTCGGGTTGTCACCGTCAACTGCATCGGAGAGATACCAGTCCTTGAGCCCGGTCGCTGTGACATCCAATGCCAGAAATCCCTTCGGCACAGCAATGTCGAAGCGAGAACGAGGTGCTCCGGTGACGCGCAGCGTCATCCGGCTGCTCCAGAGCTGACGTTGTTCTTCCAGACGCACGGCGTGCATGGCCTCGACGGTCAGTTCATCGGCGGTTGCTGTCACCTTGACCGTGACGGAGGCCGGATGTCGTGTGTAACGCCATGCCAGCATCGGTCGACCGGCCAGGTCATCGCCTTCCGGCGCAGGTGCTTCGTTGGGATTGATCTGCGTCACGGCGGAGAGCGAATCGGACCGCACCTGAAACTGCGAGCCGGTTTTCAGAATCACAGTGCCCAGGTCGCGACTGGCACCTTTGACCATGGAAATCGGCACGGGCAGCGCTGCCATTGCTTCCGGCGTCGGTGCCTGTGCAAACAACTGCAGCGTTACCTGGGTGGCATCGCTGACGGCGCGTCTTAACTGCAGTTTCACGGAACGCGTTGCATCGGTGCTCTGTGCGGTCCAGCCAGCGACGTCTTCGCCGATGACGGACTGCACGGAGTAGCCTTCTGGAATTGTGATGTCCAGTTCCGAGATTTCACCCTGGCGACAGTTCACAGCAACTGTGGTGCGGAGCACGATGCCGGAATCCTGTACGGACATCGCGGAACTGACCGTCGCGTGGAATACTACATCGCCGGCGACTTTTTGAATCGTCGGCAGCCATTGCAATCGAACGGATGATAACTGCGCGATCGGCAGAATGATGGTGCGGCCTTCGCGCCGATACACATTCGTGCGTCCGTTGACTTTGGCATCAAGTCCGTCAGCAGGCAAAATCCACTCCAGCGTTCCCGCCGCAGCATCCCGCAGCGGCATGTCTGCTCGGCCAAGGTCGCCTTCGAGAAGTGCGGTAATATCAAAGGACACATCGACAACATGCGCCCCTTTGCCGGTGACCTGCACAGCATAGGCCGGTCCTTCGGTGGTAGGCAGTATTTTGTTGAGGTTTTCGATCTGCTGTTGCTGCCTTGGGATCTGCTGGCCCGCGAAATTCTGAATCTCGCCAGCCTGAATTCCAACCACAAGCGGCTGCACGGAGCCAGCGTTGCCATCGACTTTCACGGTGCGAATTGCGACCGGCCCGATGGGCAGCGGCACACTGACCGACTGTTCTGAATCACTCCAGACGATAAAACGCCCGTCCAGGCTGAGGACATGTTTTGTGCCATCGACCTGCGTCAGTTTTTCGGCTTTAAAAAATGCAGAAATCACCGTCGATCCCAGAGGACTCATGGTCGGAGACTTCAATGCATCCGGATTCGCCTGCTGATACAGCTTCAGAAAATCATCGTGGCGGATGAAGACTCGTTCGGCTCGTAAAGCAGGTTCATCGGGTGAATACGGAACGACCACGTCCGGTTGCGGAATAGTTTCCTTCTTCGGCGTCGCTTCCTGACCACCAGCAACAGGAATTTGTGCGATCAACACCAGAAACATGAATCTGAGGACGGTGCGCGAAGCGATGCGTAAGGCACCCGCCTGTCGTAGGTCCTGCCTGCCGGGCAGGACTTCGCAGCTCGCTGCGACCTGAGTGCATGTGACTTGCCTGAGTCGGCCTGCTATGTTCATCCAACGTCGCGCGGGTCCGCCTTCGGCAGAAGTCCTTTCCGGCAGAAAGGACCTACCAAACACAGTCCTTTCCGGCAGAAAGGACCTACTAACACCTGAATCACATTGGTCATTTTTATATCGAAACATCAGATTGCGCCACTCTTCGCTTGTTTCTTCAATTTATGCCAATCAACCAACTGCGACAATTTTTCTGTTGAACCATGTCCACGGACGACTGCAAACTGTGCAGCACGAAGTGGCCAGTGCCATCGCCACACTGACCAGTGCTCCCAATGCCACGCCATCAACAACGCTTTGCCATGCATTGGACAAAAGAGGTGACAAGCCCAGAGCAACCAGCAGCATCGTGATCGCCAAAGTCAGCTTCCTCAGGAGGGATGCCGACCGCATCCTCCATGCAAGCAGAATCACAACCAACGTAGCCACCAGTCGAATCGCGGCAATCTGACTTCGCCGCTGCACCACCAGACTCAGATGCACGGAGTCGGCCACAGAGTGAGCAACGGAGTCAGCAACGGAGTCAGCAACGGAGTCAGCAACGGAAACGAATTCGCGTGCCTGATAGTCAGCAGGGACGTCCAGGTTGACATTGACTGAAAGGCGCGCGCTGCCCTTCCTTGGTGGTGCTACTCCTTCTTCGCGGCTTTCAGGATCGACTGCGAAAACGTCGCCATCGAGTGGAGCCAGAAGAGGTGCCGCCGTCGCAGGCTCGGCCGGCGCGGTAGCCTGCGGTACGTTGAACGGATCGGTTGCCGCGACTGCATCCGACTGACGTGCAATACCGTCGGTCGGCGCAAAATTGCTGAACCCTCCTGCGTTTTCGCCCCCTGCCATTCCGGGGAGTCTGCCAAGTCCGCTACCTCCCATGCCGCCGCCAAATCCTCCCATGCCTCCTAGTGCCGCAGGTGCAGCGGCAGCAAATTCATCGGAAATCGGCATCGACTCTTCACTCCATCCGCCGTCGCCCTCATGCATCATTCCTGCAGGTGCTGTTTTCGCAGCAGCCGAATCTGGCGATACAAGTCGCATTCCTGTGACGTTTCTCGCCATTGTGCTGTAAGATACCGGGCGCGCTTGCTGAACGGACGGAAGCAGCAGAAGACCGAGAAACAGAATCAGGCACAATCCCGCAACACCAATCCATCGCCGTCGAATTACGGAAACGGTCAGTACAAACAACACCAGAAAGAAAATCGCCAGCGGAATCAATCGACCTGGCAACGCCGATGTCTCCGGCCATGCAATCTCACCCAGAGATACCAGCCAGCCGGGTTGATCAACGCCATTTACTGGCCGGAACTGACCGTCGCTATCGACCAGCAACGACGACTGTGGATAGTGGACTCGCCACGTTTGCTGCAGCACATCGATCGGGATCGCCTGCAACTTACCGGCGTCAATCGAAAACTGAACCGGGCCTTGTTCTGTTTTTCCAAAGGCACTGCTCTTGTGGGAAGCGGATTCAAACAGCACCGTCAGCACATGTTCCTGACTTTCGGAGTTCGTCGGGACCGCAACCAGATAGTCGCCGCCATCACGACGCACTTCCACCGGCTCGCCATTCAGCATCGTCGACCACAGAAACGATCGCTCTGCATCCGGCAGCGTGAACCGCAACGTCTGCACGCCGCTGGACCGAATTTTCGCCTGGCACCAGCGCTGGATGCTGCCAGAATCATTCAGCGTACACACGTTGGACAGTTGCTCGCACACAGCAGACGGAACTGTGTTCGTCACGAAGCGCGTCTCATTCACCTGGAATGCGTAGCCCGGCTGTACAAAGCGATAGATCAATGCGACACGACGACCGGTTGAAACTTCAGGAGCATCGACCAGGCCCGCATCGGCGACGAACAATCCGGGGATCGAACCTACTTCCGGACCGACCGACATTTGCTGCTCGGGCGACGCTTCAAACACCAGCACACCGTGCTGACGAACGGCATCCTGCACCTGCACGATCGGTGCCGGAATCGGAGCCGCATCGGTCCGCGGCTGTTGCACGAATGCATGCAGCGACAGCGAACCGGCAAAGCGATGATCCAGCTTCAGCGTAAACGGACGCAAGCCGTCCGCCGGAGTTCCGGCTGATTGTTCAATGATGGTCACTGGTCGAATGGCCCGCGTCTGCTGGATTCCCGGTACCGGTCCCACACTGCGAACCGTAAATCGCACATCAGGCCCCAGCGATTCCGAAAGCCGAATCGTCAGCGTGCGAATCGTGCCGCTCAGCACGTCCGTGATGATCTCGGCATCGAGCGACTGCTGCCGACTGTCGGCCCATGTCTTCAGAACGGATCGACTCGTCAACCGAGACGGCTTCCGGACAATCGAGAGTTCGCCCGAGACTGATGTCCCGAGATTCTGAAAAACCTGCTCCGTGCCGCTGCCGGCAATTGGAGTCAAACCAGTCAACGACAACGGTGCGACGGTGAGATCATCCGCAAATCGCACGATGTACGATCCGCCGACGGTTGTTGTTTCCGCCGCCG
>CAZFDW010000005.1:0-1738 GCA_964517865.1 uncultured Chitinophaga sp.
GCACGCTGCATATGTCGCTGCTGGGAATCCGCGACATCAGCAGTCTGACAACTCCGCCGCGGGATCGTGTGCCCATCGAAACCCGCGTCGGGCGTTTCGATGAATCACTCGTTCGCAGCGCGATCATTCGTGAACTGAATCGCGGCGGTCAGATTTACTTCGTGCATAATCGAGTCCATGATATCGAACAGATCGCCCAGCGAATCAAACGCATCGTGCCTGAGGCCTCACTGACGATCGCTCATGGACAGATGCACGAAGACGATCTGGAAGCCGCCATGATTGAATTTGTCACCGGCAAAGCCGACATTCTGCTGGCCACGACGATCATCGAAAGCGGGCTGGATATCCCGAATGCCAATACGATGTTTATCCATCAGGCTGACATCTACGGTCTCGCCGATCTGCATCAGCTTAGGGGGCGCGTCGGTCGCGATCGCCACCGGGCCTATTGTTATCTGCTGCTGGAAGACGGTCGCACCGTCACCACCAAGGCCACGCGACGTCTGAAAGCGATTGAAGAATACAGTGAACTCGGGGCTGGCTTCCGGATCGCGATGCGCGACCTGGAAATTCGCGGAGCCGGCAATATTCTTGGAACAGAACAGAGCGGCAACATCGCGGCAGTGGGCTACGAACTGTACTGCCAATTGCTGGAAAACTCGGTACGAACGCTCAAAAAGCAGCCGTTGCGTTACCAGCGTCACTGCAAAATCGAACTGCCGGTGTCCAACTTTATTCCGGACAAGTACATTGCCGAACAGAAACTCAAGATTGAATTCTATCGCCGACTGTCGCAGGCGAATTCGCTCGAACAACTGAATGAACTGGAGGAAGAACTGCGCGACCGGTTCGGCCCGATCCCCACCGCCGCACGCCGGATGTTGGAACTGCGGGAATTCAATCTCCGCGCATTGGGCTGGAAGATCGAGAATATTCATTTAGAAACCGGCTACGCGGTGTTTCGATACCGCGATGCCAAACTCATTCGGATGCTGTCTCATCTGCACAAAGGCCATCTTCGCGTGGTCGATGCCCATGATGCCTACTGGCCGCTGGCCGCCGAAGAAACCGACGGCCCGGCTGTCCTCGACGAACTCATGGCCGCCCTTTCCGCGGCCGAACCACCGGTGCCGGAAATCTGAACGGGACACAGCTGCGTGACCTTTACGCCGGACATCCTGGAAGCATGAGGAATTATGAATTGCACCGGACTACGCGGCGCCAAGATTCATCATGCGGCGCCAGGCACTCACCTGACCAAGATGCATCATCATGTGACCACCGCAGTAAAATGCCTGCAGCGAACCCAGTGTCGGGAAAAGATCGGTCATGCGACCGCCGAGTGGGTTCACGGGCTGAAAGGCGTCATCCGGGAGCGAGCGCAGCACGGGCACTGCGGCCTTATAGCCATCGAAGAATGCCTGGGTCACTGCCGCCTGAGCAGGATAAATCGTCCCATCCGGATCATCGACACACCTGGCATCCTTTGAAAACACTGCGTCAAAGCCTTCCGGAGCAACCGGCCCAGGTTGACCCAACTGGTCGAGGATCCGGGGTCCATACAGGCACAGATGACCGTAGACGAACGCGGGATGATTGGATTCAATCACCTTGCCATTGACGACCGCAAACCGACCGAACTGTTCCGGTTTCACATCCTTTAAGAGTCGCTCTGCATAACCCAGGCACAACTCCAGAGAATCCGCAATCACATTTCCCAGAGAACGATTCATAA
>CAZFDW010000005.1:1838-48525 GCA_964517865.1 uncultured Chitinophaga sp.
ACGGCTTTGCATCCAATTCAAATCGACCGTGTTCGGACGCCATCATCAGCACCAGATAATTGAGCCGTGCGGCACTGGCAATTTTGGTAAAGTTAATACCATCCATCGTATCGGTGGGCTTGTGATAGTATGGACTGAAGCCACCAAAAAGAAACGTCACAGGGATTCCCTTCTCAGAAAACGAAGCATGGTCGCTGCGTCCATCGACACGTTCTTCTTCATCGTATTCAAACACAAATCCGACGGACTCATTTGCTTTTTCCACCATCTGATGCAGTTGCATCGAGTGGTCTTTGCTTCCCACCAGATGAATCGTGTTAAGGTTTTCCGATGCCGGTTCCGACGGGGATTCTTCGTTACGCCCGATCATATCGATATTCAACATGCAGAGCATGTCATTGAGAGGTCGCAGCGGATGGTTTGTATAGTGCTTCGATCCCAGAAGCCCGCGTTCTTCGGCGCAAAACGCAATCATCAGGACGCTGCGTTTCGGTTTCATCGGACTCGCGTGGATTGCTTTTGCGATCTGAATCAGGGAAGTCGAACCGGAACCATTGTCATCGGCTCCAGGATAGAGTTCGCCGCGCTGCGTTCCAAGGTGATCGAGATGCGCCCCGATACAAATGTGTTCGTGCCGCAGGACTTCTTCGCTGCCCGGATACCAGCCGACGACGTTCGGCACGTCGATCGATTCACGTTCGATCGACAACCTGCAATCCACGGTCTGCGATGAATCGAGAGTCAGATTCCCTGGCGGATTTTCGTCGGCAAAGAATTCCGTCGCCGCCCCGCATTTCGCCGCAAGAGAATTCGCGGCCGTGCGCGTGATCAAGGCAACGGGGATCGCACTCGGAGTTTGTTCTGACTGATTGACGGCTTCGTTGCGGACTCTTCCATCATCAGCCACGATCAGCAGGCAGGCCGGTTTTGCTTTCAGGACAAATTGATCTTCGGCATTGAAGCGGCTACCGGCCTGCACGACGAGCAACCTCCCGGCATACTGACCGTCTGAAATCTCCGGCGGCGTATTCGTGAGTTTTGCGAATGTGACCGGAATTGAACTCTCAAATGTCCCGGCAAATGAACTGATGCCGTACGAACTGCCCGCGATGCAGTCCTCACCGTTAACTTTGACACCACAGGCGTCGGCATGAACGAGAAGCTTGATGAAAGGCACATTCTGGAACCACGAACCATTCTCACCTCCCGGCTGAAAACCGTTGGCTTCCAATTGTGACGCAAACCATTTCGCCGCATTGAGGAATCCTTCCTGGCCGGTGCCACGTCCGGCCATATCGCCTTCGACCAGGTGCCGCAAAATCTGTTCAGATTCCGCTTCTGCAATACTGGAAAATCCGGCTGCGTACTCGGCGGGCACCGGCGTCACAACGCTGAATGAGCCTTCGGTCGCCGGAGCCACTGGCGCAGCCAGAATCAGCGTCCACGCGATCAAAACAATTTGCCTGAAGTTGGATCCCACGCCAGCATTCCTTGGAAAGCACCGGGAAGAGAGTCATCGACTGAGCAATGGTAGATAATGCGGCTGCGTTTTTCGAGCGGTCCACGAGTCGAGATCCGTGAAACCCGAATATTCCCGTCACGCATGGTCTGAAATCACCCAGCGCGGACTTGGCCCGCAACCCAGAAGGGAAGAGCATGGAAGAACTCTTAACCGCAGATTTTGCGAATGAACAGACTGCGACTCACCTGTGAGATCCGCGAGATCCGTGGTCGAATACTGCGATTGAAATCAGTCGGTAAATTCCCGGCGAAAGTTTTTGCGATCTGTGCGTTCTTTCGCGGCTACAACCTGCGCTCCGTGATGCGTTTTCTAACTCGTGAATGGCCGCAAGAGAGCGCAAAGATCGCAAAAGGAAACACCGTTCTTGACCACGAAGGACCCGGCGGGGGCTTCGCCTGCAACCCATCGTGACAGTCAGGACTCAGTTCGTCATTCACACAGAAACAGCACCGGAAAATCTTCGCGGCGCAACAAGAATTGAACTGTCAGTAGTACGATAAACGCGTGCTGGACAAAAGGCCATTTTCAATGAAGTTGAGGCGCATGCCAAGTGAATGGTCGCCGAAGCACGGTCAAGTCAACGGTCAAATATGCCTGTCAACCACCGCTGGCTACCAGGGACCGTTCGAGAAATAATTGACCGCATCCTCCTCTCCCAACCGAAGGGGAGAAGAGGGCAGGGTGAGGGGTGTAAAAAAGACAGTTATTTCTCGCGCGATCCTAAGCTGCGGCCAGCAGCGCCAGTTCGTCGGCGTTCACGGCGACGATTGTGATACCGAACTTGTCAGCGAGTTCAGCAACCTCTTCGGGGCTGATGATGATGGTCATGCCGGACTCAATTGCCAGAACTTTACCGCCGGATTCGTGCATTGTCTTGATGGTTTCGATTCCAATCGTGGGCACGTCAAAACGCATGTCCTGATGCGGCTTGGCGACTTTCACGACGGTAAACCCACCCCGGCGACACAACTCGCCGGCACGGCGGATACAGCGATCCGTTCCTTCAATCGCCTCAACCGCGATGACCGCAGTGTCATTGATCACAACGGTCTGCCCGATGTCCAGGCGACCCATTTCACGAGCCAGATCCCAACCGAAGCGAATGTCTTTCCATTGCGCGACAGAGGGGCGACGAAGTGTCAGGAATCCGTGTTTCACGAGTAACTCCGGGCAGTACTTGAGAGCCGAGTCGAAAACGAAACCATCGCGTTCAAACTCACGAATCACGGCCAGCAGAAGAGTGTCATCTTTTTTATTCTCTCGTGCGTAGCGATACCACATGTGCAGAGTTCGCCAGTCGGGCATCAGCCGTATCCAGCGGAACGGATGAAACAACACTGTTTTTTCAATCTTGCCCGCCATGATGATCCGCTGGACATTCGCCTTGCGAAACAACCGGATGGCTTTTCCAAGTCGCGCCAACGGAGCATAGCGGAATTCGTCGCAATCCTGAGCCAGCTCTTCCGATGCCATGCCGCCGACGCCCAGAGCGTATACATAATGACCGGCGTTGCGTGCAGCGCGTGCGAATCGAATCGGGAATTCGCCGCCGCCTGCGAGTAGTCCCAGTCGCAAAGGCGATATTGATTCCGTAACGCCGCTGTGGGGCGTCGTCCCGTTAAAGAAAGGACGCACGAACGGCAGAATATCCGGATTCGAATCTGATGCCTGATCAGACGACATTGAACACCATGTCCAATTTCAAGATTTGACGATTTGTGTTTTCGGGCCTGGAAAACGGGTCACGAACCAATAGCCAAATGGCCCAAAGGGTGCTGCGCACTATTGGTTCCTGACCCCTGTTCCAGGTCCGCTACGCTGCAGCAGATTCAACGTCCGTAGCACGATCATTGGACAGTCGTGCTCGCAAAACTTCCAGTTCCTTGTCCATTCGTTTTATCGCGTCGCGCATTTCCGGTAAGCGACGAAAGGCGGCCAACTGTCTGGATGTCTCAGCCATCGGACCGGCAGGATTGCCGAGGTAAGTCTGGCCACCCGGCATATCGCGAACCACGCCCGCTTGCGCTCCGACGACGGCTCCGTCACCCAGATGAACATGATCAGCCACACCAACCTGTCCCGCACAGACCACGTAATCACCGGTGCTGACAGATCCCGCAAGACCAACCTGCGACACCAGTAAGTTGTGGCGTCCGATCTGACAGTTGTGACCGATCATCACCTGATTGTCGATGCGCGTCCCTGAACCAATCACGGTCTCGCCAACTTTGGCGCGATCGATGGTTGTGCTGGCGCCGATTTCGACATCACTGCAGATTCGAACGGTCCCGTAGTGCGGAATATGCTGATGCCCACCGTTTACGAAACGATAACCAAAGCCATCCGCTCCGATCACGCATGAAGCATGAATCGTCACATGATCCTCAATCACAATGTCGTTATACAATACGGTGTTCGCATACAGGACGACGTTGTTTCCAATCCGACATCCATCCCCGATGACAACGCCAGGCTGAATCTCGCAACTGTGCCCGATCACCACGTCACGTCCGATCACGACCAACGGATGAATATTGGTATTTGCACCAATCATCGCACTCGAATCGACGACTGCGCGGTCAGAGATTCCTGTTAATGTGCGCGAACGATGTGGTCGCAGAATGGCGGCAATCGACAGAAATGCGGTCTCTGCTTCGAGGACCAGTATGAACGTCCGATCGGTGTATTTGGCCAGTTCGCCCCGCACCGCTTCCGGCACGACAATCAGCCGACTGCGTGAGTTTCGAACACGGCTGAGATTTTTCAGATCAGCGACGAACGATAAATGAGTGGCATTTGCCCGTTCTATCACTGCGACATCGTCAATGATGATCGCCGTGTCACCGATCACCTCGCCGCCCAGAACTTCGGCAATTTCCGTCGCCGTAAGCTTTCGTCGTGTACTTGCAGCGTTCATCGAGCCCTCCGTATGCTCGTCAGAGTCCAGCATCCATGCCTCCGCCATCCTGAGTTGTAAGTCATTTCCCTCAAACGCTGCAATACTAACGCCCAGGACGGAAAAATAGGGCGATCAGGTCTATTGCAACGACTGGGCAAGCAGCGGTTCCCGCCCAACGCTCTTCTCGCAGACGCCTGATTCGGTATGATTACGCCTCAAGCGGTCGATGATATGCCGCGTGGAATATGTTCTGTTCAGCATTGAACGCTGCCGTTCACCCGGAAAACTTCTGCCATGGCGCATCATACCTGTTTAGTCATCGTGGCATTGTGCCTGACACACGGCCTTTTGACGTCCGTCAGCTTGGCTGAGGACGAGCCCGTGCAGCTGAAAATCGGCGACGAAGCGCCGTCCTGGGTGGATCTGGTCGGCACCAATGACGAAAAGCATTCACTGGCGGATCTGACAGACAAGCAGGTCGTCGTGGTTTGTTTCACCTGCAACTCCTGCCCGTATTCTGTTGACTACGAAGACCGCATGATAGAATTCCACAAGAAGTACGTTGAACGAAAAGAAGGCGTTGCGTTGATCGCGATCAATGCCAGTCTTAAGCCTGCGGAACGGCTCGAAAAGATGAAGGAACGGGCAAAAGCGAAGGAGTTTCCGTTTCCGTATCTGCTGGATGAAACCCAAAAAGTTGCGGCCTCGTACGGTGCGAATTTCACCCCGGAGTTCTTTGTGCTCAACAAGGATCGTCGCATCGTTTACATGGGTGCGATGGATGACCAGACGCGGGCCGACGATGTCAAACAGCATTTTGTGGAACTGGCGGTTGAGGCCGCATTGAAGAACGAGTTGCCGGCAACCACGACGAATCCAGCGCGAGGTTGCTCAATTCCATACAAGCGGGTACGGCGGTGAGGCTGGAATGCAGTTTCCGGTCAGCGGTACCGGCGAAGTACACACATGGGCCTCATAAGCACCAGTCCGGAAGTTCCTGCGTTTAACCGCGTGCCCAGCGGGCCGCGCTTCGCTGGCAATCGCGGGGCGTTGCCCACGCGGTTAAACGATATTATGCCAAACGACTTCTGCCGAGGTGCTTAGTAAGCCGACGGACATGAATGTCCATCCTACGAGAAATTTCAGGGAAGACTTCATATGGAACAGTTTCAGGGACGAACGGCGTTTCTAACTGGAGCAGCATCAGGCATTGGACGGTGCCTGGCGATTGAACTGGCTCAGGCTGGTTGCCACCTTTGTCTCGTCGATGTGAATGCCGAGGAATTGAGAAAACTTGCCGCCGAATTGGCACCGTCCGGTGTGCGTGCGTTGTTGTTTCCGTGCGACCTGACGAATCGCAGATCCGTGTCCGCGACGATTGCGTCAGCATTGGACCAGGCCGGCAGCATCGATCTGCTCATCAACAACGCGGGAGTCGCCTATTACGGGCCAACCGACCAGATGACGCAGGCGCAGTGGGACTGGCTGATGACCATCAACCTGCTGGCACCGATCCAGATCACTCATGAGCTTCTGCCCACGCTGTTGCAGCGTCCCGATGCGCATATCGTGAATATGTGCAGTATTTCAGGTCTCGTCGCGGGCGGACGGTTTTCGGCCTACCACACCAGCAAGTTCGGGCTGATTGGTTTTACGGAATCCCTGCGTGCCGAGTACGGACGGCGGGGTCTTGGCGTGACGGCGATTTGTCCCGGTCCCGTGTTGACCAATCTGTATGACTCCGCTGCCAGTGGCCGAGCGGATCAAAAGGTTCCGTCGCCTCCGAAATGGATGTGTGCCACGCCGGAACGAGTGGCGAGGCTCACACTGAAGGCGATTCGCAAAGACAAACGGCAGGTTTTGATCACGCCCACTGCCCACGCTTTGTTTCAGCTCAAGCGATTCGCACCGTGGTTGCTGGATGTCGTCAACCGCTTCAGCCGCAGCGGTCGCAGGAAACGCAGGCAGGCTCAACAAGCCGCGAAAGCCGAACAACGTCGCGCGGCCTGACGTGCGCCCGTCACGACACACGCTCGAGATGCTCTTCAGGATCCGACTTTTAACCCCAGCCCGACAGGAGTTCCGGCCTGGCGGACTGCGGCTCCGAAGGATGCGACCGCACTCTGAGCTGTACACTTTCGATCGAGGTGCGTGTATCCGCCATCGACGAAGATGATCTGGCCCGTCGTATGGCTGGAGCATGGTGATGCAAGGAACACTGCCATGTTCGCCAGTTCCTCAATGGTCGTGAACCTTCTTCCGAGGGGAATGAGCTGTTCCATTTCGGCTTTCGCGGCGGCAGGATCACGCATGGCTGCCAGGCATTTTTCGTAGAGCGGTGTCCATGTTTCTGCGGGAAGCACGGCGTTGACACGAATTCCGTGCGGGGCCAGATCAACGGCCCATTCGCGAGTCAGCCCGTTAATGCCTCCCTTGGATGCTGCATACCCCGAAGTACCGCCTTGACCAGTTTCGCACACCTTGGAGCCAATGTTCACAACGGTTCCTCGCGACTTCTTCAATGCGTCCAGCGCGAAATGGGTCATCGCATAGCAATGAATCAGATTCCGCCGCAGCGAGTCCACAAAAGCATCGACTCCGGCATCGAGTCCGACGCCGTCATTGACGCCCGCATTATTCACGAGGATATCCAGCCGTCCGAACCGCGTCAGAGTCTGATCAACGGCATTGCGGCAGGCCTCGACTTCTGCCAGATCACCCTGAATGAAGAAACAGTCCTTTCCCTGGTCCGCATATTCCCGCTCCAGGGCTCGGCCTTCTGCATCGCTGCGATTGACGTTGGCCACGCGGGCACCTTCCGCGATCAAGAGACGGACAATCCCAAGGCCAATGCCTTTTGATCCGCCGGTGACCAACGCGACTTTGCCCACAAGTCCCAGATCCATGATTTCGTATCCCGATGTCTATGGTGTTCAATTCCCCAGCGCCAACCATCGTGATCACGAACTTGAGTTCCGTGACTCCTGGAGGGCATCGACTGCCGCATGGTCGGAGCCGTTTCCGAAGAAGTCAACTCACTGCACAACAATCGCTGAAGGTAACAGTTGGCTGCCAGTCAGGATCATGTGTAAACTGGCAATGGGTTCGCTGCGCATTTGTCAGATCGGAGTCTGTTAACTTCGTCTGCGTGTTCAGCGCGCGCATGGAGCATCTTCATGAAAGCGTCTTTTCTTCTTCGATGGTCGGCTTTCTGCCTGTCGATTCTGAGTTGCGCTGCGGCGAACGCCGGGCCTGTCGGGATCGGCTGGACTCCGCATGGAGCGTCCACGACTGCCGGATATATCGCTCCCGACGGGAAACTGATTCTGTTCGACGGTGGAGCGGCAGGCTGGACACCGCAGCCACTGGCTTACCCGCACGTCCTCGTGCCGGGAGGACCGATTGTTCTGCTGCCTCACGCAGCGGGAGATGTCTGGCCAACGTTGATCACAGTGTCACCGGCGAACAAACTGCTGCAGATCGTCAACGGTGGTATTCCGCAAGTCTTGCTCCCGGCTCACAGTTTTCCCATCGGTGCTCATCTGGAGCTTGTCCGGAACGGCACGCAAAGTCTCGTCATGGGAGTGACGGGAACGGGTGATCTGTGGAGCGTGGATCCATCCACAAATATCGGACATCTCATTAACAGTCCGCTGGAATCATTCCCGTTCGGAACATCGATTAGTGCGGTCGCCGCTGGCGGTCAGTACCATGTGTTCGCGGTCGATCATTTTGGCACAATGCATTACTACTTCGGGAGTGGAGGAGCATGGTCGTCAGTGGCCATTGCAGGAGGCCTGATTCCCGGAACGCCGGTGGCCGCTGATGTGTTTCCGATCGGACTGCTACCAGGGCAAAAGCTCAATGTTGCAGCGATCGATCCGACAGGCAATCTGGTGCTGTGGAGCAAGCCTGCAGGATTGCCATGGATGCCACCCGCCATTGTCGCTGCCGGTCAGTCGCCCGGGGCACCGCTGGAAATTGGCGACTCGTCGTTTGGCCCGATGGTCTCGACCATCAGTGCTGGCGGCAATTGGAATGTCTGGATTCATGACCCGGTCGGAGGCTGGGTGATTCATCCAATGGGACCAGGATTTTTTACGGGAGCCCCCATTGCCTTTGCAACAAGGGTCGGAACATTTTTCACGATTGATCCTCTGGGCCGAATGGTCTGTGCAAACTGGAGCGGCACGGTATGGTCGACCGATTACGCGGTCCCGACACTGGCTTTCACACCAAAACTTGTCAGTCGCAACTTCATTCCGAATCCGGAACTGCCGCCTGCGACAGTCACATTGATCAATTCCGGCACTGATCCTCTCGTTGTGCAGATTGTCGATCTGTTTGATCCTCGGCAACCGCCGGAGGAAAAGATTCCGGCTGGCGGCCAGACTGAGATTTCGCTGGCGCGCGAATCGGGCGGGACTCTGGAAGAAGTGTTCCTCGCTCCAGGTCCAGGCGGACTCCTGCTTGAGCAAACAGCGAGTCACCCGATTCCTCCGGAACAACGATATACTCTGACAATCTGGTCGGATAAAGAGACGTACAAAGTCCTGCCCTTCAAGGGTGCAAAAAAGGGAGCACCGAAGTCGGTGACGGAGGGTTTTAGTCGTCGCACGCAGGTGAGTCTTGGAGTGTTGCCGGTCGCTCCCGGAGAACTGCTGCGTAACGGCGAACAGATGGATCTGGTTCAGATCGCAAAACGGCTGAAGAATCCCGGCGCAGTGATGCACTTTCCAAAGCCCGTCGATCAGCCTTGAGTTCGTCTTGATTCGGTTGTCACCCATTCGTTTGTCTTCTTCACGTCCCCGTAACAACAGACAGTCGTCTGGATTGTTGCGCGACCAGCACGACTTTGAATCACAATTCTGGAATGCCGAATATGTCAGAGAAAGACAGTATTCTTGTCACGGCGGCAGTGATTACCCTCGCATATTTCCTTGTCCCCCCGATTCTGATCTACAGCATTCAGCGGTTCCGACGTGATATGCAACTCCTGGAGTTTGATCCAGCATTAATTCCGAACTCAGGCATCATCGAGCAGTTCTTTGACGAGGCGATCGAGGACATGGAAAGGATCGGGTTTGAATGTCTCGGGGAATACACTTTGCTCGACCTGGTTCCGGGAGCAAGTGCAGTCGTTCAACTCTATCGCAATGTCCGTACACGTGAATCAGCGATGGTGAGCAGTGTCTGGGGAACAGTAGATGGCAAAGTCCAGCAGCGCGTGCAGTACACGGAGTTCATCTGTCGATTTGAGGATGACAGAGTGCGATTGATTCAGACATCTAACATTTCCAGATGCAGTTCGTTTCCAGACAGTATGAATGAATTGAACCACCGACTTCCTCACGTCAAATCGACTGTCGATTTGTATCACTCTCACGAACGTTTGATGCAACGCCACGATCCCGGAACGCATCGTGTGCTTCGTGTTGATGATGAGTTTCGCGGGGATGCTGCGGAATTCCTGCGGCAGGCTGTTCTCATCGAATGTTTTGATGCGCAGATCGCGACAGGATACCTTCAGGCATGTGATGTTGGATGGCGACCAACTGCGTACGGGGCAATCATTATGACGTGGAAGGAACTCTGGCCGATAAAGTCAGTCCTCACGGCTCGTCTCCACAGGCGGGGACGAAGACTGGCGGCTGACCTGGACAATGAATTCGGTCCGTTGCCGAAATGGTAATCAATGTCTTCTCTTAGGCGAGCGGCGGTAAAGAACATACCCACACTAACCCGAAGCGCCAGCGAGGCAGCCTCGCTGGCGCTTCGGGTTGGTAAATTCGTAACCGTTCACGACATTTCGAGAATGACAGTATAAACCACAGATGGACGCGGATGAACACAGATTGATTGTTGATTTCTATCTGTGTCAATTTGTGTTCATCTGTGGTTGCTGGCACAGGTTTCGTTCTGAGTCGTGAACGGTTACGTAAATTCTTTACTGCCGCTCGCCTTAAACAGCACGCGGGCTTGTTTGGTCACGTGGACTTGCTCAGTGCTCGTCTCGGCGGAGCGAGACGGCTACATTTCCTGAGTTCGCAACTGGATTCTGATCGGGATGTTGTTCACACTGTCCTGCTGTGCGACTGGACGTTTGTGACTTGAAGGCGTGGGCAATGAATCAGGCTCGATACCGAAAACAATGGATCCTCGCGGTCGCGGCGTTCTTACTGCTCAAAACGGTGTCGGGAGACGTGTCGGCGCAGGAAGTCAGTCTCAAGGGGCATTCCGGAGCCGTGATGATGGCAACTTTTGCGGCAGACGACGGGCGAGTCGTCACCGCCAGTAGTGACCAGACAGCCAAGCTCTGGGATGCTGTCACCGGTGCGGAGCTACAGACCTGCAGCCAGCACACGGGCCCGTTGTACTGTCTGGCCGTAAGTGCCGACGGACGAACACTGGTCACCGGCGCGCAGGATAACACGGTGCGGGTCTGGGATCTGCCGCTCAGTCATCCCATCCGGCGTGTGACGGCTCCGGGTGCTGCAGTGATGGGCTTTGCGTTCAGTCCCGATGGCACAATGCTGCTGGCCGGTTCGGCGGATCACAGTGTCCGGTTGATTGATCTCACGACGCATGCGCCGGCTGCTGCAACGCCGGCTCCGGTGCTGCCGACGGCACTCATGAGAGTCGGGCATACAAGTGCTGTTTTTGCCACCGCATATCGCAACGATGCAACGTCGTTTGCCACTGCGGATGCCACGGGTCACATTATGGTCTGGAGCCCCGATCTTGATCAGCCGCTGGCTCGACTGCAGGGACATCCTGGCAGAGTGACGGCGCTCGTCCTGCCGAACAATGATCAGCGATTGGCGTCTGCTGGCGACGATGGAATCATCCGCGTCTGGCAACTTCCGACACCGTCCCCGAAAAAACTGGTGGCATCCGACGTCGCGGGAGGCACAATCGCCGTTTTGCCAGGACAGCAGGTGGCTGTCTATGCACTGGCGAACGGGTTGTGTCGTCTGATCAATCTGCTCACGGGAGAAGTTCAGCGTGAGTTTCCTCAACCGGAAGGCGAGACGACGCAAATCGCCGTCTCGCCGACGAATGCGTGGTTCGGGCGTGCGAATACTGCGGGGCGCATGCAGGTGATCGGCGTCAACGACGCGAGTATCGTTGGTTCGGTTGCCGGACACGAGGGAGCAATCAAAGATGTGGCCGTCTGTCTGGATGGTCTGCGTTTCGCCACCGCAGGGGCAGACGGCACGATGCGACTCTGGAAACAGCCGATCGCCGCCCTGCCGATGCCTGGCCACTCCGGCGTCGTCCGCGGTTTGGCAGCCGCGCGCGGCGGACTTTGGTCGCTCACGATTTCAGATGACATGTCCACGCGTCGCTGGAACGCGGCTGGCACACTGGCCGCTCAGTATGGAAACCACACCCAGCCGTTGCGAGCAGTCACGATTCGCGACGACGACTTATTGTTTGCGACAGGGGATGCGGAAGGCACTGTCTGGGTCTGGGACGCTGCCAGCGGTGCGGCTCAGGGAGTTGTCAGCGCCCATTCCGTGGCAGTCACCGCGTTGGAGTTTTCAGCAGATCGCAGCAGTCTGATCACGGCGGCGGCCGACGGCACGATTCGAAGCTGGACACTGCCTTTGCCCGTTCAAAAGCCTGCCGCCGGAGTAGAACCGATCAAACCCGCGTGGGAATTCAGATCGCCCGACGGCGCAGGAGTACTCCAACTGGCGCGTCTGTCGCAGGAGCAGGGATTGGTGGCGCTGACGGCCGTCGGTACATCGATTGTACGACTTCGCTGGGATGGAACGGCCGCCGATCCGATTGCATCCCCCGGCGGCGTTTTGAAACGTCTCGAGGTCGCCGCCAACGGAAGTGCATTTCTGGCAACCAGCGATGCCGGACAAATCCACGTGTTTGAAATTAATGGCTCGCTGCGAAAGTCACTGCCGCCAATTGCCGGGCTGACATCCGCCCGATTCGATCGGGACGGTGCGTTTGTGGCCGTGTGCAGGGCTCAGCCTTTCGTGCAAATGGTAAATGTGGCCACCGGTCAGGTTCACGAAGAACTGCCGACAGGATTTCCTGCGATTGATGCAGCCTGGACAGGTCAGGATCAGCGGAGCATCGTTGGCGTCGGCGCGGGGAATGACGGTGTGCTCGTGCAGCGGGCTTTGCTGAAACTCTGGGGCGGAATCAAGGACGGTGCGACTGCCGTCACGCTGTCGCCGGATCAGCAATTCGCATTTTGCGGCGGCACGGATGGCATAATTCGTCAGTGGAATCTGACGGACGCAAACCCGGCAAATATCGAACCTGTGAGAACATTTGCCGGCCATACTGCATCAGTGTCGGAACTCAGCGTTTCTCCCAATGGGTTGCTCCTGTGTTCGGTCAGCGACGACAAAACACTGCGTGTCTGGAAAATTGCCGACGGTTCGATCGTCCAGGCGATTGAACATCCGAAAGCTGTGGCGTCAGTTTCCGTGTCGCCTGATTCCACACGGATCGTGACCGGCTGTGCCGATGGCATCCTGCGGGTGTGGGACGCTACGACGGGGCAGTTACTTGAATCGTTTGCCGATCATGCGGCGGAGACGGCCATTCAATCCGTACGCTATCTGAGTGATGGCCAAACAATCGTTTCGTCCGGTGATGATAAGTCGCTCATCTCCCTGCGAACGACGGTGAGCCGATCGATAGCCGTCCATACGGGAGCCACGCGCAGCATGGTCGCTTACAACGGTGGCGTGCAGGTGATTTCAGCCGGCGATGATGCCAAAGTTGTGATGACGAATCTGGCGACGGGCAACAAGGATCGCGAATTCACGGTCAGCGACCAGAAACCGGTCGTTGTCGCCGTACGTCCGGATGCTCAACGGATAGCCGCAGGCTGCGAAGCGGGCGAAATTCTTGTCTGGAATGCCAACGACGGAACGAAGACATTGCAGGTTCTCAACGTCAATTCCGCTGTGACGGCGATGACCTGGAGTCCCGACAATCGCAAGCTGGCCGTTTCGACAGCAAAAAACACGTTGCACATTTTTGCACCTTCAGTGCAGGGCATTCAGCCTCCGGTGGAATTGATATTGCATCAGCAGTTCACGGTCGCAGGTCTGGTCAACCAATTGTTGTTCGCTGCTGACAGTCGTGCGGTATGGGCAGCATTGGCTGATGGTCAGATCGAAGAATGGGCGTATGCCGGGCTTGAGCAGCGCAGGCAGTTCAATCACGGCGGCCCTGTGTACGGCGTGGCCGTGACACATGACGGTTCGACGGTTGTGTCCTGCAGCACCGATCAGACGGTCCGAGTCTGGGATACGCTTGCAGGTCAGCAGAAGTTTCAGCTCAACGGTCACGTCGGGGCTATTCATGCAGTCGCGCTGAGTCCCGATGAAACATTTGCGGTTACATCCGGTGCAGACGGTACTCTGCGTCTGTGGGACATTGTCGGTGGTCGGCAGCTGAAGCAGCTGATTACGTACGACGCCACGATGTATTCCATCGCCGTTCATCCTCAAGGCGCATTGATCGCTGCGGCCGGAGCGGATCGCAAAGTCCATTTGCTGGACATGATCACCGGCACGGAACGGCAGGCGTTGACCGGACATTCAGACTACCTGCACAGTGTGACATTCAGTCCTGATGGTTCTGAGTTGATGTCATACGGTTATGCCGGACAACTCAAGTTCTGGAACACCGCCGATGGCAAACTGCTGCGTGAAAACCGCATCGGTCGTATCGGCAACACGGCCCAGTTCTCCCCCAGCGGCAAGCGAATCGTGGTTGCTAACGGCGACGGTACTGCCAGCATTGTGCCGAGTGGGTTTTGAGGATGGCTTTAAAAAAGCGGTCAGGAACCAATAGCAAAATTGCCCGCAGGGCGCTCCGCACTATTCGTTCCTGAATCATTTTTTAAAGCCCAAAAGACTGAGGATCTTTTGCCACAGCCGCGCAAAGTGTCCGGGATCAAGTACGGTTTCGGTCCACGTTTTTCTGGAGGAAGTAAAATTGCCCCAGGCCAGATCAACGTAAGGGGCATAAGTCTGGCGTACAGAATTCCAGATTCCCTGTTCGTTGATGCTGGCAAGTGAATCCCAGTAGTGGCTGAAAATGTTACGGTTGATAATTTTCCCGGCGACGAACAAACCCGTGAGCGTCCCCTGTGAAAGGTTTTTGACACCTTCGACAGTCTCCATTGCGATTGCCGCCGAAACGCCCAGCAGACTGACCTGCTCCCGGTTGGCGATCGAACGCATTTCGGACCAGTAGCGACTGATTTCAGATTCCGGGATCAGGCTGCGAGGATCGATTTCGTTGATGGCTTTGCGCGTTTGTTCAACGCTCGAGCGGAGTTCTTCCAGTGAAAGTGGCGGCTGGTCAAACGCACTCGCGGCGGAACCACTGGCCTGCTTGACGGCATTGAACAGGTCTTCCACTTTGTGAATGCTGGAACTGTCGTCGATCAGCCCCTGCGCTTGAAGTTCCTGCGCCAGTTCATTCAGATATGTCTTCGTTCCGTACGCGGCGTCGCTGACAATCGCCAGCACCCAAAGCGGCGACACATGCAGTGTGGCAAGGCCCGCGATGTCGATGAAATTCCCCGCGGCCTTGCGCGCAATGAATCTTGAAGGATTGGCGGCGATGTCACCGCTGACGGTCGCGGGCGTCATTGGTACGCCGGACTGCGGGATGACAGCCGGACTTGATTCTGAAACCTGTGCGACATTCGTCAGGAGAAATCCCAGCGAGTTACGAACCATCACTTCATAGCTCTTCGAATCCTGAAACGCCTGCGGGACCACAAACTCCGCAATTTCTTTTGCTGTTCCCGCCGTGACACCCACCGCGCTGCGAACCAGACGCTCGGGTAATGAAATGCCATAGAGAAGCCCGTTCATCAAAGACTCGACTGTGGACGAAGAGCCGACGTCGGACGGCAATGACGCATCCGTTGCGGGAACCGTTGACCGAGGAGGAACAGCAGGGACAGACATACGCGCAACCTTCGCGATGATCAGGAGCCCGAGCCATCGAATCGACGACCGTCACGGGAGTTCCGCGAGTGTAATGTCTGGCCGCGTCGTTGTCACCATAACTCCTATAACTCCAGTCGCGAGCGACTCCGGTGTGATTCAATGTAGCCGTCTCGCTCCGCCGAGACGAGTGATTCTGAAACCGCTGGAGCGCTGGCCTGATCTGCTGCTGGGAATGATCCAGCTCAATGCGAACAATGTTCCGGCGTCGCTCGATGCCCTAAACCGCTGGCTGCGCGACGGCCCGATGCTGGGTGTCTATTTCCCCGGTGGCGGTCCGGGTGCAATGACCTGCACGCATCCCAACTACAACCCATTGGTTGAGCGGATTGCGGACTCATCACCGGACTTCATCGAAGCCGTTCGGCGGGCACGGCTCGAAAGATCCTTAATCCCACCAGCAGCACGCAGAAGGCGATGAAGGAGCCGGCAACCATTCCGGCGACAGTGGGCCAGTGGCTGAAGATCATTCTGAGCTGAATGCCTTCCCACAGCATGTGCCAGGTGCAGAGAACGATATACGCGGCGATGCACAGATAGGGACCAAAGGCGACGAAGCTGCGACCGGTGACGACGCGGCCTCCCAGACCCAGCACGAGTCCGATAAGTGGCGCGATGGCGAGCACGCACAGTGTCGGCTGCCAGCCCATGAAGGCACCGATCATCGCCATGAGCGTGACGTCTCCGAAACCGATCGCAGGCATTCCCAGAATCAGATGCGCCGCGATGCGCGCCGCCCATATCAGACCCGCACCGGTGAGCAATCCACAGAGACTCCACACAAAACCATGCAGATGGTGATGCTCCTTCATCCATTCCGGAAGGTACGGACCGTAAAGATCGACCAGATTCCAATCGACCCAGACATGCATGATCTGCAGCTCTCCGGAGAGTGTAGCGAATGTAAGCGCGATAAGAACTCCGGGGAGAATGATGGTGTCCGGAATGACATAGTCGAGCAAATCGCTGATCGTGGCAGTCGTCAACAGGAAGACAAATGCAAGTTGATACGGCAGGCGGTTCTGCCATAACTCCATCGACGGACGCACTTCATGCACGGCTTGACAGCCGTGTTGCAGAAGCCAGGCAAGCAACCCGAATGCAACCGCAGTCACAAACGATGTCGCGATCGGCCACCAGCGATCAGTCCGTTGGCAACCGCGACACTTCATCGGAAATGTCAGCGTCAGGAGTTGCCGCCCGAGTGAAAACCGCTGATTGCAGAAACTGCATGTTCGCAGTCCGGTTTGGATTGATGGATCAATCGATGACGCGGCCCAGATGCCTGCAACTCGTCCGGCGACAAATCCTGCGAATACGATCAGAATCATGAAAAGCATAAGTACATGGATTCAGCCAAACGTCTGAAGGATTTCACGCTGGAGCAACACCTTCGCCTCCGGATAGAACTACGAATTTTCGCAGCAGAAAAATGCACCAGAAACGGACACATCAGCGGAATCCCTCAAAAACCTCATACCTGGACGGCGAACTTATGACCACACAACAGGCACGTTGCCCATAAAAAAGGCATATCCAGAGAGCCACTGGTCGCATCCGACGCAGTTATCGTGCGGCATAGTAGTTGCAGTGCTCAGACTTTGTACAGGCAATGCGACGTACACTTTGAGAAACCTCATGGGTTGGTTCTTGAAGTCTGGGTCACGGAATGGCTGGTCTTTGTGAGGGTTGTGAAGTACAAGATTCCTTGTGTTTTTTCGCCTTGTATTGTCGGGCGAAAACAGTTTGTTTGTTCAGCCAACTGATGTGAAGGGGCGAGGCAGAGATCATGAAAAAGCTTGAGGCAGTTATTCGTCATTACAAGCTGGATGACGTCAAGACGAAGTTGACCAGCATCGGCGTCCAGGGGATGACGGTTTCGGAAGTGCGTGGATTTGGCCGTCAACGTGGTCACAAAGAGACGTATCGTGGTGCCGAATACACGGTGGATTTTATGCCGAAAGTCAAGCTGGAAGTGGTCGTCAACGACAACGAAGTCGAAGGCGCGATCAACGCAATCTGTGAGGCTGCTCGTTCGGGCCAGATCGGTGACGGAAAGATTTTCGTTTCGAATCTTGAGCAGATCGTTCGAATTCGAACTGGTGAGACCGGTGTCGAAGCGATTTAGGCCATTTTTGGGTTGGGGAAAGGGGTCAGCAACGAAGAGTGCGCTGCACCCCGCTGGCCATTTCGCTGTTGGTTCCTGACCCTGTTTTCCCAACCGGTGAGAAATTCCAGTTTCTCCGAAAGCAAAATGGGACATGGGTTTGTGTTGTCGCCAGGCGTTTTCCGAATTACACTGAGGCTTATCGTTTCCCCGCCGGGATTTCAATTCCGGTCCGTCGGGCAGCTCGTTGGCTGTGCAGCCTTGTACGAGTTCCACGGGGTCCATTGCCCGCAGTTGAAGTATTTCCAAAAGGTAATTCGTCGTCCATGGCCACAATTTCCCGTGCTGACCTTAAGAAACTCCGTAAACGCCGCGCTCGCCTCAAAAAGAAAAAGATGACCTGCCAGTTTTCTGGCCATGGTTCAATTCCGCGCCCCGTCTATGTGGACTACAAAGATCTGAAGACCCTGCGCACCTTGATCGACCGCGAAGGACGCATTTTGCCTCGCCGCCGTACCGGAACATCTGCTCTGTATCAGCGAGCGGTCCGGACAGCCGTGCTTCGAGCCCGCTTCATCGGTCTGCTGCCATTCGTGGCTGAAGAATAGGCTGCGGTCAGAAGACAACAGCACACCCACGAAGCCGTCTGTTCTCAGACGGCTTTTTTGCTGCGCCGCTTTCATGGAGGATGGACATTTATGTCCGTCGTGGGCTCAGAAACTCTATCGAGCCGGAAGTCGCATTGCGGACAGGGTAGGCCGGACCAAGGCCGCCGCGAGTGCCGGAACAGCGCAAACCCGAGTTCTCCCTCGCGACACCTTTTTCGGCAGGACTTGTGTTCGACCGGCGGTCGCCGTTCCGGATTTCGCCGGGTTTGCTCGGTCCGGCCTACCGTGCCATACGCAATGGAGGGGAAGTCGTTCATATTCGACAAATTCATCGTGCGGTCCTTACACTGCGTCCGCAGACTGCAGCCGAACCAATAAGTCACACAGCAGGGAGACAGACGTGGCAACTCGAATACTCAGTATCTCCGGACTACGGGGCATCATTGGAGATGGTCTGGATCCGATTTATACGACGCGGTTTGCGGCAGCTCTGGGAACCATCTTCTGTGGTGGTAAAGTTGTTGTAGCCCGGGATGGTCGATCGACGGGGCCCATGATTCAGCACGCTGTAATCTCAGGATTGCTGGCAACCGGCTGTGAAGTACTTGATGCCGGCATCTGCACGACACCCACCTGCGGAGTTCTGGTACGACACCACAACGCCGCCGGAGGACTGCAGATCACCGCCAGCCACAATCCGATCGAATGGAATGGACTCAAACCGTTCGCACCGGACGGATCCGTGTTCAATCGGGAACTCGGGCAGCAGCTCATCAGCATTCTGGATTCCGAAGCGATTGCATGGAAGGACTGGGCGGGCCTTGGTAAGGTCACCGTGCTGCATGATCCTTCACAGCCGCACATCGATAAAGTACTTTCGCTTGTCGATGTCGCAGCCATTCGAAAGAAGAAATATCGTGTGGTGCTGGACTGCAATCACGGTTCAGGAGCAACCTGTGGACCTCGGCTGCTGGAAGCGTTAGGTTGCGAAGTCGTCGTGCTGGGCGGCACGCCGGACGGACGCTTTGAACACATTCCGGAACCGACGGAAAAGAACCTCGGCGATCTCTGCAAAGCCGTCATTCAACACAAGGCGCACGCCGGATTCGCTCAGGACCCTGATGCCGATCGGATGGCCATTGTCGATAATGATGGACGTTACATCGGGGAAGAGCTGACGCTGGCTCTTGCTGCGGATTTTGTTCTGGAACGTCGCAAGGGGCCGTTCGTCGTCAACGGCTCTACCAGTCGCGTCACCGCAGACATTGCCGCAAAACACGGCTGTCAGTTCCATCGCAGTTTTGTCGGTGAAGCGCATGTCTGCGCCAAGATGCGGTCGGTGCAGGCCGTGCTGGGCGGCGAAGGCAACGGCGGCGTGATCGATCCGCAGGTCGGTTACGTGCGAGACAGTCTGGTAGCGATGGCGTATGTGCTGGCCGGGATGACGGACAAGAAAAAGACGCTGGCAAAGTGGGCGGATTCGCTGCCGTTCTACACCATTGTGAAGGATAAGATTACCTGTCCTGCCAGTGCGGTTCCGGCCGCTTGCGAGGCCTTGCGAAGAGCGTTCCCGGATGCGGAAGCTCGGGATGGCGACGGTCTGCGTCTCGACTGGGCCGACCGCTGGGTTCAGGTCCGAGCCAGCAACACGGAACCAATCATACGGATCATCGCCGAGGCACCGGAAACGAAGGATGCTTTGAAATTGATTGACGAGGCGATGAAAGCCGTCGAGGGAGCAGTCCGGCCGTTTTTAAAGTAGTCAGGCAAAATTCTTCGCAGACGAGCGATGTGCGGCGTACTTAAGCTCAGTCAGGCGAGCGGCTGGGCGTCAGCCCTCCGTGCAACGCCGCTAAGGATTATTGAGGTGAAATCAGAATTCTCACGAATTCTGCTACGAAAAATCCTTAGAACCTGTCCAGAAACTACGCCGTGTTTTGGTGCGATGCAAAAACACGGGTGGGGAAGTCAGAAGTAAGATCTGGCATTTTTTGAACACTAATCTCCGCTGATAACCACTAATCTCTCAGAGAACGGCTGGGTATTGTGAGCTGCATCCCGAGTCTGCATTAGTGTTAATCAGCGAAGATCAGTGTTCCGAATTTCCGCCTCAACACGTCGTGATTGATGGTCGCGAAAGCGTTGGCCTGAGATCTCATTATGAGGGACTTGTTCCTGGACAGGTCCTTAACGACGTCAGCCCTCCGTGGAACGACACGCCAGCAAGGTACCGTACCGCAGGTGCGATACGTACAATGTGCGACTTAGTTACGCGACGACGCTCAGTTCGAAAACAGATCAACTCTTACACGGAGGGCTGACGCCCAACCGCTCGCCGAAGAAGAAAGAACTTTTCATGCAACATCATGCCTACATTGAACGATTCGTCAATCTGCTCGATCCGAAGAGCAACACAATCTTCAATATGACGGTTGAAGAAGCCACTTCGCGACTGGGTTCTGGCGATCCCGCGAGAGTTCGCGCGATCGACGGGCAGTTTGCGATCGTGCATCAGAACGGACATATCATTCGTATGGCTCGGTCGATTGGTCGTCCCATGCGATACTTCCTGGCGAAGCAGGTTGCGGGTCCATGTCTGATTGTCGCCGAACGTATCGATGAGATTGCAGCATGGCTCAAAAAAGAAGGGCTGGCCGAGCAGTTTCATCCGTCATACACGCGCATGGTTCCGGCACATCATATTCTGGAACTGGCTCTGATCGGCTGCCCCGATCCTAGTCCGTCCTGCACACGATTTTTTACACCTCAACGTAATCGGCTTAGCAGCAATCTGGATGAAATCGGCCGAGCCTACATCGGGGCGATGCAGCAGGAAGTTTATCACTGGCTGGATCAGATCCCCGCATCGGAGCCGATCGGTGTTCTGTTCAGCGGCGGTATCGACAGCGGAGCGGTCTTCCTGGCGATCTACGACGCTCTGCTGAAACGCGGCGAATCACCCGGTCGATTGAAAGCGTTCACATTGTCGCTGGACGAGAAAGGTCAGGACGCTGCTCAGGCGCATGAGTTCCTGTCAGCACTGGATCTCGGACTGTTTCTGGAAGTGATCGACGTGCCAGCTGCCGCTGTCGATTACCGCGAAGCGATTCGCGTGATTGAAGACTACAAACCACTCGACGTGCAGTCTGCGGCAATGTCGCTGGCGTTGTGCCGGGAAATTCGCAAGCGTTATCCGGAATGGATTTATCTGGCCGACGGCGATGGCGGCGATGAGAACATGAAGGATTATCCGATCGAAGAAAACAGCGAACTGACAATCCGCAGTGTGCTCAACAATCCGCTCCTGTACCACGAAGGCTGGGGAGTCAACGCAGTCAAGCATTCACTGACCTACAGCGGCGGTCAAAGTCGTGGACACGTGCGTTCATGGGCACCCGCAGCGACGCTGGGCTTCCGTGGCTTCAGTCCGTTTGCTCTGCCAAATGTCATCGAAGTGTCCGAAGGCATCCCGTTTATTGAACTCACCGACTGGGATCACGACAAACTCTATCAGCTCAAGGGTGAAGTCGTCCGCCGCGGCATTGAACAAATCACAGGGCACACCATGCCTGTCTTCGAAAAACGCAGATTCCAGCGTGGTGCGGTGGCTCAATCCGGATTCGACTCGCTGTTCCCCGCGAATGAACTTCCGTACCGCCAGGCATTTGCCGAGCTGTATGCCCGCTGAGACCAGGGCCGTGAGCCCAGCGGGCCGCGCGAGCAGGGTCCCGATGGATGGATTCCCGCGCGGGGCGTTGCCCACGCGGTTAAACGAATGTGCCACCCTTGAGGCACTTCCAGTTGGTATCCGCCAGAGACTTTTGTAGGAGCCCGGTGACAGGCACCGTGACATCATTCTTGCGAAGTCGAAACCCTGATGAGCGGGACGATATCGCCGAAACATTCTTTATCGCTGAAACATGCTTTGCCGGGACCCTTTTTGATTCAGCGGCCCGTGCCGCAGACCGTTTCGTAGACTTCCAGGGTCTTGCGTAACATGGTCTCTTTTTCGAAGACGTTGGGACCGGGGACCGGGCGTGGCATTTGTTTCAGCAGAAAAGCCACGGTGTCTGTCAGGGCATCGGGGTTGCCGGATTCAACCGTGCCGGATGGAAATTGTGCAGCCAGAATTTCCGCGCCGCCGCCGTGGTTGTAGCCGACGACGGGGGTTCCGATCGACAGGGCTTCTGCAACCGTGCGACCGAAGGATTCGGGAGTGAATGACAACGAGAGCACGATCGAGGACATCGCGTAGATTTGTTTCAGGTCCGTTCGATGGCCGGTGAACGTGACATGGTCGGACAAATTCAACGAGGCCGCCAGCGATTGCAATTCATCCGCATAAGCGGCTTTGCGAGGATCCGTGCCACCGACGATGAGTCCGTGTGCTTCTATCCCGCGATCTCTCAGGCGGGCCAGCAGACGCAGCAGATTTGCGTGCCCCTTCAGTCGCGTGAGCCGACCGACCAGCGTCAACAACGGCTGATTGCGTGTCTTCGGAAACTGCCGGAAGAACTCGGACTTCCATGCGTCGTCCGGTTGAAAACCGCGAGGATATTCAAGTGCATCGATGCCACGGTGGATCAGATGCAGTCGCTCTTCAGGGACAAAACTGTAGTTCTTCCGCACATACTCACGCACAGTTTCTGAGACCGCGATGACGTGTTCGCCACGGCACATGACACTGGTGTAGAATCCGGTGGAATGCAGGCCGTGTACAGTCGAAATCAACGTGGGGCGTCTTGCGGCAGGCAGGCTCTTCCATGCCAGCCATGTGATCCAGCCGGGCATCCGCGAATGAAAATCGACAACGTCCACGTGTTGTTCGATCATCAGTTTTCGCAGCCAGAAGACGTGTCGCAGTGTCAGCGGTGATTTTGTGCCGAGCGATTTTTCGAAGTGCTCACTGCCGCGATTCACCAATTCAGCGACCATGCGGCCGCCGCCGGAGATCACCAGCGATCGATGTCCGGCGGCGACAAGTCCTTCTGCCACTTCGAGCACACCGCGTTCCACACCGCCGCTTTCAAGGGCGGGGAGAACCTGCAGCACGGTGAGTTGACGGGGTGCCATGGAATTGATTTACCACGGAGGACACAGAGGTACACGGAGAACCTCACAATCGAAGGGCGAGAAATCGTGTTTCAAACTGAGTTTGTTGTGCATGTGACCAGGCGTCACTCCATCACCGAGCCTCACTGCTCAGCAAACGTTTAGGGTGTTGTTTTTCGGAGACGAATTCAGACCACGTTGCTGATTCCCTTGTTCCTCTTGTGAATTTTGTGCCTCTTTGTGGCCAGCAGACCCCAGACATGCAAACAGCACCTGAACGAATTGTGCTGGCCACAAAAACTCACAAGAGACACAAAAGTAAGTACCGTGCGGAGCGCGGACCTACGCTATTTACTATTGACATTTCTTCAACTTGGGTCGCGGGCGAAGCCCGCGCCAAGATTCCTCTGTGCTCCTCTGGGACCTCTGTGGTGAAAACTGACTTACAGCACGTTGGTCCACTCATGCGCGTTCAATGAGTAGCCTGAGTTTTTCCGCCACGGAGTGACGGGGCACATTTCAACCGCGTTTGATGACACCCTTCTGGAGTTCTTCCACTACTTTTGCCAGCACTGCAACGTCTCTGGTTTCCATCACATGTGCGATGCGACTGGCGGGTAATTTCATGCGCGTCATCAGTTCTTCTGCGGACTCCCACATTTTCGCCTGCTTTTTGGGTGGAGCCAGATACAGATTCGTGACCAGTTCGCTGAGGCGCTGTTCGTCGATCTGGTCTTTGTTGTCGTAGTATCGCTTAATGACTTTTTGCTGAAATGCGCTGTAATTTCTGTCGGTCATCGTCAAAAACCTGAGGTAGGAAAGAAGAATGTGAGGGGCGAATTTTAGCGAACCACAGGAATCATCGGAACATTGATTTCCGCTGTATTTCGTGGAGAAACGAAGCATGAATCTTTACGACGGACATGAATGTCCATCCTGCATTCACGCCATGCGCTTGTAAAAAGGCAGGGCGACGATTGTGGCAGGGACGAGCGTGCCTCGAAGGTTGACCTGAACGACTGTGCCGAGCGACGCTGAAGCAACCGGGACGTAGGCCATCGCAATGACTTTCTGCAGCGTCGGCGAAAACGTGCCGGACGTCACTTTGCCGACATCCTGCCCATTGATCTGAACGGGCGATTCTTCACGAGCAATGCGGCGACCTTCGAGCAACAGACCGACGCGAGCCATTCGAAATCCCTGACTCCTGATCGATTCCAGTGCCGCCTTGCCGGGGTAATCCGGTTTGTTGAACTTGACGGCAAATTCAAGTCCCGCAGTCAGCGGATCGATGGTCTCATTCAATTCATGCCCATACAACGGCATCGCCGCTTCCATGCGAAGCGTATCGCGACAACCAAGACCTGCCGGTACGATGCCATATTTCGTACCGTGTTCGAGCAGGGCCAGCCAGATCCGTTCCGCATCTGCCGCTGGCATGACGAGTTCAAAGCCGTCTTCACCGGTGTAGCCTGTGCGCGAAAGAACTCCGCGGCTTCCAAAGAACGGCATTTCCGTTGCCGAATAATACTTCATCAGTGTCAGATCGAGTTTGGTTGCTTCATTCAGCAACGTTAATGCACGTGGTCCCTGCACGGCAATCATGCCGGTGGTCAGCGTGCAGTCTTTGAACTCCACGGCAGCGAAGCCTGCACAATGCTTCAGCCAGCTGACAATCTTTTCGCGGTTAGATGCATTGACGACCAGTTCCCATCGATCGGGAAGGCGATAGACCAGCACGTCGTCGAGGATTCCACCGTCTTTGCCGCAGATCAGGGAGTACCGCACATCGCCGACTTTGAGTTTTGTAGTATCGTTGGTCAACACGCCGTTCAGGAATGCCTGACTGGAATCGCCACGAAACTGCAGTCGCCCCATGTGCGAGATATCAAACAATCCGACAGCAGTTCGCACGGCCGTGTGTTCATCGACGATCGACGAATACTGCACAGGCATTTCCCAGCCTGCAAAATCGACCATTCGGCCATGTTGTGCGTGATGCCACTGATTGAGGGGTGTCGTATTCATGTGGAGAAGTGTATTCTGCTCAAGTGCTTCGATCAAACGCCGTCTTTTTTTCAGGATTCCTCCGGTGACAGCATCTGTGCTCCTTCGAACAATGGTCATGATTTTCAGCGGCGCTGGAATCGCGGTTGGTGCCGAAAATTCGGTGCCGACAGCCGATGGCTGGCCAGGGACGCTGATCATCGTTGGCGGCGGCAGCGTGCCGGACGATGTCCCGAACGCACTCAAGGAATCCCTGCACGGCGAGGGATCGTTGGTGGTGATCGCTGAAGCCGCATCCGATCCGAAGGAGGCAGCGGAGTCAGCGGCGAAGTGGCTTGCCGAGTCCGGGATTTCAAACGTCGTTGTTGTCGATCCGTCGCTCGCGGAAAGTGAAAAAGGCTTAATGACGGTCGCGGCGATTGACGCCGCGTCGGCTGTCTGGATTTGCGGTGGGCAGCAGTCAAGGCTCGCAGCGACATTCGCGGAGTCCGGAGTCGAGGGAGCGCTGCAGAGACTGCTGCAGCGAGGCGGTACGGTGGGCGGAACGTCTGCCGGCGCGGCCATCATGTCAAAGGTCATGATAGCATCCGGGAAAGAACAGCCCGACATGTCCGAAGGATGGGACTTGTTGCAGGGCGCGATTGTGGACCAGCACTTCACCAACCGAGAACGCCTTGCTCGATCGCAGATCGCCGTCGGATTGCACTCCGACTGTTTCGGCATGGGAATCGATGAAGCAACTGCTGCGTTCGTAACGGGGCGTCAGATCCGCGTCAAAGGGTTTGGCGATGTGTCAGTGATGCTCGCCAAGACCGACTATCGAGATGCCGAGGTTTTTCGGTTGGCCGCCGGCGAGGTTGCGGATCTCACTCAGCTTCGGCGTGCCGCCCGTCAGCGGGCATCACGAGTTGATCCTGGTGAACCTCAATATGGCAGTCCGGAAGTACAATCCGGGTCGCTCGTGATTGTGGGTGGTGGGGCGATGACAGAAGACGTCGTCCAGCGATTCGTGGAACTTGCTGGAGGAGAATCTGCAAACATCGTGGTGCTGCCGACGGCCATGTCGCGTGAGGAAACAAGCGATCAGGCCCCAGGCTTTCTGAAACAGGAAAGCGTTGCCAACATCACCGTGTTGACTCAGCGCGGTCCGGATGAAGTTGCAAGTGAAGAATTCCGATCATCGCTCAAAGCAGCGACAGGGATCTGGTTCGGCGGCGGTCGGCAGTGGAATTTCGTGGATGCGTACGAAGGGACAGAGGCGATTGAATTGTTCCGCGATGTGCTGCGGCGTGGCGGAGTCATCGGCGGCAGTTCAGCTGGTGCAACGATTCAGGGGGAATTTCTGGTTCGAGGACATCCTCAGGGGAATTCGGTGATGATGGCCGAAGGCTATGAACGGGGGTTTGCGTTTCTTCCGGGGATGGCCATTGATCAGCATTTCTCGCAGCGGGATCGACTTCCGGATCTGCTGCCCGTCATCCGACGTCATCCAAAGATGGTGGGCGTTGGAATCGACGAAGGCACGGCCATTGTCGTGACGGGCACAAAAGTGGAAGTCATCGGGCAACACTCCGCTCATTTTGTTTCGGCAAAGCAGTTGATGTCCATTGCAGCAGAACAGGAGCTGCCTTCCACGGCTGAAGAAGCAGCGAAGTTGTATGTGACCATCAAGACCGGTGAATCAGGGGACCTGAAGGCACTCTCGCAATAGTCGTCGTCTGCCAGGATTTTGCGGTCTGTTGATTTAGTCTCTCGATTGAGCAAATCCGTTTAACCCTGAGCCGCAGGTTTTGAAGTTGCGCTATTTGGGTTTCTCTCATTCGAAATCGGTGTCAAACCCCTGTTTTTCGTACTCGTACTCAGCCGTCGCCTGCGGCTCAGGGTTAAACGCTTGAATCAACACCCCGCTTGCGGCAGACGGGAATAGTACGAACGACTGAATACCATTCTTACCGGATTTATCGTTCGGCCAGATTTATCGCAATAGCCAGCACATGAAATGACGTACACGAATCTCAGACGGCAGCGGCTTGTACCGGTGGGCTGACGCCCGACCGCTCGCCGGCAGGAATAAAAAACATCAACATGCTTCGCCTTTCCTGGATTTCCATTGTTTCATTCGTCGCAGCGTTGCTGCTGTCGTCGATGCTGGTGGATCATGGCACTGTCGAAGGTCGGCTGCGTGGCCCCGGCCTGACAATCGATGAATCTTTCAATATCCAGCAGGGTGTGTATCTTGTTGATGCGCTGGTGCAACACGGACCGCTGATTTTTTCGCCGTCCACAGCACAGAAAGTTTTCGGTTCCCCGGAATATCTTCCCGACCATCCACCATTGGGCCGCGCCGTGTTGGGTGTGGCGCACTACTTGACAGCATGGTGTGTCGCGGGATCGGAATCAACGGGTTACAACGTGCCCGCCGCGAGACTGGGATCCTGCTTTGCCTTTGCGATGACCGTGTTGTTGCTTTCAGAATTCTGTCAGCGGCGATACGGCTGGGCATCCGCAGTGTGCGTGGCGATTCTGATGATCAGCACGCCAGGTTTGATTGGACATGCCAGACTTGCCGCGTTGGAATCGGCGACGAATCTGGCATGGGTCATGGCGTTGCTGCCGCTCCTTGCATGGTGGACCGATCCACGCCCGCCGTCTGCGTTGCGGGCATGCGTGTCCGGCGTTTTCTGGGGCCTGCTGCTATTGACAAAGGTGCAGGGAATTCTGTTGCCACCGATTGTTTTCCTGTGGGCGGTGTGGCAGTTTCGCAGGAAGAGCCTGCGACCACTCGTGTGCTGGGCCATTTGCGGAGGCGTTGTGTTCCTGTTGGCCTGGCCATGGCTATGGCTGGATCCGATTCACAACCTGCAGCAGTATCTTGGTCGCACGTCAGATCGTCCGACACTGTATTGCTGGTACTTTGGCGAACGCTTTGCCGACAAACAGGTGCCCTGGCATTACCCCTTTGTCATCACTCTCTTCACGCTACCCTTTGGCGTGCTGCTGTGTTTCCTCGAGAGGTTCAGGCGAACACGACCGGATTCGATTGATCAACTGCTGGCGCTGAGCATTGCCGTCCCGCTCATGGTGTTCGCGTTACCCGGAACTCCCGTCTACGATGGCAACCGATTATTCTTAATCGTGATGCCGGCGATCATCGTCCTGGCCGCTCGCGCGTTTCGCGAATTTGACTCCAGGAAACAGGGCACGAACGGACTTTCGTATTCACCGCTCCCACGCACGATCCGTTGGCAAGTGGCGGTGCTGGGTCTGCTCGCACTTCAGCCGTTCGGCTCACCGATCTTTTCGCCATACGCCATTTCTCAATACGGTCCGCTGGCAGGCGGCAGCAACGGAGCTGCCTGGATGGGCATGGAATCCAGCTATTGGTCCGATGGCCTGAACGGCAGCTTCTGGGAACAGATTCCCGAGAACTCAACCGTGTTCGTCGCGCCGGTCAGCCACCAGTTTCAACTGCAGGCCATCATGTCACTGGTGCCGATTGTGCAGCAGCGAAACATCAAACTCGTGCCGTACGAATACGATCCCGACAAACAAAAGGGATTGCTGTTGCTGATCCATCGATTGGCCGACCTGCGACCAGAACTCCGCATCGTTCCTCCCGGAGCCACCGTGGTCGCGGAGTCCCGTCTGGACGACGTGGTTCTCGCGCGATTGATTGATACCAATCCCGGCAAAACTCCATGAACCACCGCCTTGGGAGTCTGTCTGAATACCGCTGTTCTTGTGAGCGGCAAGGCGCTAGCCGCCGTTTTTTCAGGTATTTCTGCTATGTACAACGGCGGCTAGCGCCTCGCCGCTCACGATCCTGGAGTATCGGGACAGACTCCAGGAACATTCGTACTTATACTCCGGGCGGAGCATTTTGCGGAGATCCTTACCACTTCCAGTCGGTCACTCCCTTCAGGTTCTGAATGCATTCGGCAGGCCATTCGCCGCGATGCAGACGAATGATAATGTTCGCTCCCAAAGCCCATGTGCCTTCGTGGGATTCGTTGTCCATACCCGCAACATGGCCGCTCAGCAGCACATTCGGCATCGAAATCAGCGGACTGTCGCCTGGCAGTGGTTCGACTTCGAACACATCCAGTCCGGCTGCGCGGAGCTTGCCTGACCTGAGAGCCCGAATCAATGCCGGTTCGTCAATCAGCGGCCCGCGTGCCGTATTGATGACCACGGCACCGTCCTTCATCGTCGCGATGGAATTGTCATTGATCAGATGTTTTGTCGCCGGTGTCATCGGGGAATGCAGTGAGACGAAATCGGACTTCGCCAGCAGGTCCTGCAGCGACACCATCGTGATCCCGTACTGTTTCACAAAATCTGCCGGCGGATAGGGATCGTAGCCCAGCACCTTCATTCCCAGTCCGATCGCGCGCGTCGCAGTGGCCTGACCGATCCGTCCCAGTCCCACCAGACCGAGAGTGCATTCAGAAATACGCGGCAACGGGATACGATTCCATTCGCAGCGTCGCACTTCCTGGTCCAGCGCCGGAAATCCTCGACCAATTGCCATCAACATGGCAATCGCATGTTCGGCCACCGCATGATGATTCACACCCGGCGTCGTTGCCACGACGATCCTGTGTTCGTCACAGGCCTGCAGATTGATGGCATCAAATCCCACGCCGGCTCGAGCCAAAACGCGCAGCTGCGGATTGGCGGCGATGACTGCAGCAGGGTAGGGCTCGGATCCGGCAATGATCGCGTCAAACCCTTTGATCGTGTTGGTGAGGACTTCGTTGTTCCAAAGGTCGAGCGAACGATCCGGAACCAGGCATTCATGTCCGGCATCTGTGAGGAGTTTGAAGTGTGGACCGGTCTCAGCATTCAATGCCGTACACAAAACACGTACCATGATGGTTCCCTGATGAGTAAGATAGAAAGTTTATGGTTCTGGATTTCAGAACGGCACTTGAATTCCGGCCGTTGGAATTCCCCGACAAAGACCCGGATCAATCCATGCGGAACGTATCAGTCAGTCTCAACGCCGACAATCAGATCGAGGTTCATGTCGGAAGCGAATCCCGCGCAGGGGAAAGTTATTATCTCGGACTGCAGCCGAACAGCGAGAACCATGAATTGCGCCCCATTGAAGGCACGCTGCAACTTGTCGGCGAATGGATTCGGTTGCTCACTGACCTGAAGGACGGTCAGCAGCTGTTTCTGCCTTTTGATTTCTCAGACGAATATACCCGTTGGCTCACGATGCAACGCGATGGTCGTGACGTCACCATCGTTTTCGGCTGGGCGACTGTGGAAGGCTGGTCGATCTCCCCGCAGGACCTGTCGCAGTACGCTCACGGCCTGCCCAACTTCATGCCCGATGAACCTCTCCATACGCAGACGTTCTATCTGCCACACGTCCTCAGCAACTTACGCCAAAGTCTTGCAACTCTGACCTCCCAGGCCAGCCACGCCGAAATTCTTCGCCACCAGAACGATCCATTACGCCGATTTCCGCAGCCGTAATTCACGTTCGTCCCCACGCAGAAAGTCAGACTCAATCAACAGACCGCACGGTGGGCCATCCGCCGCTCGGCCTCGGGCATACAATTTATAATCGCCCCATGAACACTGTTTTCGCATTCTCGAACAGGATCTTTCGTTCGGCTGCCTTGTTGGGGGCGAGTTTCCGGATTGCGGCGATCGTTTGCGAACCAGAGCAGGCGGCACCGGAACCGATGCGATCATCGCAGTCGCTGCCGTAGAGGATTTTGGACTGATGGCGATCCAGAAATCCGCGCGCGTGGTCTTCATCACGGGTCAGCGCGTTCAGGCCTGAGCCGGCTGACATGTCGGCGAACATGTTCGGATAGTCGGCCAGATATCGGTCCGTCAACCCACCTGCCGTCACCGTGCCACCGGGATAGAGCACTTTCTGATCGGCATGGTTCCTGTCGATGTTGGCCCACCAGGTCTGGGCGTGACCGATGAAGATGGTCTTCGGATATTTCGCAAGCATCGTGTGCAATCGCTCGAAACCCAGGTTGTAGGTCTCATGCTGAAAATGCATGAGGATCGGCACACCGTATTCGGCGGCCAGGGCGTAGAGGATCTGACATTCGGCGGAGTCGCATTCCACGCCGAATTTCTGCTCACCGATGATGATCGCGCCAAGATCGAGGTACCTGGCAATCTCGACGCGGGCTTCCGGCAGGTCGGTCACCTCGTTTGCTCCGAAATAGAACTCTTTTGGATACTGTCGAGCCATTGTCAGAGCGGTCTCATTGCCGCCAGCTCCCACGCCACCGAGGCCATTGTGCTTTCCCTCGGCCGTGGACGCGCGACTGACCGGACTTCCCGCCGGCAGCAGGATGGTCTGCGTGACTCCCATTGCCTGCTGATGCGCGATCAACTCAGCACTGGTCCGTGCGCGATAGTTAGTGTGCTGGTGAATGTCGATAATCGGCTCCGCCGCCTCTGGATCTTCCGCCCCGCGCGCGGATGAAGACACCGCCAGGACACTGCCCGCCAGCGACGAGGTGAGGAAATCACGACGAGAGAAGGGATTCCTGGAGAACGCCATTTCAGCCGCCAACCAGTTCGCGAATCGGACGGCAGTCTTCGGGCAGAATTCTGACGGGGCGTTCGCTGGTGTCGCGGACGTATTCGGTGCTGTCGATGCCGAGATTGTGGTACACGGTCGCGAGGACGTCGCGGTAATGTACCGGGCGATCGGCTGCGTAGGCGGCTGTCTTGTCGGTCGATCCAATCACCTGGCCGACCTTCATGCCGCCTCCGGCAAACAAGGCAGACTGCACGGGAGCCCAGTGGTCGCGTCCGGCTTTGTCATTAATCTTCGGCGTTCGCCCGAACTCACCCCAGACAACAACCGACACATCCTGATCCAGGCCACGCGCATAAATGTCTTCCACCAGGGCTGAGATGCCTGCATCAAATGTCGGCAGATGCTGTTTCAAATGCGCAAAGTTGTTTCCGTGGGTGTCCCAGAATCCATAAGCCACCGTGACGACTCGCACACCAGCTTCCACCAATCGTCGAGCGATCAACAGTTGATCATTCCAGGTTGGCGCACCGTCGCCGAGATGTTTGGCGGAACCGCGTCCGTAGCGTTCCAGCACATGCTTATCTTCACGTTCCACATTCATGGCATCGACCAGTCGCGAGGATGTCAGCACATCGAACGCTCGTCGATAACTTTCGTTCATCTCGTCGATGCTGCCAGTGTCTGCCTGACGACGAAAAGCATCCAGTTGATCCAGCAGAGAACGGCGACTCGCGAATTCAGGCGACTCAATGTACCTTAATCGCATGCTGGCCAGATCTTCGCCGTCGGCGCGTACCTGATTGTAAGCACTGCCCAGATAGCCGGCTCCGGTGCTATTGTACGGTCGATGCTGCATCGTGGGAAACAAATCGACAAACGGCGGCGTGACTTCGTTCGTGGCTCCCTGAACTCGAGCCACGACGGAACCGAAGTTCGGTATCCCGTCACGCTGCACTTCACCCATCGTGAATCCGGTCAGATTCTGAAAGCTGGAATGTTCATCCCGCTGACCAACGATCGAACGCACGAGGGAACAACGATCCGCCACACCTGCGAGCTTTGGCAACAGTTCACAGTATTCGATGCCAGGAACCGTGGTGGCGATCGGATTGAATTCGCCGCGGATCTCAGCCGGCGCGCCGGGCTTCAGGTCGAAGGTGTCCTGATGCGGCATGCCGCCGGAAAGGTACACCATGATTACGGACTTATGTCGGCTGGAAGGAGTACCTGCGGGCTTCTGCGATTCTGCCGCATTCAGGTCAGCCAACGTGAGCCCGCCAATCCCAAGTCCGCCGACCTGTAGAAACGATCGTCGCGTCAATCCGTCGCAATAGCGGTGCGAGCGACCAAAGAAATTCCACATCGGTGGGTTTCCGAACAAATTGAGGAAGGACGGTGCGAGGACGGCAATTCGGGGACTGTTATGATAGCCCCTATGGAATTCGGTTGCCAGCACGGAATGTTCAAGCGAAAGAATTCGCTGCGTTTATCGACCAGAATTTCTGAACACGCACGTCCCAAAAGCACAAAACCGGATGACCAAAGTTCTCTTCAGTCAGCCGGTTTCAGGTTTTTAGTGCTGGTTGCGTTTGCTGCACGATCAGGTTCCTTCTGAGCGGTGTAATCGATCCAGGCAATCGACCGCTGAACCGTCGTGGTTCAGACTTGCCGATCGAAACAGGTCAGCGTGTCTCAACGAATGCTGGTCGTTGAGTGACCTGGATCCATGATATTGCTCAGTGACGAACTTCGTCCGGCAGATGGCATTGGTGTCTTGCAGGTACCGGACGTTTTGGCCATGTCCTTCAATGTCTGACTGCGAGCGACTCTGACGGCTTCAACCAGTACTTCGTCACCATTCACCACTCCGTCGCGGTCGTTGATTTCGACATCCGGTGTGACACCTTCGCCAGCCATCTTGCGTCCGTTTGGTGAGTAGAACAGGGCTGTTGTCAGTCGCAGGTCACCTCCGATGGCACTTAGCGGGAAGTGCGTCTGCACAGATCCCTTGCCGTAGCTTTGGGTTCCCACAACCACGCCTCGTCCGTTTTCCTGAATGGCAGCTGCGAAAATTTCGCTGGCAGACGCACTGTCACCATCGACCAGCACCACCAAAGGCACGCTCCAGGTCTTGTTGTAGGTGGCCCGTTCAACCATGTTGTCGGCACTCAGTCTTCCTTTTGTGGTAACGATTGTGCCACAGGCCAGGAAGCGGTCGCTGATTTCAACACAGGTCGTCAGCAGGCCACCGGGATTGCCTCGCAGGTCGAGGACCAGAGATTTCATGCCTTTGTTGTACAGTTCATTCAGAGCCTGATCAACTTCGGCGGTAGAGTTCTGAGAAAAGCGGCTCAGACTGAAATAGCCCACATCTGTGCCGGACAGCAGCTTCGTATCGTTTACGGTCCAGACTCGAACAGAACGGCGTGTCAGAGCAAAATCACGTTCGCCTTTTCCGTCGCGGTAGATCCGCATTCTCATCTGACTGCCGCTGGTTCCTTTCATCAGGTCCACACTGCTGGCCATCTTCATGCCGCCAATGTTCGTGCCGTTGATGCTCAGGATGATGTCACCGGATTCAAGACCCGCCTCTGCCGCTGGTCCACCTCGCAGTGGCTTCACCACAATCAGACCTTCAGCATGTTCACGAACCTCCACACCAATCCCCACGATGCTTTCTTCCAGAGCCGCACTCTTCATGTTTGTCATTTCCGCACCATTGCGGGAGCCCGGGTCAGCAGGTTCCAGACCAGAAAATTTGTCGAGCGTATCGATGCTGGCGTTGGCAAATTCAAAGGCAACGACACTTGGTGTCAGACCCCGGACAGACTGAGCTGACTGCATCACCGTGTTCAGGACAGTACGGGCGTCCCGGTAGTTCTGAACCTGTCCATTGCCAGCCATGCGGCTGAGCGTGTTGCGGAAGCCGTCGGTGCTGAATGAGTCTGCGGAGACGCCAAGTCCGTTCATAAAAGCCTGGTTATCCAGAGCAATTGTCAGATTTCGCAGAGCCCGTCGGACTCGCAGGTCGTAGCTGGTTGGTTCCAGAGATCGTTCGTCAATCTTCTCAGACACTTCGGCGAACAACTGCACGGCCTGAGTCGTGCTCATCGCTCGGATAGCTCGCACAGTCACAGGATTCTGATAGCGGTATGTGAGTAGATCGTTGATCGCACTTGTTTCGTCGTCTAACTGACCCTGTGGCTGCTGAGCCGGCACAAACGGATCGCGTCCGTTCGAAGGTGCGTATCGGTCAACAGGTGCGTATCGGTCAACAGGTGCGTTTCGATCGACAGGTGCAAATCGGTCTGCCGGAGCGTAGTTGTCCAGAGGCACACGGTAGCGAACCGGTTCATCTTTTCGTGAATTCAGGTTTCGATTGTCATACCCATAATCGAACTGACCGTTTCCAGCAGGACGGCTGAAGGAATCCAACGGAGCGGCCGAAGTATCGGAACGACGGCTGAACGTTGACCAGCTGGCTGGCAGTTCCGGAAAGTCGCTGGCATCGGAACCGGATGCTTGTCGGACTGCACGTGACGGTGCGTATTGAGCGAATGCAACACTGCCTGCCATCGTCAGAAGGGCCAAAGTGAGCGTAAAGGTCTTAAAAGTTTTCATGGCTGTAATCTCCTTTGAGGAGTTTCTTACTCCTCGTCTGAATCCGTTCGTGTTTTGAAAAACCTGTTTGGTAAAGTTGAGTTCAAGTAGTGAGTTGCGGTGCTGATTTGTTTTCTGCGGTGCCTATTGCTTTGTCAGTCGTGTTTTTATGTGTGCCAGAGCAACTAGGCCACATGCGGATACTGATCAGACACGACTCGCATGGTGGGGCCAAAGTTGGAAGGGATACTGGGAACCGGATGCTTCTCCTCAATCAGTTCGCCCCGCAGGACGCGAATGTTCAATGGCGCTTCGATTCCGATCTTCACACTCCCCATTCCCGTTCTTATCACTTTGATGACAATGTCATCGCCAATTCGGATAGTTTCTGCCGCTTTGCGTGTGAGTACGAGCATGATTAAGTACCTCCTGTAAATTTTTGCTTCTCAGAAATCAGTCCTGTCGACACCGAGCAGAAACTGTTGTTGTCATGTTGAATATTACATAGCGAGAAGTGTGCCAAAAGTGATTTGCTTTTTTGCAGTGACGATAAAGTGAAGCTAACTCGTTAAATAATAATCACTTACGACTAAAATCGCATTGCGCAAAATCTGCCGGTTAACGCTCTGAGGTAAACTGGTCATGGAAATGATTGCAAAACGGTGGCGACGAGAGTCGAAACGTATTGTCATATTGACAAAATGCGTTGTTGGATCGAATACGACTAAAGTTTTGTCGTATCATTTACGACACAGGACGGCAACCAGCACAGGGACCATCGGGTCCGCCAGTGGCATTGGCAGGGCGAGGCTCCTGTGCCGAGCCGTGCGTTTCTGCAGCCCCGTATGCCGTACCAAGCGCAGCGCAGTTCCGGCAGTTGCCAGACACCTGCCGGAACTCACTTCGTTCGGTCCGGCCTACCGAAATCCGCGACAGCACCAATCCAGTTCTGGGTATCCCCGGCGTGATTGGAATCGCATTGTTTTTTTGCCTACACTCCGGTGCATGCCGTCGGTTGGCGAATTGGAAGTACACACTTGCTGGAGTGATCTGAATGCTGCGCGGAAGTTTCGTGACGTTGGCCACTGTCTGTCTGCTATGCCCAATAGCATTTGCGGAGGATAAGCCAGGGGAATGGAAGGAGCTTTTCGACGGGAAAACCTTCGAAGGCTGGAAGTTGAACGAAAACAAGGAGTCGTGGTCCATTGAAGACGGGAAGCTCGTCTGTCATGGCGAACGCAGCCATCTGTTTTATGTGGGTCACGACAAGCCGTTCACGAACTTTGAATTCGAATGCGAGTGCATGACCACGCCGGGCAGCAATGCCGGAATCTACTTTCACACAAAGTTTCAGGAGACCGGCTGGCCTCGATTTGGACAGGAGGTTCAGGTCAACGTCTCTCATAGTGACCCTAAGAAATCCGGCAGTCTGTACGGTGTTGTCGATGTCGGAAACCCGCCGCTCAAAGACGATGAATGGTATAAAACCTCGATCAAGGTCGAAGGCAAACATGTAGTGATCAAGGTCAACGACACCGTGACGGTTGACTACACCGAACCGGATGGCAAAGAAGCATTCTCTGCTGACTTCGAACGCCGCATCGGCGAAGGCACTTTTGCTCTGCAGGCGCATGACCCGAAGAGCAAAGTCTACTTCCGCAACCTGAAAGTTCGCCGGCTGCCGTAGTTGTTTGAGTGATCTGGTACTTCTTTACGCAGGACGGATCTGAAGATCCGTCCTGCACGGATTTTGGGAGTGATGGCGGTGCCCGTGTTGATGCAACTCAGTCGTGTGATTGTGTCTGATCTGAATGATCAGCAGGCGATGTATCTGCGCGAGGTTGGGGGGACGCGGACGTTTCCGATTCTGATTGGCCAGTTCGAAGCGCAGGCGATCAATCGACAGTTGCTGGAGGAAGAACCATTCCGCCCAATGACTCATACTTTACTCAAAAACGTCGTTGCGGCGCTGGGTGGAGTGATCGAAGAAGTCGTGATTACGGCGATGAAAGAACATACGTATTTTGCGGTGCTTAAAGTTCGTATCGGCGATACCGTGCATGACATCGATTGTCGGCCCAGTGACGCGATTGCGATGGCCGTACACTATTCACCGACGCTGCCGATTTATGTGGCTGAACAGGTGCTGAGCGAAGTGGGTTGAATTGCAGAATATCGATCAGGGAAATTCGAATGTCGAAGAATCCGGAACCTTACTTCCACTTTCGAACCTCACTGACTGCAATTCGATGTCGTTCACAGCGATTCAGGCATGGATGGCCTATGATATCGACGATAATCCTGGCTGCACTTGTGGCACCTTCCGTTGCGGCTCAGCCGATCCGTGACGTGCCAGGTTTTTGGGAGCTGCGACCAGGGAATGTCGTCAAGGTACTGGTGGCCAGTTCGCGCCGCACGGACATTGCCGTCGATGGTCAGCCTGAAGTCACTCAGGAGTCATCGGAATCACTTCAGATCCAGTATCGCGTCGTGGCTATCGAGCGATCCGGAGAGGTAATTGTCAAAGCCATTGTTCGAAAAATAGATCGTCAACCGCCATCGACGATTCTGACGCGACTGACCGGTGCGACATTTTCGCTTGCGATTCACCCGGATGGTAATGTCAGCACGCTCACCCCGGAAGGCCGCGACGCGCTGGTGACGCACCTGTCCAATGGTGATCCGGAAGGCGGTCAGATTCTGAAGAAATGTCTGACGGATGAAACGATCGGGTCCTGGTTCAGCAGTCCGTTCTGGATGATTCGGCCGGTTCAGGATGACGGACATCCGGCCGCATGGGAACGCAGTCACGCCGTGTCGCTGGGAACACTCGGATTACTGCAGTTGGATCTGAATTTTCACCTGGGTGACGTTTCGGACAGCATGGCGAAAGTCATGATCGCCGGTGACGCACATTTTCAACCGTTGGTGCTTCCGGCCACAGCCGCAGCGTTTCCATTTCTTTCGAACGCCAGCGTGGAGATTGACGAAATCTCGGGAACAGGTCGCATTTATGTGCCTTCGCCGGATGCGGACGAACCGCCAGGAGCGCGACCGGAGTTTGAATCCGTCGAATGGACGCTGCGACTCCACGGCACCGCGCAGTTGCCATCGGCAAAACCGGAAAATACCACTGCCGTGCCCGCGGCGGCGGCCGACGACTCTGCCGAACAGGAGGCAGCTCAAAGGACTGGCACTGTCACGTTCCGACAAACACACCACCATGTCTGGACTTTGCAGAGTTTCTCGATCGGAGTGCCTCAAATGCTGGAATACGATCGCCTGCCAGTGCCGGTCCCACTGCAGTAAGTGGTGTAGTCGCGTTCGATTGTGAAATTGGGAGGACGAGGCTCCAGCCGAGCCGACGACAGCGATGGAAACGCACGGCTCGGCAGGAGCCTCGCCCTCCCAGGAATCGACGTAGCGTGCGCCCCTGCCGAAATCCACGACCGCATCGGCTGTAAACGGGCAGTCTGTGGTCGGAAGACAGTTGCAGGATTTGTTGCTAAACTCCCTTTGCCGCATTTGACCCATTCCCAGGACCACTTTTCGCCCCTCCTGAGTAACCCCGCGATGATGTCAGCCGCCTTCCGTGTCCAATTGCCACTTGCTGCACGCGACTTGCGCGCTGCGTTTTCATTCGTCGATCCGCGTCGGCCAGGATTGTGGCGCGGGGATTTTGTCGTGTGTGTCATATGGCTGGTATTCGTCGTGGTCAGCACCGAAACTGTCGCTGCCTCCGATCGCCTGAACTGGCCCATGCGGACAGGACCGGCACTCAACGGACATGTCGCGGAGGCTGATGCAAACGGACTGCCGACGGAGTGGTCAGAAGAACCTGCATCGAACATTGCATGGAAGCTGGAACTGGAAGGCTTCGGTCATTCTGCGCCGGTGATCGGGCATGGACGGATCTGGGTGACGTCGGCCACGAAGGACGGCAAGCAGCAGTTTGTGTACAGCATTGATCAGGCCACCGGAAAAATCCTGCATCACACGTTGCTGTTTGAAAATCCCGAACCGGAACCACTGATGAACGAAGTGAACACGTACGCTTCCCCGTCGTGTGCGCTGGAAAATGACGCCGTCTATGTTCATTTCGGAACCTACGGCACTGCGAAACTGAATCCGGAAACAGCCGAGATCGTCTGGCAGCGGCGAGACATCAACTGTCGGCACTTTCGGGGTCCGGGCTCGTCTCCGATCCTCTGGAATAACCTCCTGATTCTGACGTTCGATGGCATTGACGCGCAATTCATTACGGCATTGAACAAGCATACGGGAGAAACCGTGTGGCGCACGAATCGTTCGACCGACTATGGCGATCTGGACGAAAACGGCAAGCCGAAACTGGATGGCGATCTGCGGAAAGCCTACAGCACGCCGAACGTCGTCGAAGTCAATGGCCGGGCTCAGGTTGTCTCAGTCGGTTCAAGAGCGGCTTTTGCGTATGATGTTGAAACGGGTGAGGAGTTGTGGACTATTCGTCACGACGACTTCAATGCCTCGTCACCGTCAATGTTCTTTGAGAATCACGCGATCATCAATACCGGCTCGCGCGGGTCTAATTTGCTCAGCGTGCGACTGGATGATACCACTCGTGGCGATGTTTCTGAATCGCACGTTGTCTGGAATCGCGACAAAGGCAATTCCGACCTGAGTGCCCCGCTGTTGATCGGCGATCGCATTTTCAGCATCCTCAACAACGGTGTCATTAACTGTGTGGATGTCAGGACCGGCGAAGAGATCTGGAAAGATCGGGTTGAAGGTACGTTCACGGCGTCTCCGATCACCGCAAATGGGGTGATCTACTTCTGCAATGAAGCTGGCGATTGCTACGTTGTGAAAGCCGCCGACACCTGGGAGCTGGTCTCTCACAATCATCTGAACGAAGGCATGCGCGCATCACCAGCGGCAGCGGACGGTCATCTGTTTTTTCGTACGTTCACTCATCTTTATGCGATCGGACAATGAGGCTTTTCATGAAACTTTCCATCAGCGTTCTGTGTGCCGTCCTGTTCAGCATTTGCGGTTTCAACCTGGCAAACGCGGCAGAAGGCGAGTATCCAAAGGGCGAATGGGTGTCGTTGTTCAACGGCAAGGATCTGACCGGCTGGACTCCGAAGATTCGATACTATGAGCTTGGCGACAACAACGGCGACACGTTTCGGGTACGGGACGGATTGCTGCAGGTTCGTTACGACGGTGGCGGCTACGAAAAATTCGGCGAAAAATTCGGGCACCTGTTTTACAAGGACAGTTTTTCGAACTACCGATTTCGCGTGGAATATCGATTTGTCGGCGAACAGTGTGCGGAAGGTCCTGGCTGGGCAACTCGCAACAGCGGCGTGATGGTCCACGGGCAGGATCCGAAGACGATGGCGAAGGATCAGGACTTTCCTGTGTCGATCGAAGTACAGCTTCTGGGCGGTAATGGTAAAGACAACCGCACGACATCCAATCTCTGCACGCCAGGCACCAACGTCGTGATGAACGGCGAATTGAAGCTGCAGCACTGCATCAATTCGACGTCAAAAACCTACCACGGCGAACAATGGGTCACCGCCGAGATCGAAGTCCATAACAACGAAATCATCCGTCATCTGCTGGATGGCGAAGTCGTGCTGGAATACAACAAGCCGCAACTCGACGAACGTGACGACTCTGCAAAGAAGCTGATCAAAGACGGCAAGCTCATGCTCATCGGCGGAACGATTTCACTGCAGTCCGAAAGCCATCCGATTGACTTCCGCAAGGTTGAGATCATGGTGCTGGAAGAGTAACAGCTCGCTGCGCTCGGTAGATGCTCGAATGGCCACTCAGGAACCATGATAAAAAGCATGCGATTGCGGTGTAGACGACGAAGCCGGAACTCAGCAGTGAACTGTTTCCGTGAGCAAACAGTTCAATCGCCATGATCGTGCAGGCGAGCGGCGTGTTTGTGGCTCCGGCGAAGACCGCGACGAATCCCAAAGCCGCCATCAGGTCCACAGGTGCATCAAGCAGTTGGCCCAGCACATTTCCTAAGGCCGCGCCGATAAAGAACAGCGGTGTCACTTCGCCGCCTTTGAAACCACTGCCGACCGTCACGGCGGTGAAGAGCAGCTTCCACCACCAACTGAACATCGCCGCGCCGCCGATCAGGAAGCACGATTGAATGGTCACGGCGTCAGGCGTGTCTGGATTCGCATTGACTCCCAGCCCCAGATAATCCCGATCACGCAAGGCAAGTGTCAGCAGAATTACGAGGATGCCACCGACCGCCGGACGAAGCCACGGAATCGTGAGCATACGCTTGAATGCCCATGCGATGCCATGCGTCAGTTGTGCAAAGAGCACGCTTGTCAGACCAAAACACACGGCCGCAATGGCGACCTTACCCGTGAGTTGCCAATCCAGCGTTATGCCGGATGTCGTCTCGGACACACTCGCGGACCAGGCAATCTGATACCGCGTGTGACCAACTCCCCAGGCGGTGTTGACCTGATCGCCGACGATGCTTGCAAACAAACATGGTATCAGAGCTGCGTAACTCATACGGCCGATCGTCAGAACTTCTATGGCAAAAATGGCACCCGTCAAAGGCGTTCCGAAGACGGCTCCAAAGCCCGCCGCGATGCCGGATGTGAGCAGGATCCGCGTGTCTGCTTCATTCAGTTTCAGCCAGCGTCCGAAGGTGGCGACAATGCTGCCGCCTATCTGCACGGCGGTTCCTTCACGACCGGCAGAGCCGCCAAAGAGATGCGTGATGAGCGTCCCGATGAGGACCAGCGGAGCCATTCGCGACGGGACACCGCCACCGGGTTCATGAATCTTTTCCATGATCAGATTGCTGCCGGCCTCGGCACCTTGCCCGAACCGATGGTAGAGAGCCCCCGACGCCAGCCCTGCCAGCGGAAGCAGGTACAGCAGCCACGGATTCTGCCAGTGAAGTTCCGTGACACGATCCAGTGACCACAGAAACAACGCGACTGCGGAACCAACAACCGCTGCCGACGGCACACAGATCGCCAGCCACTTGAGCACGAACATGCTCAGGGATACATGCTCGCGAAAATCCCAGCGGAATATCATGTTCGGTGTGTTACTTACTTTGGTGCGGGTGGCCATAACCATGCTTGATGAGCGGAATCTCAGTCGGCGGAGCGATTGAGCGGCGTTGTGCAGGACTTTGATCCGAATATGCTATAGGATGAGACGCCGGTTCTGAAGATCAATGGCACGAGGAGAATTCCATGCACGTATTGATGCGCACTGCCATCGTTACCGCCGCCATCCTGTCAATGAATTCCGAATTGGTCATCGCAAGCGGCGATGAAAAGCCAAATGTCCTGTTCATTGCCGTGGACGATCTGAATCACTGGGTGGGACATCTGGGGCGAAATCCTCAGACGAAGACACCCAACATCGATCGGCTCGCCAAAATGGGAGTCACGTTTACCAATGCTCACTGCGCCGCACCGGTGTGCAATCCGTCGCGTGCGGCGTTGCTGTCCGGAATGCGCCCAGGTACGACGGGCATCTACGACAACGGCCAGCCATTTGAACTGGCGGTCAATGCGGAGCAGTCGCTGGTGACGCAGTTCCGCAAGGCAGGGTATGCAACGCTTGGCATGGGGAAACTCTGGCACGGCGGCCTGGGGTTTCCGGAACAATGGATGGGAACTGGTGGGCGTGAGCGAAACGAAAATCACGGTGCCGGAGTCCTTGAAGACCGCAGCATCGGCGGAATCCGGTTCGGCGTACTCAATGCGGGCGACGAAGCCGTTTCTGACACGCAGATCGCGGATTATGTGATCGCAGAATTGAGCAAGTCACACGACAATCCGTTCTTCCTGACGGCCGGTTTTCATAAACCGCATATGCCGTGGAATGTACCGAAAAAATATTTTGACATGCATCCGCTGGATCAGATTCAGCTGCCGCCTGTGAAGGACGGCGACCTGAGCGATATTCCTCCGGCTGGAATCAGGATGGCAAAGCCTGACGGCGACCATCGCGACGTCCAGGAATCCGGTCGCTGGAAAGAAGCCGTACAGGCGTATCTCGCCGCCATCAGTTATCTCGACGGACAAGTCGGCCGCCTGCTCGACGCCTTGGAAAAATCACCGCATCGCGACAACACCATCATCTGCCTGTGGGGAGATCATGGCTGGCATCTTGGCGAAAAAGAGCATTGGCGAAAATTCGCGCTGTGGGAAGAGGCGACTCGCGCGCCGTTGATCTGGGTTGTACCGGGCGTGACAAAGGCTGGCGGTGTCTGTGATCGACCAGTGGACTTCATGAGCATCTATCCCACGCTGTGCGATCTGTCAGGCATTGCAATCCCGCCTCATGTGGAAGGCGCGTCGATTCGATCGCTGCTGGCGAATCCTGCATCCACTGAGCCCGGCGTGGCGATCACCACATTCGGTCGAAACAATCACGCGGTCCGGGATGACCGCTGGCGATACATTCGATATGCCGACGGCGGCGAAGAACTCTACGATCACACGATCGATCCGTACGAATGGACAAACGTCGCATCGCAACCGGAACATACTGACCTGAAACGACAACTTGCGGCTCACTTTCCGACGGTGAACAATCCGACCGTGAAATCTGACGACGCTGAAAAAGCTGGTAGAAAGAAAGGCGGAAAACAGAAAAAGCAGAAGCAACAGAATGCGACGCCGGTCGCCATCAGAAGTAGCGACAAGCGTCCCACGAACATTGTGTTTTTCGTGGTGGATGATCTGGGGCAACGCGACCTTGGCTGTTACGGAAGCACATTTTATGAAACGCCGCATCTGGATCGGTTGGCAAAAGAAGGCGCGTTGTTTCCGAATGCGTACGCCGCTTGTCCCGTCTGTTCGCCGACTCGCGCCAGCATCCTGACGGGGCAATACCCGCAACGGACGGGGATTACCGATTACATCGGGGCAGCACAGCCTGCGAACTGGAAACGCAACACACCGCATCTTCCTGCACCGTATGCGGAACATCTGGCACTGGAGTATGTGACACTCGCGGAATCATTGAAGGGACACGGCTACGCCACGTTCTTTGCAGGTAAGTGGCACCTTGGTGGCGACGGATTCTCGCCGGAGGATCAGGGCTTTGACATCAACATGGGTGGACTTGAACGCGGAGGTCCGTATGGCGGGAAGAAGTATTTTTCTCCGTACGGAAATCCAAAACTGCCTGATGGTCCGGAAGGCGAACATCTGCCCGATCGCCTGGCATCGGAGGCTTCGAAGTTCATCGAAGCGAATCGCGACAAACCATTTTTTGTCTATCTGCCGTTTTATTCCGTCCATACACCATTGATGGCACCGCCTGATCTGGTGGAGAAGTATGAAAAGAAAAGATCGCAGCTCGAACAGAAAGACGTCTTCGGCGATGAACCGCCACGCAAGGTTCGACTGACTCAGGATCATGCCGTGTATGCGGGCATGGTGGAAGCGATGGATCAGGCCGTCGGCAAAGTTGTCGCCAGACTGGATGAACTCAATCTTGCCAAAAACACGCTCGTGATCATGACGAGCGACAACGGAGGACTGTCCACCAGCGAAGGATCACCGACCTCCAATCTGCCGCTCCGCGCCGGCAAGGGATGGCTGTACGAGGGCGGCACGCGCACGTCACTCATCATGCGCTGGCCGGGAGTGATTTCACCCGGCATGGTGAATGAGTCGCATGTGATCAGTCCTGATTATTTTCCGACGATTCTGGATGCTGCCGGTTTACCACTGGAACCCGATCATCACAAAGACGGCGTGAGTCATCTGGCGTCGCTCAAATCCGGCGAGCCAACTGCAAATCGTCCGCTGTTCTGGCACTATCCTCATTACGGCAACCAGGGCGGCGCGCCGGGTGCCGCAGTTCTGGATGGTGACTGGAAACTGATCGAATGGTTCGACAGCGACACGGTTGAACTGTTCAACATTGCAGCAGATCCAGGCGAATCAAAAAACCTGGCGTCGGCGGAACACGAGCACGTCGCACGTTTACAACAGATGCTGCTCGACTGGCAGACGGACGTTGGTGCGGTGAAGTCGTCCGTGAATCCAGAGTTTGAAGCGTCTAAACCGAACGGTCGCAAGTAACTTCAGCTCATCACATTAACTCGACTGTCCCAGATTCACGACCCGAGCAGGAAATCGCGTTGAAAAAGGTGTCTGGAACTTTGGAGGCATCCGAATACACTGCGAAAATCTGATGCCGGAGAGTTCCAGACACCTTTTTCAACCACAAAGTGTCAGCGGCGTATTTGACGACGTGAGCCTGGTGGCGATATAGTCGAGGCTTGGGATATACTTGGCCTGACTCCTGGTGTGCGTGAGCCATCGATTTCTGCGGTCACTTTTTTGCCGCAGGCAAGATCGTAGAAGATCGAATTAAAGTAGACGTCCCGTGTAGTAACGGATGCGTTCGTCAACACCACACCGCGCGCCGGATGAATTTCAAAGGAGCTTGAAATTGGATCTTGGCATTGCCGGAAGGGTGGCCATTGTGACCGGCGGGGCGAGTGGTATCGGCGCGGCGACGGTGCGTTTGCTGGCTCAGGAAGGCGTTCGTGTTGCGGTCTGGGACCTGGCTGTCAAAGAGACGGCTGGGGCTGAGATGATCCAGTCGGTCGATGTCACAAGCCTTTCCGCGGTGGAAGCTGCATGGCGGCAAACGGAACAACAATTGGGTCCCGTCGAAATTCTCGTACACGCTGCGGCAATTGGTTCAGGGCACTTCGGGTTTCCTTATACCCGGGTTCCCGTATCGGCATGGGAAAGAGTATTGCAGGTCAATATTCTGGGCATGGTGCATGTGGCCCATGTGGCCGGACCGGCGATGCAGTCTCGCGGGCAAGGGGCGATAGTTTTCCTGTCCAGCGTTGCCGGACAAATGGGTTCGCAGACAGATCCGCCGTACAGTGCGAGCAAAGCGGCGAACATCAATTTTGCGCAGTGTATGGCGAAGGATCTCGCGGCATCCGGAGTGCGTGTGAACGCCGTTTGTCCGGGGATGGTGAAGACGCCGCTCAATGAATCAGTCTGGAAATCGTGGTATGACCAGCAACTGCCGGAGAAACGCCGGTCGTATGAAGCCTGGGCAGCCGACAAAATCAATCAGGTGATTCCGCTGCGACGCTGGCAGCAGCCGGACGACATCGCGGCGATGATCGTTTTTCTGTGCAGTGCCCGTGCCAGCGAAGTGACGGGGCAGACGATCAACGTGGACGGCGGCTGTGTGATGCATTCGTAGTCGATGATGGTGGGCCTGCGCGGATGATCAGCCGCGATGCCACCCTGGAATTGCATCACAATCGCCGGAGGCCGTCTTCTTTCATCGGATTCGGGATCGCCACATCGACTTCGTCGATG
>CAZFDW010000006.1:0-27765 GCA_964517865.1 uncultured Chitinophaga sp.
TCCTTCGAACGCAACCGCACGACCTTTGTTCCGGTGGAACCGAATAATTGATGGGATTCCAGATAAGGTAAACCGACTTCGCCGAAGTCGGTTCAGAAATCGCTATTCATCATTCAATAAGGCGTAGACGAACGCACATCATTGCAAGGCAACAAAAAAGCGTCGCAGAAATGAATCTGCGACGCTTTAGAGAGCATCATGTGTTCAGGATGAACTGCTGAAATTCAGAACTCGCCAATAACTTCGCCGTCCTGTGGATTGCAAAGCTTACATTCCGTTGTTGGGGCACAGTTTAATCACTCCGTTTCTTGCACCCTCAAAGTGAACGCAATCTTAACTCAAAGTTAACATTATGGCCGGCTGCCGGAATCAGCGACGACTAACATCAATGCCGATCGCCCTGGCACCGGATTCTGATCAACAAACTGGACAAGATCGGGCGATCTGCGGTATGCTCATCACCTCCCGCCTGTATTGAATCGAATGACGATCACTCCCCGAGATCAGGCAAGTATCGATTCAAGAGCATCCAGCCAGATTCCACCCGGTTCGAATCGTTACCCTGCCCATGATATTCCCACCGGCATCTTCGAACAGTTGCGCTTCGTTTGCTGCGCGACTGCGTGCCCCCGAAAGGCTGTGTGCCCGCCATGCGATGGTGGATCGGCGTGCAGTGCTGTCGGTCGGCGCCGCGGGATTGCTTTCGGGTCTGTCTTTTTCGCAAACGCTGGCCGGAGATTCCCTGCCCGTCGCAAGTCAGGTGACAGGGTTTGGAAAAGCAAAACGTTGCCTGCTGTTGTTCATGTGGGGTGGTCCAAGCCAACTTGACACACTCGACCCGAAACCCAATGCACCGAGCGAAGTCAGGGGTGAGTTCTCTGCGATCCCGACCGCGACACCCGGCCTGCAGATTTGTGAGCATTTCCGAAACCTTGCGCCACTGACCGATCTGGTGACCGTGATCCGTTCCTTGAATCACGACGATCCAGCTCACTTGAGCAGTGCGCATACGGCGATGACCGGGCAGCTTCCACCGGTCAATAAAAGCGACGCAGAACCGCCCAGTCGTCACGATTCACCGCAACTTGGCGCGCTTCTGTCGAAGTTTCGTAACGTACCGGTCGGATTGCCTTCGAGTGTCACGATGCCGTGGAAGACATTTCATCCGGCAGCACCGGGAGGTGAGTCTCCGGGACAGTCGGCAGGATGGTTGGGACCGTCGTCCGATCCGATGCTGGTTACTGGCGATCCAAGTCAGCCGAACTGGTTCGTTCCCGCGCTGCAGTTGCTGGATGGCCTGGACACGCAGCGACTTGAACATCGTCGCGCGTTGCTGGCATCGATCGATCGGCAGCAGCAGTCGCTGACGGATCTTTCGACGTTGGGCATGACGTCGCAGCAGGAGCAGGCGTTTCGGTTGCTGAGTTCCAGCCAGGTTCGCAGTGCATTTGATCTCAGCGCAGAAGATCCTGCCACGCGAGACCGTTACGGCCGCAACATCCACGGTCAGTGTGTATTGATGGCCAGACGTCTGCTGGAACACGGCGTTCCATTCGTGTCGGTCAACTGGCACAACGATGGGCGAAATTTCTGGGACACGCATGGAAACAACTTCAATCGGCTGAAGAATGATTTGATTCCTCCGTCCGATCAGGCTCTGGCCGCAGTGCTGACGGATCTCCGCGACCGCAGAATGCTCGACGATACTCTGGTTGTCTGGGTCGGAGAATTCGGGCGTCGCCCACAGATTACAGCGAACAATGCAGGCCGTGAACATCACCCATTCTGTTACAGCGGCCTCATGGCTGGCGGCGGAATCAAGGGCGGTGCCATCTATGGAGCCAGTGACGAAATCGCAAAGTTCCCGTCCGACAATCCCATGTCCCCCCGCGACCTTGTGGCCACGATGCTGCATGCACTCGGAGTTCCTTCCGCAACAACCCTCAACGATCTGACCGGTCGCCCACACGGATTGTACGGCGGGACTCCGGTGCTGCCGTTGTTTGGTTGAGGGAGTTGTGAATGGCGTTTGATGCCCTCACTTTGCCGTCAGCTTATCGATCAGATACTCGTTCACTGTCTTATGTTTCACGTCTGGTGCATCCGGATAATTGAGTTCGCAGTCAACTTTGGCGCTCACACAATGTTCCTGCAGCCTGACTCCGAAGTTGGAGGTGTGCGTTGGATCTTGCTGTTCCTTTCCGAGCGCGGGCGGAGCGGTGTAGAACAGGTACACGGGAGGATCGTCGGGGGTCACAAGGGCGTAAGGTGAATATTCCTGAATCCATGGCAGAATTTCCTCGCGGCGGGCAAGGAAGGCGTCGAAGTCGCGGGTCTTCTTGCCATTGACCTCTTTGAAGATGCCAAATGCGTGACTTCCGTAATTGCTGTTGGGAGTCCAGTCTTTCATCTGCTGCGGATCAAGAGTTGTCTGGGCTCCATTGACTGCGGCACAGAGCAGGCGAGTTGATTCGTGTGAGATCGGATCACTGCTGTGCGGGTCAGCCTTCCTGCAGCGCTTTCACAATATCCACGATCGCTTTCTTGCCGTCAGCGTAGAGCATCAGAGAATGATCGAGTGCGAACAGCGGGTTAGCGATGCCGGCGAAGCCGGGGCTGAGGCTGCGTTTGATGTTGATCACTGTGCGAGCTCGATCAACGTCGATAATCGGCATACCGGCGATCGGACTGTTGGGGTCCGTGCGAGCCAGTGGATTCACAACATCGTTGGCTCCGAGGACGATGGCGACATCGACTTTGTCCATCGACGCATTGACTTCGTCCATTTCCTTCAGGCGTTCATAAGCAATGTCCGCTTCGGCCAGCAGCACGTTCATATGGCCCGGCATGCGCCCTGCCACCGGATGAATGCCGAATTCCACTTCAATGCCTTTAGCCAGCAGCAAGTTTGTGAGGTCACGCACGGCGTGCTGAGCCTGAGCCACTGCCATCCCATAGCCGGGGACGATCAGGACCCGTTCGGCAACTTCCAGCATCATCGCGACTTCTTCCGGCGACGTGGATTTCACGTTCGCGTAAATGTCATCGCTGGTTGTCGATTTTCTTTTGGCCTGGAGCGTGCCGAACAGGACCGCCCAGATCGAACGATTCATTGCAGTACACATGATGCGCGTGAGAATAATCCCGGAGGCACCAACAAGTGAACCCGCAATAATCAGCAACGTGTTGTTCAACACAAACCCCGTCGCCGATGCCGCAAGGCCCGAATACGAATTGAGCAGTGCGATGACGACCGGCATATCCGCCCCGCCGATAGAAATCACCAGCAACACCCCCAGTCCCAGCGCGAGAAACACCATGACCCAATACGCAACTTCTGCCCATGCCGGCTCAACGACCATCAATGCAGACAGACCAATGCATGCCACTGCCAGCAGTAGATTGGCGAGCTTCTGCCATGGAGCGTCGAAGTCTTTCAGGAACTTGAACTCTTCCAGTTTGCCGTAAGCGACAAGACTTCCGGTCAGCGTGACGGCTCCGATCAGTCCCGAAGCCGCTGTCGCAATCACGACGTCCATGCCTTCCGTTCCGGCACTGACACCGGTCATGTGTTCTGTACCGGCAAGATAGGCCCCGGCGACAAGAAAAGACCCGCCTCCTCCAAGCCCGTTCAAGAGGGCGACCATTTGCGGCATCGTGGTCATCTGCACGCGCTTTGCCATCACGGTGCCAATCACAGAACCGATGGCGATGCTGATCAGAATTCCGGTCCAGCTGACGACATCGCGATGCAGCAGTGTGGCCACGATGGCCAGCAGCATTGCCAGCGAACCAATCCAGTTGCCGCGTACGGCGGTTCTGGGTTTGGTCATCCCTTTGAGGCCGATAATAAACAGGACGGCGGCAACAAGATAACAGAGATCAACCAGGGCCATGCTCACAGGAAATACTCTCTATTTATGCGATTTTGATTTGAACATGGACAGCATGCGATCCGTCACCACAAATCCGCCAACAACATTGATCGTGGCAAGGATCACCGCAATCAAACCGAGCACAGTGGCGGTAGTGCCACCATCCCTGCCGCTCTCGAGGATGGCACCGACGACTGTGATTCCTGAGATCGCATTAGACCCCGACATCAACGGCGTGTGCAGCGTTGGCGGAATCTTGACAATGATTTCAACGCCGACAAAGACTGCCACCACGAAGATTGTGATGAGCAACATCAGCGTGCCGGTGTTTGCGGCTGCGGGCAGGGCTGCTGCCTGCGGCAGGACGTCCGCCAGCAGATAAGATTGATGAATGAATGGATTCATGGAGTGAAAACTTTCGATTCAGATTTTTGGAGCGGAATGGCACCAGTGGCCACCGCTTGAAAGTAGGTCCAGCCTGCCGGGCTGGACTTTCGCCGCAAGGCGAACCGATGGGCGGATGTCCGCTCAACGGCGACAGGTTGTTGGGCAAACGACCTGCGATTGGTCGCGTGTCGCAACATGTTGCGAAGTCCTTTCCGGCAGAAAGGACCTACAATGAACACAGCAATTCGCGGACGCGGTCGTTGACGACTTCGCCGTTTTGAGTCACCAGTGTATCGCGAATAATTTCGTCGGCAGTATCGATTTTTATGGAACCAGACTTGATCATTGGCATCAGGAACGTCGTGATGTTTTTGCTGAACATTTCACTGGCGTGAACCGGGACTGAAGTCGCCAGGTTGACTGGTCCCAGAACCTTGACGCCGTTGAAGTCCACCGTTTCGCCTGCGACGGTGACTTCACAATTGCCGCCACGTTCGGCGGCGATATCAACCACAACCGATCCCGGTGCCATGGCTTCGACCATTTCGCGCGTCACCAGCACAGGGGCTTTTTTTCCCGGAATGGCGGCGGTCGTGATCACGACGTCGCAGCCGGCAATGACCTTTTTCAACGCTTCACGCTGCTGACGGTAAAATTCTTCACCCATCTCTTTCGCATAGCCGCCGACTGATTCCGCATTGTCCGTCTTCACGTCCAGCACAACGAACTTGCCGCCGAGACTCTCCACTTGCTCCTTAACCGCCGGACGAATATCGTACCCGAACACGACAGCACCCATTCGCTTCGCAGAAGCGATGGCCTGCAGTCCGGCGACTCCGGCACCGATGACCAGCACTCGCGCGGGCTTCAACGTGCCGGCGGCGGTCATCATCATCGGGAACATGCGGGGTGATTCGATCGCCGCCAGCAGAACGGCGCGGTAACCGGCGATTGTAGCCATGGATGACAGGATGTCCATGCTCTGTGCGCGTGTGATTCGCGGTACAAGTTCCAGTGAAAACACGGTCGCACCGGTGGCTGCCGCCCTGCCAATGGCCTCCGGTCGCCAGAGCGGTTCGCATCCGGCGATGAGGACCTGATCTTTTCGCAAGAGACCAATGTCGGCATCAGCGAATTCGATGCATGCTCCCAAACTGCGAACCTGAAGAATAATGTTCGCTTGTGCGAAGACTTCAGCCCGATCCGCCACGATCCTGGCACCTTTGGCGACGTATGGTTCGTCGGGAAATCCGGCCGCCTGCCCGGCGTTTTTCTGGATCAGAACCTCCGCCACTGTTTTTTTCAATCCGGGAATTGCTGACGGGACCAGAGCCACACGGCGTTCGTCCGGATCTGCTTCGCGGAGAACGCCCAAAACCAGCGACTGTGTCATATCTCTTCATCACTTCTGTCAAACAAGGACGTAAGCAAGGTAAATCATACGGCATCGCCGGAATTGACTCCAGGGAGTCTGCGACAGCCATTTTTCTGTTCCCGATAGCGGCGAAATACCGGGGTTGGCCGCGTTGTGGCGAAGGTACGGGCCTGAACGGCCATCCTGAATGTGGATGCTCAACAGCGTCTGACGCTGGGTGCGGTCGCGGATCATTGTTACAGTAGGTCCCGCTGCCGGAAAGACTGTCTTCTGTAGGTCCTTTCTGTCGGAAAGGACTTTCGCCGTAAGGCGAACCGCGATGGGGCGCACATCCGTTCCACGTCGCCGCATGGCCGTTCTTGCGACCGCGACTCGTCGCTGGTCGCGGCGTGGCCGCGAAGTCCTGCTCGGCAAGCAGGACCTGGTGAAATCGGCGACTGCACCCTCTGACGCTGGATCAATGATGACGGAGAATTTTGCGACGATGCCTGCGGTCTGGGTGCTGATCTTTGATCGGTATCCGCTGGATATGGCGTCCAGAGAATCGCGTGAGTTGCATTGTACCGGAGGGCCGACGCCCGCCGCTCGCCTGAGAAACGAAGGCGCGTTTGATAGGCTTGATCTGGAATCAACATGTTTTGAGCAGTTCCTGCTGCAGGATGTCCGAAGCAATATTTCAGCAGACGAAGTTTTTGGCGGTGAGGCAGCGTTCCGGAAGCTGGCGGAAGTGATGATTGCCGCAGATCAGACGGCAACTCTCGTGAGTCTTACGGTCGAGGGTGCTTCGATCACGGAGCATGAGGACTGCAGTGCGATGGAGTCGTCGTTGCGCCGTTGCGGTGTGCCGCTGCACAGTGTCATCGGTCTGGACGTCAGCAATTGTGATGCTGCAGTGTCTGATGGCAAAGGTTCGGATCGTGCGTTGCTGGCGAATCTGGTCTGGATGGAAGCGCGTCTTGCGTCAGCGGAAAACGCGGCGAAGACGATCCTTGATTCTGTGTTCACACGTCTGCAGTCTCATTCAGAGCAGCCAGGTCATTGTCCGGTACTGATGGTGACTTTTCGTACGGGCGATGATCGCGATGTGCGTGGACCCTTGAAGTCCGGAATCGCAGAGAACCGGATCCATGTGCCGTTGTGGATACAACCCCATGTCGGTCATGCATGCCGAGTCCAGGCATTGGCTGGGAGTTTTGATCTGCTGCCGACGATTGAAACATTCCTGGGCAGTGCCCTTGCGTCTGATGAAGCCAGTCCACCTGACGTGGCTCAGATTGCAGATTCTTCGGAACGTGTGGTTGCTTCCGGTAAGCAATTGGCATCATCGCCAGGGAGCCTCGCGTTCCTCTGTGGTGCGCCGCAGGTGTGCCCGGATCGCCTGTTGCCGCTTAACGGCGACGGATGGAAAGGCGCCAGAACGGAAGAGTTTCTGCTGGTGATTCCCGATCGCAGACATTCGCACACTGAAAAAACCGAAAGCGACGGTGACGATTCCGAAGAACCATCCCGTCGCCTGTTTGTGAAACCTGAGGATCGCTATAACGTCAATGATGTGAGCGGAACCTACGCGACCGCTGCGGATGAACTTGCTCGTCTGATCAGTTGAGGGATGGCGCTTTACGGGCTGACGGGATCTGCGTTGTTGTCCATCGTCGTTCCCAGCGACACTGCAGTTACAACTCCGAGCAGACCCAGTGCAGCAAGTCCGCCGCCACTAAGTCCACCAAATCCACCGCCGCCGCTACCACCACCGCCAGGCAACTGTCCTCGTACAGCTGCTTCATCAACCACGATTGCAATGTTCTCAACCGCAGCTGGGGGAGCCGAATTCAACCCCCACAGTCGCACGATTTGCTGTGTGGTTCCCACCTTCACCACGTGAGCCCCGTTGCGGAGCCCCTTCACCGCGAATTCGCCCGATTGATTGCTCAGGACGCTCGCCACAGTTTTTTCGTTGTGCAATATACTGACTACAACACCGGCAACTGGCTGAGCTGCGGTATTGAGAACTGTGCCTTTCAGCAATCCGCCCGCATTCAACGCGACGTCAGATGAACGGATTTCAACCGGTTCACCAGCCATCACAGGGGAGCCCACGGCAAGTAATCCTGCCAGCAAAATACAGGTGCCGTTTTGTAGTGATTTTACAATCCAACTGCGTCGCAGGTTAAAGCTCATGGTTGTGGTTACTCTTCGCGCAAGGACAAATGATGATTCTGTACTCTGAATCGGCACATGTTGTAGTTGTCTGTAGCGGAAGTGTCCCATGCTGCCGTACATCGAAGGCTTCAGTTAAAACGAAGTTGCATTGTGAGTCCTCTGGCGCGTAAACCAACTGGACAGATTATAACGCTGGGAGTGTTGCCCTGGATGTTCGGAACTTTTCGATGTTGAAGGCAGACGGATGAACGCCGAGGAGATTTTCATCGCAGCGATCGAGGCGTCGTCCGACAGGGAACGGCGTGAGTATGTCAATCGGATGTGTCCTGATGCGGCTTGCGCTGCCGAAGTTGAATCATCGGTACAGGCTCATGAACAGGCCGGAAGTTTTCTGCAGGAGCCGTTCATTGAGACGCTGACGGGGCACCACCGTTTATCGGAGCGAACTCCACCGATGTGCTCGTCGCGATCCTGGAACGAGAACCACCGCCACTTCTGAGTGATAGATTCGAACTGACGACACACTGAGCGCTGATGACATTCCCGAGGTCAGGTACACATGTTCCGGAAACGTCAACATTGCCTTCCAGGTATTCGGTCTGCGGCGTCTGACCGCCCGACGACAGGTGTGATTTTTACCCCATGGAGCAACCCCACGGGGACAATCAGAAATAAATCCGGCGGAAGATCGGCTGTAGGCTGGCGTGGAAAACCTCACAAAAATCAGAAAAAACAAGGAGAGCCGTCGCACATTCGCAACACTTTCAATATTGAATGCGACTGGATCTTTCATGGGCTCCAGGGATTTCCATAAATCTTTCTAATTCGCCGAATCGACACATTGAATTTCGACCTCGGCCACCTTGCCGCTTCTGTGCTCAGTGGCGGTACCATTACAGCGGAATTCGGTTATTATGAGGTGCCGTGAATGGAGACACTTCTGATCCGTGCCATCCGCATGTTGGGGCACTTGGGCGTTCCTCGGATTTCCTTCCCTGAACCACTTCTGTTTCCCCATTTTTTTTGAGAGGATTTTATCGATGTCCGTAACTCGCCAGGCAACGCGTCGCAGTTTTCTTCAGGGGGTTGCTGCGGCAGGATCCGCAGCGATTCTGAGTCCCTCGATGAATCGAGCCCTCGGCTACCAGTCACCGAACGAACGTCCGGTCTTTGCGACCATCGGCCTGCGAAACCAGGGCTGGGAGATTACCGGCAAGTCATTCAGGTTTGCTGATTTCGCAGCACTTGCCGATGTCGATTCGAATGTCCTCGGAGCGAATGTCGAGAAGACGGAAAAGGCACAGAAGAAGAAGCCGGACTCCTACAAGGACTATCGAAAGATCCTCGATCGCAAAGACATCGATGCCGTCATGATCGCGACGCCGGACCATTGGCACACCAAGATCGCGGTCGAAGCGATGTACGCCGGCAAAGATGTCTACTGTGAAAAGCCGCTCACGCTGACGATCGCTGAAGGCAAGCTGATTGAGAAGGTCGTCAAGGAGACCGGCCGAGTCTTTCAGGTTGGCACCATGCAACGCACGGAATCCGACCAGCGATTCCTGCAGGCCGTTGCATTGGTCAAACATGGACGCATCGGCAAGGTTCAAAGAGTGACATGTGGCATCAACGACATGGAGGCGTCGCCCGTGATTCCCATTGCTCCTGTTCCCCAGGAACTTGACTGGGAAATCTGGCTTGGACCGGCACCGAAAGTGGATTATCGAGCACTCCCCGAACTGCGTGAGGGATACGGTGGTGGCGTTCCGCTCTTCAGCAATTGCCATTACTCCTTCCGAAACTGGCACGAGTATTCCGGTGGAAAATTGACCGACTGGGGCGCTCACCACGTCGATATCGCCTGCTGGGCTCTTGGCGCCAGCGACACAGGTCCGAGCAAAGTGACGCCGGTCGAATTCAAATTGCCGGTCAAATACAAGGATGGAAATCCGCTGGTTCAGGATCAGTACAACGCGGCCACCAGCTTCAAAATCAAAGTCGATATGCCAAACAACGTCGAAATGATCATCACGAGTGAAGGCGACAACGGCATTCTCTTCGAAGGCACGGAAGGTCGCTTCTTTGTTAACCGCGGCAAGATCGCAGGCAAACCGGTTGAGGACCTGAAGGAAAAGCCACTGCCAGAAGGCGCCATCGAAGAGATCTACGGTGGAAAAATCAGCGAGAACCACACGGCCAACTTCATCGAAGCCATAAAGTCACGCAAGCAACCGATCTCCGATGTCTGGTCCCATAACCGCATGCTGGAAATCTGCCACCTCTCCAACATCGCCATGCGCCTGAACCGTGAACTCAACTGGGATCCAACCACACGAGAAATCATCGGCGACGCACAGGCAAATGCGTTCCTTGCGCGAGAAAATCGCAAGGGGTATGAGATCAATATGTAGTTGTTAATCTCAATTCGACGGAATTCGTCCGGTAGATTCTCACGGGAACGCCGTCTGCTATGATCAATGCTCAGGCGACCTTCGTTTTAGTCTTCAACGTCGGCATTTTCGTTTAACGGCGAGCCGCAGGCGTAGGCGAATTTTGGCACGTACGCTTGCGGCGTGCAGTTAAACGATTAAGACGATAGTTCCCTGGGCGACAAAAGTCGTGCTCGACTCAGAGAGTCAAGTTACGGGAATATCATAGAATCGGCCAGAATCGGCCGGGGAAGACTCATGGCGGAAGAGAATCAGATGGACGTCTCTGCAGAGGCGATTGACCTCCTGCACACGGCTTATGGTCAGCTGAAAGAACAGATTGGCAAAGTGATTGTGGGTCAGGATGAGGTGCTTGAGCAATTGCTCATCGCACTTTTCAGTCAGGGACATGTCCTGCTGGAAGGTGTCCCGGGCCTGGCGAAGACATTGATGGTCAGCACACTGGCACGCAGTTTGTCGATGAACTTTTCACGCATCCAGTTTACGCCGGACCTGATGCCGGCGGATATCACGGGCACGGACGTCCTGCAGGAGAACCGCACCACCGGACAACGCGAGTTTCGTTTCATTCAGGGACCGCTGTTTCACAATGTTGTGCTGGCGGATGAAATCAACCGCACGCCGCCGAAGACTCAAGCTGCGTTGCTGGAAGCCATGCAGGAAAGACAGGTCACCGTCGGACAGACAATTCACAAGCTCAGTTCACCGTTTTTTGTGCTGGCGACTCAGAACCCGATTGAACAGGAAGGCACGTACTCGCTTCCCGAAGCGCAGCAGGACCGCTTCATGTTCAAGGTGTTTGTGAAATATCCGAGCTTTGAAGAAGAACGCCAGATCGCACGCCAGACCACATCCAATGCGAAGCCCGAAGTCAAAGCCGTGCTGACCGGTGAGCAGGTCCTGAAGATTCAGACGACAGTGCGCCAGGTGCCGGTATCGGATCATGTCATTAATTATACGCTGGCACTCGTGCGGCAGACGCGCGTGGGCGAACCGGGGACTCCGCAGTGGATTAATGACTGGCTTGCCTGGGGTGCTGGTCCGCGAGCCGTTCAGAATTTGTTGCTGGGTGCCAAGACCCGCGCACTCCTGAGTGGCCGGACGACGGTTTCGACAGACGACATTCAGGCGCTGGCGGCACCAGTGCTGCGGCATCGCATCGTGCCGAACTTTACTGCTGAAAGCGAAGGCATCACGTCCGACAAAGTTGTCGAACGTCTCATCAAGGAAACACCTGCCCGGGAAAGTGAACTCACAAGTGACCCAGCACTTGGAAAGATTTTTGCGGCCTGAAGAGATCGCGAGAATCGCGAGATTGGAGCTGCGAGCGCGCCGAGTCGTCGAAGGGTTCGTCTCAGGCCTGCACCGCAGTCCCTACTTTGGACAGTCGCTGGAATTTCTGCAGCACCGTGAATACGTGGCCGGGGACGACTTGCGCCGTATTGACTGGAAACTCTGGTCGCGTTCCGACCGCTACTATCTGAAGCAGTACGAAGAAGACACCAACGTCCGGGTCGTGCTCGTCGTCGATGGCAGTGAATCGATGCAGTTTTCCACGGGAGCGATGTCGAAATTTGACTATGCCCGCACCGTCGCCGCCGCAGTTGCCATGTTGGTGCTGAAGCAGCACGATTCTGCAGGTGTGAGTGTGTTTGATTCGACAATCCGCAGTCAGATTCCCGCGAGCAGCCGCAACAATCATCTGCAGGCGATCATGGCGGGGCTTGAAGTGCAGACGGCAGGTGGAAAAACAGATATCTTCGGCGTGCTGCGCCGCGTGAATGAATCTCTCGTTCGCCGCAGCATCGTCGTGATGATGTCCGATCTGTTCTGTCCACGGGAAGAACTGTTTAAGGGACTCACAATGCTGCGACAACGCGGCCACGAAGTCATCGCCATGCACATTATGGATGACGAAGAACTGGATTTTCGATATTCAGGCACTCTGCGATTTGAAGGGCTGGAAGCCAGTGGCAGCCTGACATGTGACCCCGCTGCACTTCGTGCAGGCTACATGCAGGCGCTCGAACGCTTCCTCGACACCATCCGCCGCCGTTGTGCCGGAAGCGGGGTTGATTACAAACTTATCCGTACGAGCGACAACCTTGATGCCGCGTTAGCGCATGTGCTGATGCAACGACTGAAACGCAGATAATCAATGCCCATCAACTTGTTCCGAGGCTCCAGCCTCGGAACACACTGCGCGGAGGCTCCTGCCTCCTGGTGAGAGATGGAAGCGAAGCCTGCGCGCAGTGCATGTAACAAAGTAGTGCGCACTTTCCAAGTGCAGTAGCCTAACGTTGCTCACCGAGTCACGGCAGAGCAAGATGGCTGCTTTGGTGAACGGTTGGGTGCCCGGCAGGGCATTTGTCTCATCTGTTATGCCAATCCTGACAATAGAATTTTTCTTGGCCAGAATCCGAGCCTGTCATTTCGATGAATTTTTGATCGCGGTTTTGAGCCTGGCGACGAATTCATCGGGCTTCATGCGGTCGGAGTTTTTCTTGCCAACGTAGCGGAACAATTCACCGCCATCGCTGTTCAAAACCACGAGTGACGGAAAGTGGACGGACTGGCCGTGAAACTCGTAGCCGTCAGGAATGTCGAACTCTTCGGCCAAACAGGCGTCTGGATCATGATAGATTACGGGGAGATCCTGCAGATCGTCCTGGCCAATTTTGTCGGCCCAGGCTTTGATCTCATTAACACTGTCCGGCTTGAGAAAAAGGTGGACCACATCAGGAGTGTCCTTGGCCAGCTTGGCATAGTCGTGCGTGTATTTGAGGCAATACGGACATTCGGTCTTCAGCAAAAAATGCAGCGCGATCACCTTACCCTTTTGTTCCGACAGCGTGAATTTCGTGTCGTGGGTCGGAGATTCAATCGTAAAATCTTTTGGATTCTCGGCGAGTGCTGCGACGGCTGTCAGCGATAAAATCGAAAATAGCCCCACTCGCATTTGGTTTATTGTCATCGGAAAACTGCCTTCTGGATAAAACTTGTCTGACTTAACTTGCACGAATTTTGAATTCTGCGGGAAGCAGCCTGCGGCAACACCGCTGTGTTCTTGCGCAGGCTGATTTCGCTAAAAGACACAGAAATCACTCCTCTGCCAGCAGAGTATCAACCGCGCTTTCGATGGTTTTGTCTCCGGTCGCGCCCTTCCAATTCAGCTCGCCTGGCCACCACATCCGGATATATCCCTGCTTGTCCACAACGTAGACGCAGGGCCACATCGTATTGCCCCACGCTTTCCAGTTCTCAGATTCCAGGTCGATCAGAATTGGAAACTTCAAATCACGTTCACTGGCGGCGGCTTTGACAGCATCTGCGTCTCGTTCACGATCCGTTTCCGGGGTCTGAATACCGATCACCGCAACCCCTTTGTCGGTCAATTCCTTATGCCATCTCTGATAGATTCCAAAGTTGGCGTGACAGTTATGACACTGGAATGCATAGAAATGAACCAGCACCACTTTGCCACGCAGTTCCCTTAGCGAGAGTGGCGACGAATTCACCCAGTTTTCCACCGGGGCGAACTCGGGAGCGAGTGGGTAGGTGCGCTTTAAACTGGTGATGTTGAAAGGATCGCCCACCAGCAATTTCAGTATTTGCCGCTGCTCGGATTGCACGATCTTCATCATCCCGTCGCGTTCAGCTTTGGTTGCTTTCTCCAACCCGGCTTGCAGAGTCTTGATTTCAGGGTCACCGAACTGAGTGCGAGAGAGAGCCAGTTTCGCCTGGTCCGCGGCGCGCGCCAGTGCGGCCAATTTCTCCAGCTGCGACGACTTCAGACCAACTTGCTTCGCGACGTCACGCCGCAACAGCATTCTGCCGCCCTGCGCCTGGTATTCCAGTTGCTGAAGCCGCTTTCGATGCGTTGGTGTAATCGATTTGCTGAACCATTCCCAGACCTGCGTCTCCAATTCATGATTCACGGCGAGTTGCTCATCGGCAGGCAGGATGCGAGCTGGAAACCATTGTGCATCCACCTTGCGCAACATCGCTTCCAGGCCGTTGATTTGTTCTTCCGAAAAATGCAGTTCCTTGTGAACTTCGGGGGCATGCACAAGTGCTAATAAGCATTGTGGAACGAGACTGTCGTAGTCGGGGGGCGTTTCCTGAGCGGCAATATTTCGCTGCGCCGCAGCGATCAGGATGACGACACACGCAGCACCGCAGATGGCCTTGATGAACATGGTTTCATTCTCTCTCAAAAGCAAGTCGAGGAATACGACGAGGCAACGTCTGTTCCCAGGACAGAATCTCGCTTGATACGGCTGCTACTCGTGATCCGTCAGCATCGCCAGCATGGCCGCGAAATCGTCCGGCCACATGCGGTCGGTGTTGTTCTTACCAATGTAACGAAACAGCTCTTTACCGGAACTATCGAGTAACAGGAGTGCAGGGTGATGCATGACCTGGCCGTGAAACTGGTAGTCCTCAGGAATGCCGAACACTTTGGCCAGACTTGAGTCCGGGTCGCGGTAAATGGCGGGTGAGCTTTTCAGACCATCCTTACTGATGTTCCGTGACCAGACTTTGATCTCGTCGGCGCTGTCAGGCTTCAGAAAGAGATGCAGCACATTGGAATCGGATGTCGCCCGTTGGGCATATTCATGAGTCAATTTGAGGCAGAACGGACATTCGGTCTTCAGTAAAAAGTGTACCGCAATTAATTTGCCCTTCTGCTCGGACAGCGTGAACTTTTCGCCGTGCGTCGGTGACTCAACGACAAAATCGAATTCGCGATTATTGAAGGCCGTCTTTGCGCCACTGCTATTCGCGAGAGACGATTGTCTCCAGTCGTAAACACCGATCATCACAATTGCGGACAGGCACAATAAGGTCACAGCCGCGATCAGCTGATTTCGCCGTGCAACGCAGAAAACTCGGAACAAGCCTGCGGCGCTCGTTGACGAACAAGTGCCAAAGCTCAACTTTGAACGCTTCGAACTTATGCTGTAATGACTGGCATCATCCGGCAATCCTGCAGGGACCTGGCTCAGGTACTTCAGTCCCAACTCCAGGTCGTGATGCAGAAACCACAGCCGCCGCGCGTCCACGTCAGTCCGCAGAATGGCCTGCAATTCTTCGTGTTTCGTCTTTGTCAGCACCCCCTGTGAGCAGTCTGTAAACAGTTCCAGAAGGTGCCGCTGTTGATCGGGTGTCATAGGGCACCTTCCTGTAAGCGTCGCTGCACGCACTCGATCAATCGTCGCCGAAGTAAAGTCAGCTTGTTGTAGAGCGTGCGGGGTGCCCGATTAAGCTGAATCGCCAAATTGGTGATCCCACCATGCTCAGCGTAAGCCGCACGCAAAAGTTCACGATCGGAGAAACCGACGGAGTTCAGACACAGTTCCAGGGCAGCGATTCGTCGCCCCTGATGTTCGAGATCTTCGAGCCGTTCCGAAGCCAATGTTGAAAGCAATTCATCATCGAAATTCAGAGGTGATCGTGCCGCCAGCCTCCGAAAATTCTTCGCCTCGTAAAAGCAAATCGTGCTTGCCCATGCGTCGAAATTACTGCCAGCGTCAAATGTTTCGAATTTCTGCCACATCGACAGACTGGATCGCTGTAAAACATCCTGCGCGTCGTGCCAACGCCCGAGCAGCGACATCAAATATCCCAGCAGCCTGTCATGCGCCGCCGTGAGCAGCACCACGAATTCTTCGTGGCGGTCGCTGGTTTCAGAAGTTGCTTTTTCATCCGTCACGAGAATGATGTCTTTGTAGCCGCGCCTGTCGATCCAATCCGTGAAATCATCGAAATGCCGAATTATGATTCACTACTACCATATGTCGCTGCATCGTGAAATTGACCGGCCATTTCTTTCAGGAAGCCTGCGGATTTGGCAAGATTGTCAGTTTATGACATGTCGAGTTTCCCGGCGAATCCCGGAAGATTTTCGATTGCGACTGTTTGCACGAAAAGAGATTCCTGTCCTGATCGACGAGATTCGAACCCATGGGCACGTAATTTCAGTGTAAAGCGTGCCGGGAATGTCATCTTGGGCCGTGTCATCACAAAGAACGTGGGTCCGTGAACTTCTGTCGTGGTCACGGGGCCATTACACTGCGGAATGACCAAGGTCCAATTTCCGAATGACCAATGGGATCGCAACTTATTCCGAGGCTCCAGCTTCGGAACAAGCTGCGATGGAGGATCCTGCCTGCGGTTTCAGGCGTGGAGGCGGAGCCTCCGAAGCAGTGCGTTCCAGGACTAGAGCCCTGGAACGAGGCAGGATTGGTCGTACGCAATTATCAAATCTTAAACGCCAGATCACTGATGCCATAAATGATGTCCACACTCACCCAGTTCTTCCTCAACCCGGCCTATGTGCTGCCGGGGGCTGCGCTGGTGTTGGTGCCGATTCTGATTCATATTCTCAGTCGGCTGCGATATAAAAAAGTGCGATTTGCCGCGATGGAGTTCCTGCTCGAAAGCGAAGAACTCAATCGCCGCCGCATTGTGCTGGAGCAGTTGCTGCTGTTGTTGTTGCGAATTCTGGCGGTGCTGCTGATTGTGCTGTTGATTGCGAGAATGGTGCTTGACCCCGGTCGCCTGCTGATGCTGCGGGGCACCAGCATGCATCATGTGGTATTGCTGGATGATTCGCTTTCCATGCGCGATCGGGAAGGCAATGCGCCGGTATTCCAACAAGCTTTGCTGACGCTTGAGAATATGCTCGCCGAAGGCAGTCGGCAGTCTGGTGCATCGCGCGTCACGATTTTGTCCATGACCAATCCGGGACGACCGATTGTTGCCGATCGCATCCTCGACGCCGCATTCGTTCAGGAGATTCTGCCGCGACTGCGCAACCTGACATGTTCCTGGCGGGCGGCTTCACCTGTGGATGCCCTTAACGCAGCGAAAGATATCCTTGCCGCTGACGGCAGCGCTGCTCCGCAGGTGCATGTCCTGACGGATCTGCGCGCCTCGGACTGGAACAGTCGTCCGGAAGTTGTTACAGCGCTGGCATCGTTGAAGACCATTCAGGCATCGGTGGATCTGATCAAGGTTGTCAGGGATACACATTCGAACGTGGCAATTCAGCAGTTAAAAGCTGACACGCTGGCCGTGGCGCAGGGAGTGCCATGGCGGATGACGCTGACACTGAAGAATCATGCAGCTGGAAAAGCGGCAGGATTACGTGGTACGGTGTTTCTGGACGGCGCATCGTTGCCGGCCAGAATCCTGATTCCCGATATCGAACCAGGGGCAGAACTGCAGATTTCACATGATGTGACGTTTGACTCTGAGGGCCGCCATCAGCTTGAAGTGCGGCTGGAAGATGACGCGCTGCGGGAAGACAATCGTCGGTTCCTTGCGGTCGAGGTGACAGAACGCCGGAAGATTCTGATTATCGACGATGAAGGTCAGCAGGACGATGCGTCGTTTGTGGCAGCAGCATTGAGTGCTGATCCGTCGCTGACGGGACTGGCCAGTGAGATTCGCGCATCGCAAACGTTGGCTTCGACAAATCTGAAGAATTATGACTGCATTTATCTGCTGAACATCCGCGATCTGCCGGCGGATTTCACTCTGTTGCTCGCCGAGTACGTTCGCAGCGGCGGCGGAATCGTGTGGTTTCCGGGCGAGCAGGCGAATGTGCGGTGGTATTCTGAAACACTGCGGGAACCATCGTTGAAACTGTTTCCGGTACCAATCGGAACGGTGCATGAGATCGATCAGGGCGATCCGGCGACTGCCGACGTGAATCCGTCTGTTACGCCGGTGTTTGAAGAGCATCCGATCTTCATGGTTTACAATTCGCTCGACAGTCCGTTTCCTGACACTGTCCAGATCGCACGCTGGCTGCAGGTCACGGACGACTGGAAGGCCGACGATGTGGAACGTGCTGATGGTGCGCGCACATTGATGCGCCTGAAGACCGGTCAGCCTGTGGCGTTTGAGCATACAGTCGGGAAGGGCAGGGTGCTGACGTTTCTCACAGGTGCCGGACGCCGCTGGAGCAACTGGCCCGTCGCGCCTGCCGCGCCGGGATATGTGGTGATGCATCTGTTGATCCATCAGTACCTGCAACGTCCGATTGACAGCGTCGAATTGCGGGAATTGTCGGAACCGTTACGTCTGCAATGGCCGATCAGTCAGTTCACCGACAATGTCGAAGTCTATCTGCCGGAAGCCGGACCCAACGATGAACCAATTGCAGAAACCTTTGTGCGGCTTCAGGCAACTTTGTTGAAGACGGCTGAAGACGCGGCGACCGGCACAACGCCGACAGCCATAAGTCAGGATGACAAATCAACTTCCGGGACGCCACTCACCGAGCAGGAATTGGGACTCACGATCACGCAGGCGGAACGGCCGGGGATTTACCGCGTGCGTCAGTTTGATCCTGACGGCATCGTCAATGATACCGTGATTGCACTCAACGTCCCGACGTCTGAAAGCGCGTTGGCGATTGCCGATCAGGAACGGATCACGAGTCAGGCCGAGCTGGATCATGTGCGAATTCTGGAAGCCGATTCGGCCAACTCACTGGGTGGTTCCGCCGCCGGTCGCGAACTGCGCTGGCTGCTGCTGGGATTGCTGATTGCGACACTGATCGCCGAACAACTGCTGGCGTTACGTCTGAGCTACCATCCGGAGGTGGCAAAATGAGTGAGCAGAGTTTTCAGTTTTCAGTTCTCAATTTTCAGGGGCTGAGCCTCGGAGTTCAGGCTCCGCCCGCTGAATCGGGTAACGCAGAATCGTCCGAAAATGCATCATCGACTGCCGTTGCCGGGATGGAAGTCGAATCACAATCGTTCCAGACAACGGAGTTGGATTTGCCGGAATCGACGGCCGGCATTCTGCTCCTCCTGGGAAGCGTCGCCATCCTGGGTGTGTTGACGGTCCGCACGGCGTTGCGGGACTCACGTTTTTTGAAGATGCGTGATCGAGCCATCCTGCTGATGCCCCGCATTCTGGTCCTGGCTCTGGTGCTGCTGATCGTGCTGAATCCGCAGCGACGTACTCAGTTGAGTCGCATCGAAAAATCACGAGTCGGTATTCTGCTCGATACTTCATTGTCTATGGCCTGGCCTGCGGGCGATCCTGTTGTGAGCGGCAAGGCGCTAGCCGCCGGTGAGGAAGCTCAAACGTCGGCAACACCGACGGCGAGCGCCCCGTCGCTCACAGACGCGGCGCCGACGCGCGCCGCTGCTGCGGTGAAGTCCTTGATCGCGTCCGGGGTCCTGTCGGAACTCAGCAAAAGACACGCCGTGTCGGTCTACACGTTTGATTCGTCGCTTGCCGGTCCATGGGCCATCGTTTCTGAGGATGCAGTGCGGTTTGTGGATGTCGAGCTTGCAGAGCTTGAAAAGGGGTCAGACCCTGAAACGCAAAAGGGTCAGACCCCTTTTCAAGCAGACCCTGAAACGCAAACGGGTCAGACCTCTTTTCAAACGGCAACCGTGTCGCTGGATCAGCAGACTCAGGCCGCTGCCAGCATGATTACAGATCCTGCGGCGTTGGCGAAGTGGAATTCGATCATTCAGCCGCGCGGTGCGGAGACGCGCATTGGGGAATCGCTTTACCAACTGATCGGTCAGATTTCCGGGCGCACGTTGAGCGGCGTGGTGGTGATTTCCGATGGCCGATCCAACACGGGACTGGATGTGGAACCCGCGCGTGTCAGAGCCGAGCGATCAGGGACGCGACTGATTACGGTTGGTGTCGGCAGTCAAAAGCCGCAGATGAATCTGTGGGTGGCCGGGATGCAGAGTCCCACCGATGTGCATCAGGGAGATCCGTTTGACATTACCGTCATGCTCCAGGGAACGGCTTCAGTTGGTCAGCAGGCAACCGTGCGATTGTTCGAGCAGTCGTCGGACGGAGATGGTAAAGATCGGCGACAAATTGCTGAAAAAACAATCGAGCTGGGTGACGATGCGATTCCTGCGTCTGTTCGATTCAGTCAGCAACTGACGGTGCCGGGCAACTATGACTTTACGGCTCGGATTGAATCCACGACGGGCAGTTCAGAAATGACGCTCGATGACAACGAGCGGCGGCGAAAGATCGAAGTCAGCGATCGACGCATGAAGGTGCTTGTCATTTCCAGCGGGCCGATGCGTGATTATCAGTTTGTCCGTAACACGCTGTTTCGTCACAGCGGTGTCGAATCCGATGTCTGGCTGCAGTCGGTGACGAATGAAAACATCGGCTTTGTGTCGCAGGAAGCAAAGCAACTGCTCACAAAGTTTCCTGCCACTGAAGCCGAATTGTTTGAATACGACGTGATTGTGGGGTTCGATCCGGACTGGGGCCGACTTTCCGCGGAGCAACAGACATTTCTGAACCGCTGGGTTTCTGAACACGCGGGTGGGCTGGTTGTGGTTGCCGGCGAAATTTTTACCCCCAGACTGGCTCAGGAGCCTGAAACGTTTCGCGAGATCAGCGTGTTGTATCCGGTTCTGCTCAATCGCATGGTGCCGGAGCTCAGTTTGAGTCAGCGGGCCGATGAGCCGTGGCCGATTACGTTGACACCAGAAGGCCGTGCGACGGAGTTCCTGAAGATCGCGGATGAGACTGGAAATGCGAGCGTGGATCTGTGGCAGACGTTCAAGGGGATTTATCGGTCCTATCCCGTTCGGGGCGTGCGTGACGGTGCCGTTGTGCTACTGGAATATGGTAACCCGCGGGCACGCACAGAACTGGGGCAGCCGCCATTTTTAGCGTCACAGTTTTACGGGACAGGACGCACAATTTTTATTGGCTCCGCAGAGACATGGCGACTGCGGGAAATTTCGCCTCAGGGCCATCAACGATTCTGGACCAGTCTGATTCGTGAAGTCGGACAGGGACGTCGTAGTCGCGGCAACGCACGCGGATTGTTACTACTGGACCGGATTGAAGTCGCACCGGGGCAACCGGTGAGTGTGCGTGCCCAGCTCTATGACGCGCGACTGCAGCCACTGATTTCAGAATCGGTTCCGCTGACGATCGTGGATGCTGAAGGCCGGACGCTGACGGTGCCTGATCGTTTGCATGGCGACAGTCGCGGGGCAGGGCAGTATGCGGCGAGTTTTCGACCGCCGGCACCGGGAACCTATCGCATCTCAGTGCCAGTGCCGGAATCGTCTGACGTACTTCAGGCCTCGATCGATGTCGTGCTTCCGAATCTGGAATCTCAGAATCCGACTCTGAACACTGAGCTGCTCACAAATCTGACTCGTGACACTCAGGGGCGTTATCTCGCGGTGTCAGAACTTGCAATTTTGCCGACACTGTTGCCCGATCAAAGCCAGCCGGTCGTTGTCGATGAACAACTGCGAACGTTGTGGGATCGGCGCTGGCTGATGTTTGTGATGGTCGGTCTGCTGGCATTTGAATGGATCATGCGTCGGGTATGGCGGTTGAGTTGAGTCTCGTCCCGTGCTCGCCGCGACCGTAGGATGGACATTCATGTCCGTCGGATGGCCAGACATCGTGGTCGAAGCAAAGATTGTTGTGATGCCAGAATCGTTCGTCTGAGTGATGTGTTGTGGCAACGTCTCGGACATGAATGTCCAAGCTACAGAAATCGCAGCACTTGACCGCATTTGCGATTAGTTGTCACACCACTTCTTCGACCACCGGATTCGTCAGTCTCCCGATCCCTTCGATCTCAATTGTGACTTCATCACCCGGCTGCAGAAATACGGGGGGCGTGCGGGCCGCACCGACGCCGTGAGGAGTTCCCGTCAGAATGACTGTGCCGGGTGCCAGAATTGTGCTGGCACTGAGGAACTCGATGAGCGTTGGGACGTCAAAGATCATGTCGTCGGTGTTCCAGTCCTGCATGGTGTTGCCGTTGAGAATGGTGCGGATCTGCAAGGCGTTTGGGTTCGGGATCTCGTCAGCAGTCACGAGACACGGGCCCAGCGGGCAGAATGTGGCAAACGTTTTCCCGCGACACCACTGACCGCCGCCACCGTCTTTTTGCCAGTCACGAGCACTCACGTCGTTGGCGCAGCAGTAACCCAACACATATGACAACGCATCGGCGCGGCTGACGTTGTGGCAACGTTTGCCGATGATCACGGCCAGTTCACATTCATAGTCCACTTTGTCGCTGCGAAGTTTGCGTGGCAACACAATGGGATCGCTGGGATTCTGCACGGTGGTTGCGATCTTCATGAACAGCACGGGATGTGGCGGGAGCGCCTGCTTGCCCTCTTCGGCATGCTTGCGATAGTTCAGCCCGATGCACAGGATTGCTGCCGGTTCCAGCGGGGCGAGGATTTTCTGAGCGACGACAGGCTGACCGGTAGACGTCAGACCATCAAACAGACTGCCCTGCAGCCGTTCCAGCGAACCGTCTGCCTGCTGGCTGGCAAAACAAACATGACCATCGACTGGCTGGATTCGGACAATTTTCATAGGGCAACCTGTGAGTGCTGTTGTGATTTCGTTTCTTAATCATAATCCTACTCGTAATCTTAATCGATTCCGCTGGATGTGAGTGGCCGAATCATGGCGAATTGAAACGTCGCGCGACCTGTGTCGAGTATGATTAAGGGTAAGATTATGATTAAGAGTGCTATCCCGCAACGCAACACGATTAAAAGTTGAAACGCTCCGAACCAACTTGCGAAGGCGCGGAGCGTTTCTCCTGGGGAGTTCTCAGTGTTGCCGATCGAGATCAGCGTTTGTGCATGCGTTCCGGAAAGATATGGATTGGTCGTTCAGCAGGAATCGATGATGCAACAGGCTCAGATGCGAAAGATGGCCGATAAGAGAAATCCTGAGTCTGGTATCCGATCGGACGTACGGCCCTTTCCAAATCAGAGTTGTCGGGGCTTCCCTGACTTGGATTCCCCTGCGATGGGGATTGCTGTTGTGGAGCTGCCTGAGGCGGGTACATCTGTGAGGGGTGACCCGGCATTTGAGGATTTCGCATCATTGGCTGACCGTCAGCATGCAGATTGCCTTCCAGATAACTGCTGCGATAACGGTTCCAGAACTGTTGTGAATATGGCATTCCGTGAGTATGGCCCCAGGATTGTGCCAGTTGTGTCTGAGCGAACACGTGCCGATAGTTGTAGGGACGGAAGCTGGAAAAGCCGCCATAAGCAGGCACGCGCTGAAAGTGGCCGTGCAGCCACGGATCCTGCTGATCGTATGGATACAACTGCACACCGTCTCCGGCGGCAATCGTATTTCCGTACTCGATGCCTGGAGAGCCGACCTGTGCCTGAGCAGAAGTCGTCATGACTGCGGCGACAAGAAATGCAAACAAAAATGTCTGACGCATAGACTCCCTCCAAGGGCATCAGACTGAATTTCAGTCTGATGTCGTTTCGACTCCGCGAAACAGCAGAACTGCAGAATTGATCCATGTGAGAGATCGGTTCGAAGGAAAGACCGGCCCATGATGAAATCTGGAGATACGACAGCTTCGGTCAACTCAACGCCTCATGCACATTTCGAACGGACCGACCGTCATATTTTATCTTCCGGCGATTCAGCAGGTGAATCTTCTGGTCGCAGGCGGCTTTTGCGTGTAGATCCTACGTGACCGTGGTTCGCGCTGTCATGTGCCACGCATGTTCCACTCTGGCGACAGCATTGATATCCACGATAAAAGGAAGATTTGAATGTTACGTCTGACAACAGGTTTATCGGCGCTGGCTGCTTTCGTTTGTCTTTCCGGTTCTGCACTGACGCAGGCTGGATTGCCCGGTTGCGGTTGTTCGCATGCCCCGGTGAATCATGCACCCATGATTTATGCGGCACCTGAAATGGATGCTTGCTGTGAATGTGCTGCCGCCGTGCCAACCTGCTGCGGATGCGGCGGCGTCGGCGGGGGAATGGTCCAGTTCGGCAGTTTGTACGGATCAGCGGGTTTTTACGGCGGTGGTTATGCTGGCGGGTACGGTCATGGCTACGGTGGAGGGTATCACGGAAGTCCGGATCCCCGCAGTTTTGAGAGCGGTTTTGAGAACCTGCCGAACATGGACGGCGGAGGCGTACACCATCGCCTGCCGTTTCACAGCTATCGCCGTCCCTGGGCTCACCCTGGTGTCGCTGACAACAATATCAACATTGTCTGGTAGCCGGTAGACTTTGGAAATCGTGCTGATCGGTCTAGTTTGCGCAACCGGCCGCACCCACAAGGTGGAATGGAATCTGGCAGATTGGGATACATCAAAGGAAAACAGAACGAGCGGCCGAGTCGATAAACTCGCAGCAGCCAGGTCTTTGCAGCCGCCGAGGAGCGGTCGTCATGCCATTCTCCGTAAGGATTACAGGAGTGAGGTGAACGAGACGAGAGATGGGTGTAGAAGAATCCTGTCCAGATTCTTCGATAATGATGTGACACGGAAGGAGCACGTCGAATGTCAGCCGATCACGCCGGACCGGGTTTGTGTTTGAAAACCTGGTGTCGCCATTTTCGAGCGAAGACGCTTCGGCAGATGTTGTCAGGCGCTATTGCCCTGTCGGCTCTGGCTCACGGAACTTTGTCCGCTCAGCAGTTGCCAGAATCCTCCGCTGGATTCAGCATACCCATCCGCCCCGTCCAGATGCAGAGACTGCAACTGGATGCGCCGTCGATGACCGACCCGGCGATTTCAGGTCAGGTGGATGCCATCCACAGCCCGAATGTGGATCGCCTGCTGAAGCCACAATACAACTTCGAGCTGGAAAAGCGTCACAGCCAGCTGGTGATGACGAATCGAAATATCCGCCGCATCGCAGTGACCGATTCGACTGTTGCCAATTATGTCCAGTACTCCCCAACCGAAGTCAGCGTTGTGGGAATGGAACTTGGCAAGACGGATATGACATTCTGGTTTGAAGACGAAGAGATGCCTTCAATCTACGAAGTGGCAGTCGTCAACGACGCCAGCCTTGAAGAACAGAGAACACTGGACTTCGGACGGCTGGAACGTCGCTTAAAAACGCTCTTCCCGAATTCACAGGTCGCCATCATTCCCGTCGGAACACAGGTCCTGGTCCGTGGTCAGGCGTACGATGGTGAAGAGGCTCAGAACATTTTGCAGATTGTTCGCGCCGAAGTGTTTCGTTCGATGGGACGATTCAACGATCTCGGCGATCAGGGCGGACTGAATAACTTCGCTCAGGCTGGAAACTTCGGCGGAGGTCAGGTTGGCGGCGGAGGCCAGAACATTGGTTTTCGCGACATTGTGATCAACGAACTCTCAGTTCCCGGCGAATACAATGTGATGATGCGAGTCATCGTCGCTGAAATCAACCGCTCTCAGATGCGGGATTTTGGCTTTGACTGGGCCGTTGAATTCAACAATTCACGGCATGCCGTCGCTGGAAACCTGGGTGCCGGAGTCGGTTCGACCTTAAGCGGTATTTTTGAAAACGGCGAGATCCTGGTACTGGTCCGCTGGCTGCAGTCAAACGGTACGGTCAAGCTGCTGGCGGAACCAACGGTGACCTGTATGAGTGGCACATCGTCCAGTATTCTGGCGGGTGGTGAATTTGCCGTACCGACAATTATCGGTCTGGGCGGAGGTCAGGCGACATCGTTTCGAGGCTTCGGGACCAGTCTGGTGGTGACTCCGACTGTGATGGACCGGGACCTCATTCGACTTCAGGTCGTACCTGAGTTCAGTGAACTCAACAACAACAATGCTGTCAACGGGATCCCTGGCACGAATGTGAAGCGAGTTCAGACCACCGTGGAGCTTCGGGAAGGTCAGACCTTTGCGATCGGTGGATTGCTCTCACGACAGGAACTGGTCAATGTCAGTCGCATTCCGTTGCTGGGTGACATCCCTTACGTCGGACCGATACTGTTCCAGTCCAAAAATGCGTCCGAAGTTGAAACCGAATTACTGATTCTAGTTTCACCGGAAATCGTCCGTCCGATGGAACCGGATGAAGTGCCGCCGTTGCCGGGCTTCAATCATACGCATCCAAACGACCACGATCTGTGGAAGTTGGGGCGTACAGAAGGTACGCCTGACAATAACGTCTACCAGGTGGGTACTGTCGGAAGTGGTATGCTTCACGGGGTGCCTGTTGGATACAGCCAGTTCAACCCACCGGTTGGTCTGGGTGCGGGGGGATATTCTGCTGGTGGCCTGGCCGTGCCGAGTGGTTCGCCATTCGGCGGCGGGGTACCTTACGTTGCGCCGATGCAGCCGCAGCCGGAGTATTCAGTACCGCAACCGGCTCGAAACCAGGGTTTTCAACAAGATCAGTCGGTTCCGCCGTACCAGTCAACTCCTCCGTACCAGGCACCACAACAGGGATATCCGCAGGGCGGGATGCCTCAAGTGCCGGCAGTGCCACAGAACTATCCGCCGCAGAGTCGCACGATGGACTCCTCGAACCATAACGGCCATGTTTCGACAGAACCGAAGAAGTCGTTCTTCCGACTGCCCGGTTCTAAATATTCGAAATCACAGGTGAAGCCTGTCGGCTGGAGTCAGCCTGCGAAGAAATAGCGTTGTAGGCATTGATGCATCAGACGCCGTCCGGTGTGTGTTCTTCCCCATGTTGATGCACGAGTTTTTCACCCTCCCGGCACTATGCGTGCGGACAGGAAGCGTGACCATGAACCTTCTCCAATCTTCACTTCGAGCGAAATTGATGCTGCTCGCAGCCTGTGGGCTGTGCAGCGGTTGCTGTTCAGCCACATCATCCAACTCCAGCAGCTGTGAGTCGTGTTCGACATCCTCCGGGGCATCATCGTGTGATACAGGATCCTGTGATTCAGGATGCTCAATGTGCGGTTGTCATTGGTGGAATCCCTGCAGTTGGGGCTGCGGGTCAGCTCATTCCAGAATGCAGGTTCCCGATGTGCTGCCGCTGGGATCAGTCACGCGTGCTCATTGGCACGCGATGCAGACCAATGGTGAAGCTGCCGACTTCATAATGTATCGCAACGAGTTTGTGGACAATTCGTCGGAATTGAGTCCCTACGGTCGCGATCACATTGCAGAGATCGCGGCACGGATGCCTTCAACACCGTTCCCGGTCATCGTGCAGCGGTCGTGGAACAATGCTGATCCGGAACTGGATCAGGTGCGCCGCGACATTGTCGTGCGTGTCCTGACAGATCTCGGCAACCAGGACGCAAATCAGCGAGTTGTTGTTTCACAACCTTACAGCAACGGCATTAATTCTATGGAAGCTGAGCAGGACTACGGTCAATTCCGTCGTATCCGAGGTAACGGAAACAGTGGATTCAGCGGCGGCGGTGGTGGTGGGGGCGGTGGTGGATTCTGACACACACCAGGTTTCGCACGAAACTTAAAAAAGGACTCTTCAAGCAGCTCCCCCACGGAGCTGCTTGTTTTCGTAGCTTGACTCTCTGAGTCGAGTAGCCCGTCAGGAGTCGGGCAAAAAAACAATGGCCGCTTAAACATTGGGGGTTGAATTTGGCTCGCAGAAGTGATCGGGGCATGGCAAAAAACGCATTGAAAACCTCAAAAACCGGCAGATTCGGCTGTAAACGCCCCCGAAGTTCGTCTCGACAAGAAAACCGAAAATCCGGTACAACTGCGGTTCCTGTCTGAACGCTTCGTCGTTCTCCTCTCACTGT